>CAZVPE010000046.1:0-29530 GCA_964628155.1 uncultured Polyangiaceae bacterium | reverse complement strand
GCTCGAGCGCGGGCCTCGGTCGTCCGCTTCAAAAGGACCAGCGCGCGAATCGCCATCGCCTCCCGCTCCTGGACGAGCGCGCCGTTCGGATATCCCCGCTCGTGCCGCGCGGTCGCGTCGAGGGCCGCCTGCGCGTCTTCGCGTTCGAGGGCCCCTCGCGCGAGGTCGAGGAGCTGTCGCTCGGCGGTGAGCTGGTCTCGCGACGGCGATGCCGCGAGCGGCCTGCCGGATGGGGGCGCGATCGCCGACGGCACCGGCGCCTGGGAACTGGCGGGCGCCGGAACACGTTCGCTCGGGGGAACCGGCGTCCCATTCGGGTCGGTCGGCGGTTGGGCGACGGAAGCCGTTTCGGACGGCCGATCGACGTAGACGATTCGCGCCGGCTCCGGCGGGCGCTGCATCGCGATCGCCACGACCCCGCCGCCGAGACCGAAGCTGGCCGCCAGCGGTAGCACCCGGCGTAAGAGACGCTTCGCCGCGCCGGTTGCGTCCGAAGTCCGGAGACTTGCCCCCCCGGAACCGGCGGAGCCCCCGTCTCCTCCGCCTCCACCAGGTGGTCCGACGATGTGCTCGACGCGATTGAGCACACGCGAGCGCGCGCCTGGGGGCGCGGGCTGCACCGCCGCGGCTCGCCGAACGAGAGCGCGGACGTCTTCGTCCAGCGGCGGAAGGTCTGGGTCGCTCATTGTCCGCCTTTCGGTGGGCGCAGCCTTCGAATGGCCGCGGTGAACTCTTCGCGCGCCACGCGCAGCCGCGAGTAGCCGGTGAAAAGCGGGAGATCGAGCGCTTCGGCGATCTCTTTCATGGGGCACTCGTCGAGTTCGTGAAGAATGAACACCGCGCGTCGATCGGCGTCGACGAAGTCGAGTGCACGGACGACCAGGTCCGCGTCTTGAAGGCGCTCGACCAACGCGTCCGCCGAAGGCGTGCCATCCGCCGCTTGTGTGTCGATTCCCAGGAGCTCCACCCGATGACGCGAGAGTCGGCGCCAGTCGGACGCGCAGCGGGCCGCGAACGCGAAAAGCCAAGGGCGAATGGGGCGAGACGCGTCGTAGCTGTCGAGCCTACGGTGGACGTGTACGAAAACGTCCTGAGCAACGTCTTCGAGGTCGCGAGGGTGGACGCCGAGTCGTCGAAGGGAGGCCCACACGTAGTCGAACTCGCGCTCGAAGACAGTCCGGAACCGCGCGTGGCGCCCGGAGTCGTCCACGGCGGGCGAGGCGGCTCGAGGCGTGGCCATCGGAGAGTGCTCGGGACGAGGGCGACGAGATTGTCATCGAAAGCGCCACGCGGCGGCCAACGCCAGCGCGGCGGACCACGGAGCCACCTGGTGGACCGCTTGTTGGTCGACTTTGAGCGTTTCCGGCACGAGGCTTCCGAGGAGGTCCGCCGACGCCCGCAACGTCACCGGGCGATCGGAAGGGGCCCATTCGATCCCGAGCCGCGCGCCGACCGCCGACCACAGCCCGTATTGGTCTCTTGGCCGAAGGACACCGGGCGCCGTGGCCCCGAGCGCCCCCTCGCCGACGACGAGGCAGCCGAACGCGAGCCCGAGATGAACGCAGGGTACGAGCAGACCCGCAAACAACCAGGAACGAACCCGGCCCGCCGAGAGATTGCCGGCGCCCGTCGCCGGGTAGTCGGCTCGCCCCTCGACATCGGCCGACAGGGCTCGCCACGCGAGCCCGACGAAGACCGTTGCTCCCGCGGTTGGCGACGGAGCCGGGTTGACCGCGCCCATCAAGCCCACTCCGGCGTGCAGCGACCACTCCGAGGTGCGCGGCGGCGGCGTAGGGATCGATTCGCGCGCTGGCGCGAGCGACGCCGGCGGCGCGATTGCGGGCTCCCCGCGAGCCTCTTCCGGCTCGCGTGGTGCCGAGGGTTCGCTGGGCCTCCCCGCGACACTCGACGGGTCAATCGTCAGGCTGATGGTCAGGCCGAGTGCGTCGACGACGACGGAGCAGTCGTCCCCTTGCACCGAAATCTCGCGCGAGCCGCGCTGGAGGTTGTTCTCGTCGACGAGTTTGACGACGGCCCGAAACGCGCCGCTGTCGTGTTGAATCTCGGCGAAAAGCGTCTCGCGTGCCCACGCGAAGAATGGGTCGTAACCCAGGCGTGAGCTCACCGCCGCGCGGAGGGCCGGCTCGCCGGCGCATGCCTCCGCGCCGGGCCCGCGCAAGTAGACGAGGTGAGCGGAGGCGGACGCACGTGCCGGCAGGGACGTCGCCGCGAGGCCGCCTGCCACGAGCGCTCCTGCGGCGATGGGACCGAGCCGTCGCATGGTCGCTCATCATGCCACACGAGGTTCAAAGCGTTCACCCCGAGGCCCGACCCTTCGCCAGCCGTCGGCACGCGAAAACCCTAGCCGCCTTCGACCAGATTGGTACGTGCCGCGGATTAACAGCCCGACGTCGCGGCTTTCTCGGGCGCGGGGCCACCAAGTTCGCTGGAGAAAGAGGCTTCTTCAATTCGTCAAGCGTCGTTTCTCATTGGTTCCGCGTCATGTTCCATGGGCAGAGCGGCAATTCCCTCCGGCAAAGTGCCGTGTTCGGTGGGCATCGCGTCTCGTTCGTGAAGGCAGCCATCCTTTTCGAATGACGCAGCGTCCTTCTCATTGGCGATGCGCCTCGTTCAGCTCGTTTGGCGTCCTTTCTCGTTGGCAAAGCGTTTCGTTGATAGGTATTGCGCCTTTGTCGGTCGGCGCGGCGAACGTTTCGAATGGCGCAGCGTCATTTCCACCTGTCCAAACCACGTTTCCAATCGGCAATGCGTCTCTTCTCGTTGGCGAAGCGTCTTTGCTCGTCGAGCAAACGTCTTTCGTCTCGAAACGTCGGAGCCTCGCTGCAAGGAAGAAAGCGCCGGAGGTCGAGCTTCGCTCCCTCCAACTCTTTAATCGGGAGGCGTGCGATTCGATCGCGCGGAAAAAGACGAAGTTTTCGTCCGACCGACGCCAGTCCGGAACGGCCGGGACCTCACGCCGCGCTTGCCGGGCGGACGAGGGGCAGGCCGGCGTTGTGCCAGGCGCGCGTGCCCCCGACGAGATTGTAGAGCTTCGTCAGTCCGTGAGAATGAGCCAACCTTGCGGCGGTTTCGCTGCGAACGCCGGCCGCGCAAACGAAGATGATTCCGTCTCGCGGCAGCTCTGCCTTCGGGTTCGCGCGGAGCTGAGCCAAGGGCACGTGGCGGGCGCCTGCGATGTGCCCGCAATGCCACTCGTTCAATTCCCGAACATCGACCACGTCGACGTCGCCGTGCAACATCAGTTCTTGGGCCTGCTGTGGCGTCACGGTTTGGATCATGACGTCTACTATAGTGAACGCGCGTCGGTAGGCAAGTCCCGCCAGAGAAGCGACCCGCGCACGCAGCGCACTCGGACGAGTTTGTCGTCTCGTCGTAGCGTCTCCTTAGATAGACCAACCGCCGAAAGGGGCATGCCTCCCTTGAGGGCGAACATCGCGAGGTGGGTGCTGTTGGCGCAATTTTTCGCTCGGAACGCGTATGTCTTCTTCGGCATGGGAGACTGGCTTGACCCAGCAGTCCGGAACGGCCAACGTGCACGAGAAATCGAGAAGCGGCGCACTCGCGCGCGAGTCCGCACTTCTCTTCGCCACGGGAAACATCACATGCGATTCTGGCCGCTTGGAACGGGGGCTTTCTTGGCGCTGGCGCTCGGGCCGGTTGCGTGCAGCAGCAATTCGCCTTCGTCCGGCGCCCAGCCCGGCGCCGGATCGAGCGGCGCAGGGTCCAGCGACGTCTCGTCGTCGGGTAGCAGCAGTGGAGCCGGCAGCGGGACTGCGGCGAACGCCTCGAGCGGCGGCCCTCCCGGGGCGGCATCCTCCGGCGGCGCGAACCCCGCCGGAGGATCCAGCTCGGGCTCAGGTGCCTCGGGCGGCAGCTCGTCGGGGACGGCCGTGGCTCCTCCCGGTGGCGGCGGGCCGACGACAGGCAGCTCCTCCGGGAGCGGCAGCGGGTCCAGCAGCGGCAGCGGCAGCGGCGCAGGGGGCAGCGGCGCAGGCGGCAGCGGCTCCGGGAGCAGCAGCAGCGGCGCGGGGAGCAGCAGCGGCGCGGGTGGCAAAGGCAATGGTGGTGGCGCCGGTAGCGACGCGGGAGTCGTCGGCGGCGGGCTCAACCCGGACGGGGGCAAGGCTGATCAGAGCGCGCTCCCCGCCATCACGGTCCACTTGGCCGGCGACTCGACGATGAGTGTGTACACGGCCGCGACCACTCAGGAGGGTTGGGGCCAAGAGCTCGGGCAATACTTCATCAGTAAGGTGACGATCGACGATCAGGCGCAACCCGGCGCGAACATCGACACCTTCTACGCCGGTCGCTGGAAGACTCTTATCGCCAACGTCAAGGCCGGCGACTACGTGATGGCCGCGTTCGGGATCAACGACAGCGGGACGACGCACGGCCCCGTCGCTCCGGCGGCCTTCCAGACGCAGTTGGGGGTCATGGCGGACGAGGTCGCGGCGAAGATGGCGACCTTCATCCCGACCACGTCTTCCCCGCTCCAGGTGTGGGTCGGCGGAATGGAGACCAACACCCGGCTGCAGCCCTACTGCGACGCGACCATTGCGCTCGGCATGATGAAGGGTCTGCTTGTCGACGACCTCAACTCGGTTGCCGTCGCGTACTACAACATGATCGGTCAGACCGCCGCGGCGGCCCTCACGTTCAATGGCGACAAGGCGCACTTCGACAAGCAAGGCGCCACCGCGATTGCTCTTCTTGCCGCCCAGGAACTCGCGCACATCAATAGCCCGCTGGCGGCCTATTTGAAGTAGAGGGTTGCCGAACCCGTTCGCTCCGCCTCTACGGCACCCGCGCCGGGTCGAACCCCGGGTGCAATTGGGGCCCCCCCACGCTCGAACGAAGAAAAAAAGCGAGGAGCGTGTCGGCTGTGTCTTTCCCCGTTCGTCCTCGGGGCTGACTCGATCAACGATCCCCCTGGGTTCTCGTTCGAAGCGAGACCACCCTTTCGGAGGTTTCACCATGCAGCTCGTCCACATTTATCTGAATTTTGCCGGGAACACCGAAGAGGCCTTCAAGTTCTACGAGAAGGTCTTCGGTACGCGGATTCTCATGAAGCAGACCTTCGGCGAGACGTCCTTCATGAAGGGCGTGCCCGACAGCGCGAAGAACAAGGTCATGCACATTCAACTTCCCATTACCGAGACGGTGCATCTGATGGGCAGCGACGCGGTGGAGGGGTTCGGTCCGCCGCTCAAGCCGGGCAATAATTTTCATGTTTCTGTCGTCGCGAACGACAAGGCGGAGGCCGACCGGGTATTTCAGGCGCTCAGCGGTGACGGCGGAAAGGTCACGATGCCGATCGCGAATGCGCCATGGGGCCCGTATTTCGGCATGTGCGCCGACCGCTTTGGAACGCAGTGGATGGTGAGCTTGTCGACGCCGGCATGAGCGACCGGAGGGCTTCGCGCCTTTGCACGGGCGAAGGCGCGAGCTGCCCGCAGGAGGCTTCACGCGACGTCCACTCATGGGTTGACGACGAGTAGCCCCATCATTCCCATATCCGCGTGGTCCAGCAGCCCGTGCGTGGGGCCCTGCGTTGGAACCGGGACCTCCAGCGCAACGGGAAGCCGCACGGGCATCGGCACCGGGGCCATGGGTACGGGCGGTGCGGGCACCGGCACGGTCACGGGCAAGGGTCGAGGCGGCCGGGGGCCGGGAACCGGAACGTTCACCGCATCGGCGACGTTCACCGCATCGGGACCGCTCACTGGCGGGCGCACGGGGGCGACCACCGGCACCGCCGCATCGACCGGTACGTGACCCTCGCTCGCGGTGTCGACCGCATGCGCGGCGAGCGCGTCGTCGTGGCCGCGCCCCTTACGCGCCCGTCTTGGCGCACCGCTCGCAAATCAGGACGATGCCCCCTGAACCGTCGTCCCACTCCTGATGCCATCCGGCCGGCATCGGAAGGGCAAGAACTTCGGGGTGGGTGGGGGCGGCCGGCACTACGTATCGCAGCTCCAGGGCGCCGCAGCGGTGACAGACGAGGATTACCCTGATTCTCTGCATCGCCCGTCCCCTCCTTTGCTCCCATCGACCCATGGGAGGGAACGGTTGCGAGAACCCCTGCTTGACCCCGTTGCGATCGACACGAACGACATCGCCCGCAAAGCGGATGCGGCGGTCATGTGGGAACGCTCGTCTGGAGTGGACGGCTGTCACACTCCCGGCGCGGAGCGCACGCCGCGCGATTCACGCCGTCGCAAACACCAGCCACTCGACCAGCGGCGCCACCTTCTTCGAGTGATCGACCAGCCACGGGAGGAGCTCGGACGACGCAAGCCGACCCTTCGGAAGGGGCGGAAAGGAGACTCCCAGGCTCTTTCGCTTGAGAAGCGCGGCTCGCGGATGGCTGGGATCGAAGCCCTTCGGCACTTTCTTCAACACATCGTCGTGCAGGCTGCCTGCAGAGAATCCCGCTTGCTCGAGCTTCGCGAGGATCTTCACGACCTCCTTGCCGCGCGCCGCGTCGGCGACCGCCGCTCGGTACCTCGCGACGACCGGCGCATCCATCCTGTAAAGCCCCGACGCGACGACGTTCTCGGTTCCGAAGTGCATGTAAATCGCCACGGGCGTCTCAGTGACTTTCGCAGAACGTTTCGTCGGAATGCACCCGGCGACGAACGTCTTGTAGGGCGATTTGTCTTTGGAGAACCGAACGTCCCGGAAGATGCGAAACACCTTCGGCTCATCGAGGTCGCAGTGGGCGTAGGACCGGTCGATCGCCTCGCGCAGATCGGCGAGGAGATCCTTCATCGGCTGGTTCCAACCCAGCTCGAATTCCTCCTTGTGCGCGAGAAACCAATCGCGATTCTGATTTCTTGCGAGCGCCTTGAAGAACTTGCCGTCAGCGTCCCCGAATCCCTTGAAACGCTTCATGTGTGTCCACCGCTTTGTACCGTTCGCGCTCGACGGGGACAACCGGGTGCGGGCAGCCGAGGGATTCGAATTGGCGTCTCACCCGAGATCACTCCATGCGTCGACGAAAAAGCCAGGCGGCCGCGGTAAGCGTCACCACGGCGATGAAGAACAAGGGCACCGTGTTCGTCACGACTTCCTCGAACGATATTCCTTTGAGAAAGACGCCGCGCGTAACGACGAGAAAGTGACGCAGCGGGTTGACGAGGGTGAGCGTCTGCAGCCAGCTCGGCATGTTCTCGATCGGCGTCGCGAACCCCGAGAGGAGCGTCGCGGGCGCCATGAAGAGAAACGCCCCGAGAATCGCCTGCTGCTGGGTCATGCTGAGCGACGAGATGAAGAGGCCAACGCCCACGACGGCCGAGAGGAAGAAAGCCGCGCTGCCGTAGAGCGAGAGCAACGACCAGCGCAACGGAACGCCGAACAAAAGAACGGCCGCGGCGACGTAGAGCGTGATGTGGAAGAAGCCAATCAAGAGCGGTGGAAGCATCTTGCCGAGGAGGATCTCGTGCGTTCGAAGCGGCGCCACCATGAGCTGATCGAACGTGCCGAGCTCGCGCTCGCGGGCGACCGAAAGGGCGGTCACCGTGAGACCGATGATGAGGGCGATGATCCCGATGAGACCGGGCAGCGTGAACCATCGGAACGTAAGGTTGGCGTTGAACCAGTTGCGTACGACGATCCGCGGCACGTTGGCGATGCGATGGGACCGTTCGTTTTCTTCCGTGACGAACGAGTTCACGATCTCGCCGATGTAGCTATCGACGATTTGCGCCGCGTTCGAGCGCCGGCCATCGAGGAGAATTTGTACCTTCGCGGGCCTGCCGGCGGCCAGGTCGCGCGAAAAATCGGACCCGATTTCGACCGCCGCAATCGCGCGCTCCTCGTCGATCGCCCTTCGGAGCTCGGCCTGATCGTGGACCGGAGCGACCGTTCGGAAAGTCGGGGATCCTTCGATGCGACGAACGACCTCGATGCCCGAACCACCCTCGTCGCGATTGAGGATAGCCACGTCGACGTTCTTCACTTCCAGCGTGGCGGCGAAGGTGAATATGATCAGCTGCGCGAGGGGCGGGGCGACCAGAATGATGCGGCTTCGCGGGTCTCGCAGAACCACCAGGAGCTCCTTCACGATGAGGGCGAGGAGTCGCGTCCACACGGTCAGGCGACCCGCTTCCTCGTGGTGAACGCCGCGAGCACGATGAACACCATCCCGTAGAGAGTCATCACCCCGATGCTCCTGAGAAAGAGCGGCCAGAGGTCCCCCGCGAGAAAGACGCTCTCGAGGCTCGGGATGAGCCACCGAGCAGGGACGATCTGGCAAATCGCCTGGATAATCGTCGGCATCGACCCGATCTCGAAGATGAACCCAGATAGCAAGAAGGTCGGTAGGAACGAAGTCAGAAGCGCGAGCTGCGAGGCCAAAAACTGGTTCTTCGTGGCGGCCGAGATGAGCAGGCCTTGGCCGAGAGCAGGCAAGAGAAACGCCGACGAGATCGCATAGAGCGCGGGGACCGAGCCGCGAAACGGTACGCGGAAGACGAAGACCGCGACGAGCGTGCAGAGGGTCATCGACGCGAGGCCGAGCGCGAAGTACGGGACGATTTTGCCGGCGAGCAGTTCGACCGCGGTCACCGGGGTCGCCATCATTGCTTCCATCGTTCCGCGTTCCCACTCGCGGGCGACCACGAGGGCGGTCAGCAGCGTCCCCACGAGGGCCATGACGATGGCGACGGATCCCGGGACGAGAAAGAATCGGCTCGTTCGCTCCGGGTTGAACCATAGGCGCTCTTCCGCTCCGGAACGGGCCGAGCTACCTCCGGCTTCCGCGGCGCGAAGCTCACTCCAACCGCCGATGGCACCTTGCACGTACCCCTGGACCAACGCCGCGGTGTTCGGATCGGCGCCGTCGACGATGAGTTGGACCTCGGGCGCCTTCCCGCGCTTGCGCAGGTCGGCGTCGAACGTGGCCGGAATCACGATGATTCCCCCGAGGGCTCCGCTGACGAGCTGGTCCTCGAAGTCACGCCGGTCGGTTCCGATCCGAACGTCGAAATAGGGAGAGCCCTGAAACGCCGCGGCCAGTTCGCGGGTCGATGGACTCGGCGCTTCGAGCACGATGCCTATGCGGGTGCGGGTCGTGTCGAGCGACACTCCGTAGCCGAAGAGGAACAAGAGGATGAGCGGCAAGACGACGGCAATGAGAATGCTGCTGGGGTCGCGAACGATCTGCTTGCCTTCCTTGACGATGAGCGCGGCGACCCGACGAGCGCTGGCCGATCGCGAGAAAGCGCCGCTTCGCCGGTCCCCTTGGCTCATCGGAACGCTCATGCTGCTGCCCGCTCGGGATCGTGCGCTTCGATGAGCGCAATGAAGGCGTCCTCCATCGTCGGCTCGGGTCGTTCCGGCGTCGCGGCTTGCGCCTTCAAGTCGTCCGGTGAACCGAGCGCGATGGAGCGCCCGCGGTAGATGAGCGCGATCCGGTCGCAGTACTCCGCTTCGTCCATGAAGTGCGTTGTGACGACAGCGGCGACGCCCTTTTCCACGAGGCCATTGATGTGGGTCCAAAACTCGCGCCGCGTGATCGGATCGACGCCGGAGGTGGGCTCGTCCAGAAACAGCGCCTCGGGCTCGTGCATGACCGCGCACGCGAGCGCGAGCCGCTGCTTGAAGCCGAGCGGCAGCTCTTTCGAAGACATGCGCAAGCGATCTCCAAGGGCGAACACATCGATCATCTGGTCGATTTTTTGGCGCTTCGTCGAGCCGGTCAGACCGTAGACCCCGGCGAAGAAGCTCAGATTCTGACCGACGCTGAGGTCGCCGTAGAGAGAGAACTTCTGCGCCATGTACCCCAGCCGATTGCGCGCGCCGGCCGTGTCGCGGCGCAGGTCGATCCCGGCCACGCGACCTTCCCCTTCGCTGGGCTTGAGCAATCCGCAGAGCATTCGGAACGTCGTCGATTTGCCGGCGCCGTTGGGGCCGAGGAGCCCGAAGATTTCGCCCGGTGGAACTTCGAACGAAATGCCCGCAGCGGCGGTGAAGTCGCCGAAGCGCTTGGTCAGACCCCTGGCCACGACGACGGGATGGGTCGAAGGCGGGATCGTGCGCGTCGACTCCGCGAGCTTCGAGCGTCCGCCGGGGCCGCCGCCAAGAACGTCGATGAAAGAATCTTCGAACCGCGGCGCGCACGGCACGAGCGTCGCGTTCGCGCCGGCCTCGGCGGGGACCTTCGGCGGCAAAGCCGCGTCGCGGATGACGAGACGCACGGATCGACCCTGAACGACACCGTCGATCACCTGCGGCTCGGCGAGCGCCGAGGCGAGAACCGGCCGGCGCCGCCCCTCGATGCCCGTCATCCGGAACACGCGCCCCTCGGTTCGCCGGGTGAGCACCTGGGGTGCGCCATCGAAGAGAAGCTTGCCTTGATTGAGGAGCAGCACGTGGTCGCACGCTTCCGCCTCGTCGAGATAGGCGGTCGACCAAACGACACCGACGCCCTCCGCTCTCAGGCCACTGACCATGCGCCACAATTCCCGGCGGGAAATCGGATCGACACCGACGGATGGCTCGTCGAGCAAGAGAAGACGTGGTTTGCAGACCAGCGCGCACGCCAGTCCGAGCTTCTGCTTCATTCCGCCGGAGAGCTTTCCGGCGAGGCGAGTCGTGAATGGCTTGAGATCCGTGAATGAAAGGAGCTTGTCGAAGACCGGGGCGCGCTCCGATACGGGGAGACCGCGGAGTTCGGCGTAGAGGCGAAGATTCTCCTCGACGCTCAGGTCTTCGTAGAGTCCGAAGCGTTGCGGCATGTAACCGATGGCCGCATGAATCGACGCGGCGTCGATGGCTGGATCGACGCCGAGGACCCGCAGCGAGCCTTCCTCCGCTTCGAGCAAGCCGGCCATGAGCCGGATGAGCGTGGTCTTGCCCGCCCCGTCGGGCCCGACGAGTCCCGTGATCGCCCCCGCGGCAATCGTGCCCGAAACCGCGTCGAGGGCGGGCGTCGCCACGCCGAAGCGCTTGGTGAGCCGGTCGATTTGGACGAGCAGCTCGGCCACGCTCACGCCCCGGCCGTGTCGATCTGCACCGTAACCGGCATGCCTTGCCGTAGGCCTGGGTCCGGCTCGTCGACGATGATGCGGAGCCGGTAGACGAGATCGGTGCGCAAGTCGGGCGTCTCGACGGACTTCGGTGTGAATTCGGCCGTCGGGGAGATGAACCCGACGTGACCGCGGATCTTGTGGCTCGGCGACGCGTCGGACAGCACGCCTACCGCCATCCCCGGGTGGAGCTTTCCGAGCTGCGTCTCGGAGACGTACGCGCGCACCCAGACCGAGTGGGTCAGCGAAAGGACGTAGACGATGTCGTTCGGCGAGACGATGGCCCCAGGCTCCCTCACGCGCGAAATCACGACGCCGTCGGAGGGCGCGACCAGGCGCGCATCATCGAGAGCCGTTTGTGCCGAGGCAAGGCGCGCCGACGCGAGGTCCAGCGCGGCGCGGCCCGCGGCGATGTCCTCCGCCCGATTGCCTTGGACGGCGAGCCGCAGCGAGTCATTCGCCGAGGCGAGCCGTGCGTCGGCCTCTTGGCTGGCGGCGAGCGTGCTGTCGTAGTTGGTCCGCGGGATCGCGCCTTCGGCGACGAGCCTCTCGGCGCGCTCGAGCTCCTTATGGGCGTCGCGCTGAGCTGCAACGGCTTCTTCCACCTGTGCTCGCGCCCTCGCGATCTCTTCCGGCCGCGAGCCGGTGAGCAGCTTGTTCAGCGTCGCCTGCTGAGCCGCGACGTCCGCCTTGTCGGCGCGGAGCTCGTCCTCGAAGCTGCGGGTGTCGAGCGTCGCCATCGCGCTTCCGGCGGCCACCGACTGACCCTCTTCCCACTGCATCGACTGAATTCGGCCCGCGACCCGAAAGCCGAGCTCCACCTGACGGATGTCGACGTTGCCATAAAGTGTGATGGCGTTCGAAGGCGGCCGGCGGCGGCCGACTCGCCCGGTGAGCAAGAGCCATGCGGCCGCCCCGGCGACCGCGACGATCAGGACGATGAGGAGCCGGATACTCAAGGACGGCTTTTTCATCGCGTTCCCTGTTGTCCCTCCGCGATGGCCGGCTGCCTGGTTCAGGCTGCTCCAGCGCCCGCCGCGATGGTCTGCACTTCCTCTTTCGTGAGCGCGATCGACTTGGCGGCCCAGTTCTCTTCGAGGTGCTCAGGTCGGCTCGTGCCGGGGATTGGGAGCATGACGGGGGAACGGGCCAGGAGCCACGCCAGCGCGATTTGCGCCGGGGTTGCGTGATGACGGGAGGCGGCGCTGGCAAGGGGCCCGCCCGGCTTGGCGAGGGCGCCGACTCCGAGCGGGAAAAAGGGCAGGAATGCGATGCCGCGTGCCGCGCACGCCTCGAGCACGAGCTCCGGCGATTCGACCTCCGAGTGCGTGGCTTTCGCCATGGGCCCTCCTCCTCCGGCCACGCTGTAGATGTTTTGCACAGTGACGATGGGGGTGCGAGAGAGCGCGATCTCGAGCTCCTCGACCCCGACGTTGCTGAGCCCGAGGTGGCGGATCTTGCCCTCCTTCTTCAGCGCGATCAGTGCGTCCAGCGACTCGGTGAACGAGACGGGCGCGTGCTTGCCCATGTAGCGGAAGTGAACGACGTCGAGGACATCCCGCCGAAGCTCGCGCAGGTCGGTCTCGCAGCCTTCGCGGAGCTCGTCCGGCCTGCCGAAGAACCCCCACCCCTTGTCGGGGAGGCGCTTGCCGCCAAGCTTCGTCGCGATGACGAGGCCCTTCGGATACGGATGGAGCGTCTCGGCAATGAGTCGGTTGGCGACGTGCGGTCCGTAGAACCAGGCCGTGTCGATGAGATTCATCCCGAGCGAGACGACGCGACGGAGAACCTCTTTGACACGTGCCGCGTCCTCCGGCGGACCCCAAACGTCGGGCCCGGGCAGTCGCATCGCGCCGAAACCGAGCCGAACGACCTCGAGGTCTCCCAGGCGAATCGTCGCAGGGGCGTGGGCGAAGAGCGGGACATTCGCGGCATTCATCGGGCCTCCTTTGCTCGGACCAGGCACTCGGCCCAAGGGGAAGGTAGTCGCGGATTGCGGTCCGGCGAGACGCCTCGCTTCAGAGGACGTTCGAGGTGCGGAAGGGATTCGAACCCTCGTATGACGGTTTTGCAAACCGTTGCCTAACCACTTGGCTACCGCACCGTTTTCGTCGCTACGTTCGATACTTGGAACCCATGCGCGTCATCTCCCCTCCGGACCCTCGGTACGAAGGGCGGAGCGGCGAGGGGCGGGAACATGCCACACCCGGGCCCAACGGCAAAGGGATGCGAACGGCCGGCGCGGCCTCGGCCGATCCTCGAATCGGCCGGTGGGTCGTTCGTCGTTTTCTGTACACTCGTTCAGTGTAACGCTAGGGTCTCGCGCCATGAGCCTCGACCAACAAGTGCTCGCAGCGATGTTGCGGTTGGCCCGCCATGGCAGGCCCGCCGAAGACGATGAGGTGGCAGTGCGAGTCGGCGAACCGCCCAGCACCGTGCGCGCGGCGATGCGCCGCTTGCAAGGGGCCGGACTCGTCGAGCTTCGGCTACAACGGCCGGCGCGACTCACGCTTTCCGGCCTGGCGATGGCCGTCGCACTCGTGCGGTCCGCGCCTCGAGTGAATCCGTCGATCGACGCCGCTTCCCGGGCGGCCTAGGCGCACTGGAGTACGGCGGCGCCCTTCACCTGCCCGCGCGCCAACCGCTCGAGCGCGATGCCCGCGTCCTCGAGGGGGTGGAGCTCTCGCTCCGGACGGATGGGAATGGTTGCGGCCAGGCTCAGAAACTCGCGGGCGTCGTCCCGCGTAAAGTTCGACACGCTCCGGAGCGAACGCTCCCACCACAGGTCCGCGTATGCCATCTCCGGAAGGCGATCCAGGTGGATAGCGTTGATTGCGACCACCCCCCCGCGGTCGAGTGCGCGCAGAGCCGCGGAAACCACGTTTCCGGCCGGGGCGAATGTGACCGCGGCATCGAGCGGCTCCGGCGGTTTCTCGTCGTAGTCGCCCGCCCACTCCGCGCCGAGCGCTCGCGCGCGCTCCTTTTCCGCCGGGGATCTCGTGCAAACGAAGACACGGCAACCCCAGTGCCGCGCAACCTGGATCGCAAGCGTCGCCGACGCGCCGAATCCGTAGAGGCCCAAGCGCTGGCCGGGCGCGATCCCGCTCACTTTGAGCGACCGGTAGCCGATGACGCCGCCGCAGAGCAGCGGCGCGGCATCGAAGTCGTCGAAGGCCTTTGGCAGCCGCAGCGCAAAATCGGCGCGCGCCACCGCCTGCGTCGCATAACCGCCGTCGCGATCCCAGCCGGTGAACTCGGCCGCAACGCAAAGATTCTCACGCCCCACGAGGCAGTGCGCACAAGTCCCGTCTGCGCCGGCGAGCCACGCCACGCCCGCGCGATCACCGATCTGCCATCCGGTCACGCCCGATCCGAGGCCCTCGACGCGCCCCACGATCTGATGACCCGGCACGATCGGCAGGCGGTGGGCGGCCAGCTCCCCTTCGCAAATCTGCAAATCGGTGCGGCAAACGCCGCACGCGGTGACGCGGAGAAGAATCTCACCGGCGCCGGGTGATGGGTCGGGGAGGTCGACCCGTCGTAGCGGCCGCGAGGCAGCGGGGGCGGTATGAGTAAGTCGCATTGCGCGCATGGGTTACCGTTTGTGCTCGAGTCGCCGCACGTGCTTCTCGTCGCCGACGATGATCAGATCGGCGCGCCCGACGAAAAGCCCTGTTTCGACGACGCCCGGGATGGCTCGGAGCGCGTGGTCGAGCGTCGCGGGAGCGTCGATCGGTGGCACGACGAGGTCGTAGAGCACGTTTCCGGCATCACTATGGACGGGCAGCCCGTCGCGCAGGCGAAGCTTCGCGGTCCCGAGCCGCGCGAGATGTTCGCGCGTCGCACGGTGTGCGAACGTGAGCACCTCGATGGGCACGGAGTGCTTCTCGCCGAGGCGGGTGGAGAGCTTGCTCGGGTCGACAATGACGACGTTGCGCTTGGACGCGTAGTTGACAATTTTTTCGCGTGTGAGAGCGCCTCCACCTCCTTTGATGAGGTCGAGGCCGGCGCTGACTTCGTCGGCCCCGTCCACGTTCACATCGATCTTCCACGGCCCGTCGTTTTCGAGCAGCGGGATGCCCAGACGGGCGGCGAGCGTACGCGTGGCCTCCGAAGTCGGGACACCGGCGATGCGCAAGCCCTCTCGCACCCGGACGGCAAGCTCTTCGACGAACGCGTGCGCCGTGGACCCGCTGCCCAGGCCGATGATCCCCTCGGAAGGGAGCTCGTCGAGCGCGGCACGCGCGGCTCTTCGCTTTGCGTCTTGAATGGTGTCCAACACTGCGGTCCGTAGCACGAAGTCTACCGTTCCGGTCGGGCTCCTTTGTTGTTCGAGCCTTTGCGTTCCGCGCCACCCTCCCCCGCGCCCGCTTCGTCGACCGGGTACGACGAGTGCACCGAAACGAGCCCGATGAGCTCATTGCGGCCGACACGGCTTGTCGCGCAGCGGGAAGCAGGCGCGAGCGCGCTTTACGCCTGGGCATACGATCACCTCCTGTTCTCGGTTTGGCAGCGTGCTGTTCGCGGCCGGCCCATCCGAGAACACCTTGGGCTGCTCGAGAAAACCCAGTGGGCTGTCGCTGACGAGCTGGAGCGAATGCAGGTCGCTTCGCTTCGGGCCCTTCTCGAGCATGCTGGACGACACGTCCCCTATTGGAGGGAGCTCTTTGCGCGTCTGCGTTTCGACCCGCGCGACGTTCGCCGAGTAACGGACATCCGAGCGCTCCCGATCTTGACGCGCGAGACGGTGCAAGATCGCTTCGAAGACTTGCGCGATCCGACGCGAACAAGCGCCAACATCCGAAAGGGAACGAGCGGAACGACGGGGGTGCCGCTGCGCTTCGAGTACTGCAACGAAAGCGAGGCGTGGCGCCAGGCGATCCGCTTGCGCGGCTACGGATGGGCGGGGTACCGGCTCGGGCTGCCGACCCTGCATTATTGGGGCGCTGGCGCTATCGTTCCGCGGGGTCTGGGCGCCCGGAAGATCCGGTTCGATCGATGGGCTCGGCGCGAAGTCTACGTCGACGCCGTCAAGCAAGACGAGGCGTCGCTCCGGCGCACCGTCCACCTCTTGCGGCGTATGCGCCCGCACGCAATAGTGGCCTACACGCAGGCGCTTGCGGCTTTCGCGCGCTGGATCTCCGAACGCGGCGCGCGCGACTGGCCAGACGTCAATGTCATCTGTGCGGCCGAGGCAATCTTGCCGGGCGATCGCGAGGCGATCGAGCTCGCCTTCGGCCCCCGCGTGTTCGACACGTACGGTTCGCGCGAGACGATGCTCATCGCAGCGGAATGCGGGGCCCACGCGGGCATGCACCTTTCGGAGGAGAACGTGCTCGTCGAGATCGTGGATGGCGATCAGCCGGCGCCCGCGGGCCGGCCCGGCGACGTGCTCGTCACCGATCTCCACAACTACGCGATGCCATTCATTCGTTACGCGAACGGCGACGTTGCGACCTTCTCGACGGACGGACCGTGTCCCTGCGGGCGCGGGCTCCGAAGGCTCGCAAGCGTGGAGGGCCGCAGAGTCGACACGCTGCACGACGCGAATGGGGAGCCGGTGTCCGGGATGCTCTTCATTTCGCTGATGCAGACCGATACGCAGATCCTGCGCGCTTTCCAGGTCGTTCAGCGCAAGAGCGGCGACGTCGAGCTCTATGTGGTGCGCGGGAGCGACTGGGACGAAGTCCGCTTCGACGCGACTGTGCGCCGCGCCAGCGCCTATTTCAAAGGACTCCCGATTCGCGTGAAGTTTTGCGGAGAGATTCCGCCCTCGAAGTCCGGTAAACGAAGGCCAATCGTCGTCGAGACCGAATGAGAGGGTGAGACAGCTTCAGCCGCCAATCGCGCGCATCGAGACATCGGCGGCGCTGTCTTCGGTGCACCCTTTCCACGTGCTCCCGTCGGGCTTGAGCGCCCACGCTTCGCCTATCGCCTGGACCAGGCCGCCGACGTTTCCTGCCTCGGCGAGCGCGCGCGCCGGCACGCCGTCGTTGGTCGCGAGGCATGGGCGTAGTGTACCGTCCGAGGCGACCCGCATGCGGTCGCAGGCATCGCAATACGTGTCGGTCGTGCCGGTGATGAAACCGACGCGGAGCCGAGGGTCGTGGCGAGCCCCCACGTAACGCGCAGGGCCGCGATCGGGATCGCGCGTGCCCTTTTCGTCTTCGAGAAGATGCGTCAGGCGGGCGCGCATCTCCAGGGCCCCGACGAGCTTGTCGGCAGGGAGCTTCGCCCCTTCGCCGACGCGCATCACTTCGATGAAGCGGGGCACAATCCCGGCCGCCCACGCCCACCGGACGATGGATTCGAGCTCGTCGTCGTTTTCGTCGCGAAGGACGACCGTATTGGTCTTGAGCTCTTCGAAGCCGGCGCGCCGCGCCTCTTCGATGCCGGCGAGGACGCGTTCGAGCCGGCCACCGCGCGTGATGCGCCAAAAGCGCTCCGGCGAGAGCGAGTCGAGCGACACGGTCAGCCGCGCCAACCCGGCGCCGCGCAGAGGGCGCGCGAGTTTCTCGAGACGCGTCGCGTTCGTCGTCAGCGCGAGGTCTTCCACGCCGAGCTCCGCGATGAACGCGACGAGTTCGACCACCCGCGGATGAAGCAGAGGCTCGCCGCCCGTGACGCGCACCCGCTTGACCCCTGCTTGCACAAGCGCGCGGATCATCGTCTTCCAGGCGTCGTCGTCGAGGCGGCTCTCGAAATACCCGTCGGTGCGCGACGGGCGGCAGTACACGCAGGCCAGATCGCATCGGTCAGTGAGCGAGACGCGCACCGTGCGCGGGTCGAGGCGTGGCGCCGGGTCGCCGGCGATGGGAAGCGAGCGGCGCGGCGAGACAGCCTGCATGACCACGGCAAGACTACCACGCCCGGAAAAGTGTGCCCGGGCGCGGGCGATTGTAAGGTGGAGGCATGCCGAGCCCGGGCGTGTATCCGTTCGAACGGATCGACGATGCCCTCCCTTTCATTCCGATCGCGGCCCGCCGCGTCCTCGACGCGCTCGGGCTCAAGCTCTCGCTCGAAGGGTGGTTGTCGCTGACCGTCGACGACCGGCGCCGGATCGTGACGGCGGGATCCGGGGCTCGAGTCGACCCGTGCGCGACGTCGGTGGTGGAGGCTGCCGTCCCAGCACCCACGAAGACTGGACCGAAGTCCGAACCCGACGAAAGCCGACCTCCGCCGGAGCTGAGCCAGGCCCTCGGCACCGCGAGGCCCCTCGACGTTCCGACGTGGCGGTTGCTGCACCCGCTCGACCGCTACACCCTGGTCAAGGTGGCCTCAAAGCCTGAAAAGCTCGGGCTCGCCTACGAGTACATCGTCGGAACGCCCTTCTCGCACGTCACGCACGCCGGAGATGCTCGGATGGTCCAGGTCGCGGAGAAAGGCGAGACGCGCAGGCGCGCCGTGGCCAGTGCCTGCGTGCGCACCACCCGCGGCGTCGTCGACGCCATCGCCGGGGGCACGACGGCCAAGGGCGACGTCCTCGCGGTCGCAAGAGTGGCCGGGATTCTCGCGGCAAAACGAACGCCGGAGCTCGTCCCCTTGTGCCATCCCGTTCGCACCACGCACGCCGCCATCGACTTCGAGCCGAACGCCGCGCGAGGCGAGCTCCGCGTCCGCGCGACCATCGAAGCGGTCGATCGGACCGGAGTCGAAATGGAAGCGATGATGGCGGCGAGCGTCGCATCGCTGACCGTGTACGACATGATCAAGAGCGCGGACCGCTGGGCCACAATCGAAGGAGTGCAGCTCGAGGCCAAGAGCGGCGGAAAGAGCGGCGACGTTCGGCGGCCGCCCGAGCGGGGTGGATCGTGAGTCCGGTGTTCGTCGACCTCCGCGACGCGCCGTTGTCGATCGACGAGGCGATGGAGCGCGTGAAGCACGCGGGCGCGGGCGCGCTGTGCTTCTTTCTCGGTACCGTCCGAGACGCGAACGAGGGGCGAACGGTCACGGCGCTCGAGTACGAGGCCTACGCGCCGATGGCCCTCGCGGAGATGCGGCGCATCGGCGAGGAGATCGCAGGAGAGATGCCGGGCGCTCGTCTCGCGGCCGTTCACCGCACGGGCGCGCTGGTCGTCGGCGACGTCGCCGTCATCTGCGCGGCCAGCGCGCCCCACCGCGACGAGGCGTACCGCGCATGTCGCGCGCTCATCGACCGAATCAAGGCGCGTGTCCCCATCTGGAAACGCGAGCGCGGACCGAGCGGCGAATCTTGGGTCGGGTGGAACGATGCGAGGTGACTTCTCTCGCGAGCCTAGAGCTAACTCGTGCCGCGCACCCGCAGCCCGACCATGCTGATGTCGTCCAGCTGAACGGCGCCGGCGCGGAAGCCATCGAAGCTCCGCATGAGTTCCGCGAGTACGCCCTCCACGGTCGCTCCCGCCGAGACAACGAACCTCCGGAGCTCCGTGTCGAAGCTCGCGTCTCGACCGGGGCTCTGATCGATCAAGCCGTCGCTGTACGCCAGCAAGAAGTCGCCGGCCTTCAAACGAAAAACCAGCGGCTCTGGCCAGCTGGTCTCCTCGAGCCCGAGAAACGGTCCGTCGGCGCCGATCTCCGTCTGCGCTCCGCCCGACCAGAGCAAGAGCGGCGGATGGGCCGCATTGGAATAAATCAGAGTCGCGCCGCCTTCGTCGGCAATCACGTCGAAGCAGCACCCGGTGCACATCATTTCGGCATTGGGGAACAAGCGAGCGAGCCAGCGCGTGAGTCCCTCGAGCACCGCGTGCGGGCGGTCGTGGAGCGTCTTGATTCGGTCGTACTCCGTCTTGACCAGGATCGTGCGCATCGCCGCCTGGACCCCATGACCGGTGGCGTCGGCCATGAACACCCGGACGTGATCGGGGCGGATCTGCCAGACATCGAAAATGTCACCCCCCACCTTCTCCAGCGGTCGATATACGAAGGCAAACTCGATTTGGGACAACGACGGGAGCGTGGGTAAAATCCTCTCTTGGAACAAGCGCGCTTGTTCCATGTCGTCCATCACGCGCCGCTCCCACGCATGGAGCACGACGAGGGTCTGCGTGAGCTCTGCGTTCGACTTCGCCAGCTGCTCGGTTCGCTCGGTGACCCGTTGTTCGAGCTCGGCGTTGAGGCGCTCGAGCGACCGCTTCTCCATCGCCAATTCCTGGACGAGGCTCGCGTTGCCCAGCAGAAGCTCGAGCTCGTGGCCCGTATTCGTGAATTGGGCGACGTCGCTTTCCGCGAACCGCGAATACATCTTCGCTCGCTCGCGATCGAACCCCGCTGCCAGCACCAAGCTCGAGCGGGCCGGTCGGTCGATGCGATACCAGAGAAAGCGCCAGAGGTCGAAGGCCCGTGCGAGGCCCTCGCTCGCCTCGTCAGCCGGCTCGTTGCAGAGTCCGGCACGATCGCGCCGGAGGGTCTCGCGAGCGGCCGCCGCGATCTCGATGCGCGACTGCGGACCCTTGCTCTTGGCGGTCGCAATTCGTTCGGCGGTACTGTCCTCGCCGAGGAGAAGGAACGCGACTTTTTGGAGATGAAGGAGCGAGACCGTACGCTCCTGGAACTGTTCGCATAGGGCGGAAAGCTCGAGGTCGGGGCGCACGAGTTCCGGCAGCCACCGCGCGAGCGCCACCCAGGCCTCCTGTCGATCATACGCTCTCCGGAGCGCCAAGAGCTCGCGCTCGCGGGACAGCAGCAAGATGGCTTGCTGCTTGAGGAGGTCTTGGTTGTCGGTCGACATCGGGTGGTCAATGGGCGACGGGCGCAGGGCGGCGAGGTACCGAGGAGGCCGTTCGCTGCAACATGGTTCTCAGCCTCCGTCCCGCACGACGAGAAGCTTTCGTTCGGTCATCTCTTCGATCGCGAAGCGCACGCCCTCGCGCCCCAGCCCCGAGTCGCGCGTTCCGCCGTAGGGCATCGAATCGACGCGGAACGTGGGGACATCGTTCACGATCACGCCGCCGACGTGGAGCTTGGCGAAGGCCTCGGTGATGCGCGCCCGCGAGTCGGTGAACACGCCGGCCTGAAGGCCGTAGCGGGTCCCGTCAGCCAGGGCGAGCGCCTCGTCCCACGTGTCGTAACGGTGCACGGTGAGGACGGGGCCGAACACCTCTTCCTCGACCACCTTCGATCCGCGCCCGGCGCCGTCGAATTCGAGCACGGTCGGCCAGTACCGATTGCCTTCTCGGCGAGCTCCACAGAGAACCCGTGCGCCGCCGTCATGCGCCGCTTCGTTCACCCACTGCTCGACGCGCTTCGCGTTCGCCTCGTCGATCATCGGCCCGCAGAGCGCGGTCGGGTCGAGCGGCGACTTCGGCTCGACGGCGCGTGCCCGCTCGACGAGACGGGCCACGACCGCGCCGGCGATCGGGCGGTGCACGTAGAGGCGCTGCACTTTGATACAGATTTGCCCGGCGTAACCGAAGGCTCCCGACACGACGCGCTCGACCGCGCGGTCCACCGGGGCGTCGTCGTGGAGCAGCACCGCGGCGTTGCCGCCGAGCTCGAGCAAGACGCGCTTTTTTCCCGCAATGGCCTTGAGCTGCCAGCCCACCTTCGCGCTGCCCGTGAACGAGAGCGTGGCGAATCGATCGTCGCGAACGAGCGTCTCCGCGATCGCCACGTCGCACGGTACGACCTGCACGGCGTCATCGGGAGCTCCGGCGCGCCGGATGCATTCCGCCAGCAAAAGCGACGTGAGGGGTGCTTGCGGCGGGGGCTTGAGAACGACGGAACATCCCGAGGCGATCGCCGGCGCGATCTTGTGCGCGACCAAGTTGAGGGGAAAGTTGAAGGGCGAGATGGCGATGACGGGTCCGGCCGGAACCCGCACCCAGGCCCCCGCGTAGCCGCGCGTCGTCGCAGTGATGTCGAGCGGCATGACCTCGCCGGCAATGCGCGTCGCCTCTTCCGCGCCGATCTCGAAGGTGGAGACCGCCCGCGCGACCTCGGCGCGAGCCAGCGCGATGGGCTTGCCGGCCTCTCGGGCCAGGAGCTCGGCGAATCGTTCCGCGTGCGACGCAATGTCTTGCGCCACCCGCGCGAGGATGGTCTTGCGCTCGTAGCTCGTGCAAGCGCGCAGTCGCTCGAAAGACTGCACGCTCGCGACCGCGGCCTCATCGGCCTGCGCGGCGTCTGCCAAGACGACGCGCCCGACCTCCACCCCCGACCACGGTTCGCGTACGATCGACGCAGGGCCGCTCTCGATGCGTCGCGAGGCGATGTGGAGGGCGCTGTCCGGGGCAATCGTCGTCACGACGACGATCTTAGTCCCGGTATCAGCCGGCGGTACCCGATACCGTCGCTTGCGCGCTGACCGAGACGCTGATGCTCGCGTTCACGCTGAGGACCGTCTGGGATTGCGCGGCGACGCAAGCGATGCCAGCGGCCCCGACGTTTCCGATCGCCGCGAACGTGTCGGCGCCCTTCGCGGCCGTCTTGGCGATCGGGTCTTTGAGCGCGACCGTCAGGTTGTAGGCGGTCCCGATGTCCGTCAGGTGGGCCTGAAAGGACCCGTAGAGCGCGTCGTCGCCCGTGATGACCACGTTCGCCTGCGGCGGCGGACAGGTCACTTGCGCGCTCGCCTGGGCCTGGCAATTGGCGTGACATTCGGCGCTGCCCATGCAGGTGAGCGTGCCGGTGCAGGTCGGCGGGGTCGTCGTGACCGAGCACATCCCGTGGCACTCTCCCTGGCACATCGCGGAAGGCTGCGTGTAGACGCAGGACCCCTTGCACGACCCGTTGCACGTGGCGCCCGCCGCGACGTTGCAGCTGCCGGTGCACATGCCGGTGCATTTGCCGCCCGAGAACTTGCCCATGCACTGGGCGCCGCACGATCCGCTCGCCTTCGCGTCGCACGTACCGGCACACGTCCCTTTGCATGCCGCGCCGCTGACCGTCGTGCCGTCACACGTTCCGGTGCAATTGCCGCCGCAGGAGCCGCTGAACATAGCGGTGCATCCGACGTCGCACGTTCCCGTCCACATCGGAGCGTCGCACCCGCCCTTGCACTCCCCCGCGCACGCCACCGCCGCGCTCGCCGTGCACTCGCCCTGACAGCTCCCCATGCACACGAGGCTCGGGTCGGTGACGTCGCATTCCGCGCTGCACGAACCGTTGCATCCGACGACCACGTCTCCGCCCGTGCAGTTGGCCGTGACGTCACAGCTCGCGCTCGCGGCGCAGGTCGCGTCGCAGCTCGCTTGCACGTTCAGATTGGCCTGGCAGTCGAAGCTCACGGTGAGGGCAATCGAGACGCCCTTGGCGAGATCCTTGTGGATGTACGCGTTCAGGACGCCGCACGCGTCACTCGCCGTGGTCTTGGTGGTGTCGAGCCCGACGTCGGCGTTGATCTCGTTGCAGACCGTCAGCCACTGAGCTTGCGCGGCCGTCGCCGCCGAGTTGAGATCGCCGAGGGCTTTCACCCAGGCTTGCAGCGACGCTTGCGCCTCCGAATGCGCCGCGTCGAGGCCAGCGCAGCCTGCGGCGGCCGCGTTCACCGCACTCGCTGCGCTGCACCCCCCGTTCGTCGCGGCCACGGTGGTGACGGCAAGCGCGAGTGCCAGTGCGGGCAAATGCTCGAATCTCGTGCGATGGGTCATGAAAAGAAGCTCCTTCTCCGGTTCGAGCCACTTCCTGAAAGGGCAACGCGGGCGCTAGACGGACCGGAGACGGCCCGTCCGTCGCGATGTTACGGCGGCGGCGCGACTCCTCGAAAGGTGCGCAGCTGTCGGCGACCACCGCGCGTCACTGATGCACGCTCCAACAGCCGGCCACGTATTGGGCCACTCCCTGCGACGAGCCCAAGGAAACTTCGCCGATGCATTGGTTGGCCGGCGCGAGGCTGGTGTCCGCGGAGGTGGTGCAACCGAACCCCGTCGCTGGGATTCCTGTTGGGAGCAGCGGGCAGTCTGCGACGGAAGGCGGAGCCGTGCTCGAGCATGTAGCGGTTCCGCTCATCGCCGCACTGCAGAATCGCTCGGTCGAGTACTGCGCGTTGACGCAGAACCCCCCCGTACAATCGGCGTCCGACCGGCACGGCGAGCAGAGTTTGTGATTGCCCACGCACACGCCGGCCCGCGGCACACACACAGACAGCGGCACGCACGCCTGGTCGCCGGCGCTCGGGTTGCAGTCAGCCGCCGTCGAACACTCCGGCGCGCACGCCCCGGCGTTGCAATGTTGAAAGGTTCCGGCGGTCGGCGGGCAGTCGTCGTCGCTGGCGCAGGATTGCGCGACGCACACTCGCCCCGAGCAGTGCTGCGGGGCCCCGTTCGCAGGGGGACAGTCCGAGTCCTTCGTGCACGCGAGCTGGCACAGACCCGAGGTGCAATGCTCCGCGGCGACGGCGCAGTCGCTTTCCTTTTTGCACGCCGCCTGCGCGCAGACACCCCACTTTAGCTGGCAGGCCGCGTCGAGCGGGCACGCCGCGTTGGAGCCACATTGCGGCGCACAGAACCCGTTTCCTGCCGAATCTTGGACGCAGTGCTGCTGGGTGCCGTCGGCAGCCTTCGAGCAGTCGTGGTCCATCTTGCACGTCGCGCAATATTGCCGCGGCAGACACCAGCTTTGGGTCGGCCCGAAGGTTCGGACCGAGGTCGTATGGTTGGGTGTGGCGTTCACCGTCGCGCACCACCAGCCGCCCGGGCAGTCGGCGTCACCGATGCACCCGGCCAAAGAACAGAACGCATTCGCGTCCGTCGGGAGCACCCCGTAGCAATAGAACCCGTCGCTCGTGTCGCACCCCGACTTGCAGGAATCTCCCCACTGCCCCGGTAGCTTCTGGCTGACCGGGTACGTACTGGGGGCGCAGCAGTTGGCCAGCTGTCCGCTCGCCAGCCCGTCGTTGCAATACGTATTGACCGGGCACTGCGACGGATCGGTGCACACGAGCTGGCAGGCCGGCCCCGAGCCCGAGCCGTCGTCGATGCAGGCGGCTCCGGGCCCGCAGGCCGGCGACGTTCCGCACCTCTTCGCCGTCGCCCCCGGCGACGAAGAGCAGCCGAAGACGGCCGCGACGAGCGCGATCACGACGAACGCGATCACGCTCCTCCAGCGGCCCCGTAAGCCACGCCAACGACGGCGCCCAAGGATGTCGTCTCGGGCGAGGCCATTTTCCATGACAGACACTCCGCTCACAGCACCATTGTCAATTTCGCCGCCCGCGGTCGCGCGGCCGCGCCTGCGGTCCGCTTGACGGGGGGCGTTCGCACGATACGCTCTCGAAGGGCTCACGTGTAGTATGCTTTCGAAGTAGGCGTGGAGGGTTCACGATGACAACCTATCGCGGGGCTCCCATGGCGCGCGTCGGCCTCGCGGTTGCGGCCCTCACCGCAGGGTGCAGCGGCGGCGGTGCGGCGCCCGGCAGCACGGCCCCGACATCGACCGGTGCGACGTCCAGCGACGCGGGCGGGGGTGCGACGGTGGCCCCGCTCAGCGCCAACCCCGAAGGCATCGCCTATCCAAGCCCGCCGAGCGGATTTGGCCGGACCCCACGGAGCGGCACCACGCCAGGCAGCATCATCGCGAACTTCAAGTTCAGCGGCTATCGGAACGCGGTCGTCGCCCCGCAGCTTCAGACCATCGCGCTGGCCGATTACTACGACCCGTGCGGGTTACGGTACAAACTCATTCACCTGACCGTCGGCGCTTTGTGGTGCCCGCCATGCAACCAGGAAACGGACGCCATCGAAGCGGCGAAGTCCACGCTCGACATGGAACAAGTCGTCGTCGTCCAGGCGATCGAAGACGGCAACCTCCAAAACATCGGCGCCACGCAGAGCGATCTCAATCACTGGATCACGCAGCACCACACGACGTTCACCGAGGTGCTCGACCCGGACCCCAATCCGCAGCTCGGCATCTTCTTCATGCAAGCCTCCATCCCCTGGAACGGCGACCTCGATCCGCGCACGATGGAGATCGTCGATTCGAGCGCCGGATGGACCGGCGACATCACCTCGGAGCTCGCGACCGGCCTCGCCGCGGTACAAGCCCCGCCGAACTATCCGGTGCCCGCGGCGGCCTGTAGCGACCAGTGATCGGACCAAGAAGCGGATGACAGCGCCCCGGTGCTTGCTGCTCGTCATCGCCCCCGTGCTCGCCGCGTCGTGCGAGCAAGCGCGAACTGCCCAACCGCTGTCGGCGTCGTCCTCCGGCCCGGCGTCGTCGGGGACAATGGCCCCCGACTTCACGGCCCGCGACATGGATGGCAAGACGTTCCGCTTGAGCGATCACCTGGGCAAACAGGTGGTGCTGCTCGACTTCTGGTCGACGTACTGCGAGCCATGCAAAGCGGAGTTTCCCCACCTTCGCGCTATGTACGACCACGACAAAGCGCGCGGTCTCCTCGTCGTGGGCGTCGCGATGGACGGCCCGGAGACGATGGCGGACGTCCCCGCCTTCGTGAAGCGCTTCGACGTCGATTTCCCGGTCGTGATGGACGACGACTCGCGGATCGCGAGCCTCTACAACCCGAAGAAATCGATGCCGCTCAGCGTGATCATCGACCGGGCGGGACGAATCGCCGTCGTCCGCGAAGGGTACAACCCGGGCGACGAAAGGCAGGTCGCGTCCGACGTGACCGCGGCGCTGGGCTCCGGTGGTTCGACGCCGTAAGCCTGGGTCCCGCGGCCCCGGCGTATTTGCGGCAGCGGTCTTTCTCTGGGCGGGGCAGGGGAGCGCCGCTGACGTAGGCCAGATCGCCGGTCATCCGGTCGAGCTCGACGTGACCGAGACCAGCGTCGTCGTACAGCACTTCGACAAGCGCGACAACGAGCTGCCGCAAGACAGCGGTTGGGGCGCATGGCTGAATCGACTCAACGCGGCTCTCCGCTGGGACAAATGGACCGCCGGCCTGCGGCTGGATTCCGCGGTGTACTGGCGCCGACCGGTCGATAGCCCGAGCGCGGCCACGCTCACACAGGTCGAGAGCGACAACGAAACCCGCTACGAGAACGCCATTTATCCCGCGAAGCTATGGGTCACCTATTCCCTACCCGACATCGAGGTGACAGCGGGCGACGCGTATGTGCAGTTCGGCCGCGGGCTCACCCTCTCGATGCGCAAGATCGACGAGCTCGGAATCGACACGACGCTTCGCGGCGCCAAAGTGCAAGTCCAGAAAGACCCGTTCGCCGTCACGATGGTCGCAGGCTTCGGCAACCCCTCGCGCATCGACGAGCCGACGGGACGCTCGCTCTTCCCGACGCACGACCTCGTTCTCGGTGACCGGGAAATGGCCGTTTTCGGCAGTGATCGCATCGTCGGGATTGAAGTTCAGGCCGGCCGTGGGCTGCCGGTGACCTTGTCGACGCACGCGGTTCAGTTCACGCGGTGCGCGCCCTACCAGTACGACGCCGGGGGAAACATCGTCACCAACCTCTGGCAATCCCCTTCCGCCGTGACCTTCGGCACCTGCAACGCATCGGACACCGCGAGGTGGCTCCAGCAGCTCGGCAACACGCCGCCGCCACTCGGCGACGGGCAAATCACGATGGTGGGGCAGTCGCTCGAAGTGCCGCAGTTGTGGCGGCACGGAAAGCTCTACATCGAGGCGGCGGGACAGGACCGCAAAAACGTGATTGCCAGCCAGAACCGGAACGGCGTCGGCAATGCGATCTATGCCGCGATGTCGCTTGACCTCCGGCCGCTCGCGGCGACGCTCGAGATCAAGAGCAACCGCAATTTCTACGCGGTGCCGGCCAGCATCGACCCCGCTCGCGCCGGCGAATTTTCGGTCGTGACGTATTCGTTCTTGCCGCCCGTCGAGACGTTCAACATGGTCGACACCGAGGGCACAGGCAATTTCAACGCCTGCGCGGACGGGGGCAGGCTGCGCGCCGATGTGAACGTCACGCCCGACATCATGCTCTATGCGCAGGGAATCTACGCGTACACGAAGTCGGAGCAGACGAGCGGCGGCTGCGATCAATTCGGCCACACGCTCGCGTCGGTCTCCGCAAATCAGGTGCAAGACCACGTGTGGGACGGGATTGGGGGTCTCGAGTGGTATTTCGATTCGTCGCAGTCGCACGTGTACGTATGGGGTGGCGCGCGTGACGACACGCTGCAATCCGGCGACGTATCGTACCGCGAGCAGCACATCGAGTATTCGATTGCCAAGTATATCGGAGGGCCATGGGCGGTCGAAATCCAGGGCCGCCACCGACATCGGCGAGAGGCCTACCGAAACGCAGACGCGTGGTGGAGCGAAGGCGAGAACTACGTCGCCCTCAAGATGGCGCCCAATTGGGTCTTCACGCAGGGCTTCGAATACACGACCCTAATGGGCCAGCCCCCCTACTATTTCAACGGCGGCGTATTCTACAAGTTCACGAGCAGCTCGAACGTGCGCCTTTCTGTGGGCCAGCAGCGCGGCGCGTTCCGGTGCGCGAGCGGTGTGTGCCGATACTTTCCCCCGTTCGAGGGAGCGCGCTGCGAGCTGACGTGGCGGTTCTGATGCGCGGCACACGGCTCATCGCGGAAACGCGGCCACGTTGCCTCCATCGACGGTGATGACACATCCGGTGGTCGAAGGAGCCGACGCGAGGTAAAGGAACGCGTCCGCGACATGGTCCGCGGTCACTTCGCGCGACAGCAGATTCGCTCGGAAGTACTCGTCGACGGCCAGCCCGTGCGCCTTCGCGCGAGAGTCGAGCCCTCCACGACCAAAGAGCTGCGTTCGAACCCGGTTGGCGTTCACAGCATTCGAACGAATCTTCCGCGGCCCGAGGTCCACTGCGTACTGCCGCATGAGCGCGAGGAGGGCGCTCTTGGCCACGGCATAAGGCCCGAAACCCGGTCCCGGATTGAGCGCGCTCTGGCTCGCGTTGAAGCAGAGGCAGCCCCCTCTGTCTTGCGCCGCCATCAATTCGACCGCACCAGACGCCACGCGCGCATGCGCCAGGCAATTGAGCTCCATCGAATATCGGAGCATCGACTGGCCCTGCGCCGTGTCGAGCTGCCCTTCTGCCGCGCATCCGGCATTCGACACTACCAAATCGACGCCGCCCCAAAACGCGGCCGTGCGTGCGAATGCCGCGTTCACCTGATCGTCGTCCCGAACGTCGGCCGCTATCATCAGCACCCGGTCTTTTTGGTCGGCCAAGCGACCGAAAGCCGCTGCCAGAGCGTCGAAGTCTTTGTCCACCATCGCCACGTGGGCCCCGGCAGCGAGCATGCGGGTCGCGCACGCGAAGCCGATTCCGCTCGCGGCTCCTGTCACGAGCGCGACGCACCTGGCGAGCGACCCCACAGCTTGGGCCTGCAGCGCGTCTTCCGCGAGATTTCCGTACTCGACATCGAAGACATCGGCGCGGGCGCAAGGCGCGTACGCCCCGACCGACGCGGCTTGCACCATCACGTCCATCGTGTGCTCGTAGACGTCGAGCGCCATGTCCGCCTCGCGAGCACTCGCCCCGACCGCGCATGCGCCGAAGCCAGGAAGAAGGACGATTCGTGGCCACGGATCGCGTTTCTTCCTTTGCACGCCCTTGGAAGTGCGCATCTGT
>CAZVPE010000045.1:0-29761 GCA_964628155.1 uncultured Polyangiaceae bacterium | reverse complement strand
GCGGCGGTGGCCGAGCGGAGCGGCGCCAAAGTCGTCTTCGTGGTCGACTCGGGGGTCGTCCACATGGTGCCCGTGACCCTCGGTGGACCGTTCGCTGGCGGGTTCGAGCTCGTGCAAGGACCGGCGTCGGGCACCAAGATCGTCAGCGATCCACCTGCGACGCTGGGCGACGGACAGGCAGTCAAAGAGAGGAGCCCGGGATGACCGAGCATGCGAGTGTGCCTCCCATCGTCACGCTGAGAGCGGTATCGAAGACGTACGAGCGGGGCGACGAGGCGGTGCGAGTCCTCGAGCAGCTCGACCTGGAGATTCCCACCGGATCCTACGAGGCGCTCATGGGACCGTCGGGGTCGGGCAAGACGACGCTGCTCAATTTGATCGCGGGGCTCGATCGGCCCACGTCGGGAAGCATCGAAGTGGCCGGCAAGCGTCTGGACGGGATGGGTGAGGGTGCGCTCGCCAAGTGGCGCTCGAGCACGATCGGGTTCGTTTTTCAGTCGTTCAACTTGCTCCCGGTTCTCACCGCGCTCGAAAACGTCGAGCTGCCGCTTCTGCTCACCAACCTGGGCGCCGCGGACCGCAAGAAGCGCGCGCAGACGGCTCTGCGCGTCGTCGGGCTCGAGGACCGAATGCAGCACTACCCGCGGCAGCTCTCGGGTGGACAGGAGCAGCGCGTCGCGATTGCCCGCGCGATCGTCAACGATCCCACGATCATCGTGGCCGACGAGCCCACGGGAGACCTCGACCGCAAGAGCGCCGACGACGTCCTCGGCCTGCTCGGCAAACTGAACTCCGAGCTGGGCAAGACCATCTTGATGGTCACCCACGACCCGGCGGCGGCCGACCGCGCAAAGATCATCCGGCGACTCGACAAAGGCAGGCTCGCGTCGTGACCCTGACGTCGCTCGCCGTGCGCAATCTCGCGCGCAACAAGTTCCGCGTCATCCTCACCGTCTCGGGCGTCGCCGTGGCGATCCTCGCCTTCTTGCTCTTGCGCACGGTCACCTGGGCGTGGACCAACGCCGCCGAATGGGCGGCCAAAGATCGCGTCGTGACGCGCCACAAGGTGACGTTCGTGATGTCGCTGCCGAAGCGATACGTCGAAGAGGTGCGCCAGGCGCCTCACGTGAAGCTCGTGACGTGGGCCAACTGGTTCGGCGCCAAGGACCCGAAGCACGAGCGAGAGTTCTTCGGAGCGCTCGGCGCAGACCCGGACACGTATTTCGACGTGTACGACGAGATGAAGGTCCCCCCCGAGCAAATGGCCACGTGGAAGCACGACCGCCAGGGCGCCATCGTCGGCGACGTACTCGCCAAGAAGCTCGGCTGGAAGGTCGGCGACAAGATCATCCTCCAGAGCGGCATTTACCCCGGCGACTGGCAGTTCAACATCGACGGCATCTACACGGCGACCGCCAAGTCGGTAGACCGTTCCACGTTCGTCTTTCGCTGGGACTACCTCAACGACTCGCTCCCCCTCGCGCGGCGGGACATGGTCGGCTGGATCGTCAGTCGCATCGACGATCCGACGCAGGTGGCCGACGTCGGCGTCGCTCTCGACAAGCGCTTCGACGACCGGGAAACACCGACGCTCTCGCAAGACGAGCACAGCTTTCAGGGCTCGTTCATGGCGATGTTTTCGGCGGTCATCAAAGGGATGAACATCATCTCCGGCGTCATCCTCGTCATCATGACGCTGATCCTCGGCAACACGATTGCCATGGGAGCTCGCGAACGCACGGGGGAGTACGGCGTTCTCCGGGCGATCGGATTTCTCCCCGTGCACGTCGCCGCGTGGATCGTCGGCGAGGCGCTTGTCATGGGTGTGCTCGGGGGCCTGGTCGGGCTCGGCCTCGCATGGCCGTTCATCAATCTGGGCGTCGGGCGCTTCATCGAAGAAAACCTGGGTTCGATGTTCCCGTATTTCCGCCTGGAGCCCCCCAACATGATCTTGGCGCTGGTCCTCGCCGCCGTTCTGGGAACGAGCGCGGCGGTGATCCCCGCGTGGCGAGCGTCGAGGCTGCACGTCATCGACGCGGTGCGCCGCGTGGCATGAAAGGCTGCTGAAAGCATGGTTCCGTTCCGGTACAACGTCCGCAGCCTCGCCGTGAGGAAGGCGACGACAGTCGCCACCTCTGGGGGCATCGCGCTCGTCGTGTTCGTCCTCGCCTCGTCGCTGATGCTCGCGGCGGGCATCAAGAAGACTCTCGGTTCGTCGGGACAGCCCGAGAACGCGATCGTGCTTCGGATGGGAAGCGACGCAGAGCTCGGGAGTGTGGTGGAGGAGTCGAGCGTGCCGCTGATTCTCGCCGCGCCCGGGGTCGCGCGCGACGCGCACGGGCAGCCGCTCGGGAGCGGCGAGATCGTCGTCGTGGCCGCGATGGAAAAGCTCGGGACCACTGGCATCACGAACGTCTCCGTCCGAGGCATTCCCGACGATGTGATGCGCTTTCGCCCCGAAACGCGCATCGTAGCCGGCAGGCCGGCCCGCCCCGGGAGCGACGAAGTGATCGTCGGCGCGCGTATTCGGGGGCGCATCAAGGGCCTCGAGGTCGGTCAAACGTTCGAGTTGAAGAAGAACCGACCGGCCACGGTGGTGGGCGTCTTCGAGGCGGGCGGGTCGTCGTACGAGTCCGAGGTCTGGGTCGACCGCGAAGTGTTGCGGCAGGCGTACCACCGGGAAGGAATCGTCTCGAGCGTGCGCGTTCGCCTGGAGTCGCCGTCGAAGTTCGATGGATTTCGAGCCGGGGTCGAGAACGACAAGCGTCTCGGCCTCCAGGCGCTCCGCGAGACCGCGTTTTACGAAAAGCAGTCCGAGGGCGTGGCGATCTTCATCGGAGCGCTCGGCACCATCGTTTCGATCTTCTTCGCCGTGGGGGCGATGATCGGAGCGATGATCACGATGTACGCGGCGGTGGCCAATCGACAGCGCGAGATCGGCATGCTCCGGGCGATTGGCTTTTCGCGCGCGAGCATTCTGGGGTCCTTCGTGTTCGAGTCGGTGTTGCTCGCCGTCCTCGGCGGGGCCGTCGGAGCGTTCGCCGCGCTCGGGATGGGGTTCGTACGGTTCTCGATGGTCAACTTCGCGAGCTGGTCCGAGATCGTATTCTCGTTCGAACCGACGCCGAGCGTGATGACGACCGCGCTCGTATCGGCCGGCGTGATGGGGCTCCTGGGTGGTCTCTTCCCGGCTGTTCGGGCGGCTAGAACGTCGCCGTTGAAGGCCATCCGGGCGTAGAAGCCCGGCTTCTATAGACAGCTGAACGGGAGACGTTCCCAGCCTAAATGGGCGAAGCCTCGGACTTGCTGAGTTCCTCGCGCACGGTTCTCAGGGCTTGGGCAAACTCGCGCGCATCCTGGTAACGGTCGAGCGGGCTCGGGGCCATGGCTTTCTCGATCACCGCGTACCAGCCGGGCGCGATCTGCGAAGAAGCCTTCAAGAGCTCGGCGTCGAATCGGACGGGCGCACCATCACCGGTGCGAACGAGGCCGCTCGACGATTGGGCCGGGGGAGGCTCGCCGACGAGCGCCTCGTAGAGAACGGCTCCCAGCGCGAATACATCGCTTCGGCCGTCGACTTCGCCGCTCCCGACCTCCTGTTCCGGCGACATGTATCCAGGAGTGCCGAGCGGACCGCCGGTGTTCGTGATTCGCGTTTCTTCCCATTCGACACGCGCAATCCCGAAATCGAGCAGCTTCACCCGCTCGACGTGCGGGTCGTCCCGGTCGGGGATCAAGTATATGTTCGACGGCTTCACGTCGCGGTGTACCACCCCGGCGGCATGAACCGCGGCCAGCGCTTCGCATACTTGCATCGCGATCGGCCATAGATCGGCCGTCGTGAGGCGCACCTTGGTACGCAGGCGCGTCGCCAGGGACTCGCCATGGAGCAGCTCCATCACCAAGTACGCAGTTCCGTCGGGCAGGCGGCCGTGGTCGATGACTTCGACGACGTTGGGGTGCCATGCGAGGCCCAGCGCTTCGGCCTCGCGGCGAAGCCGATCGCTCGCCACGCCCTCGTGCGCTGCGGCAGCGCGCAGCAGCTTGATCGCCACAGGGAGTCCATCCGCGATCCGGACTGCCTCGTAGATGACGCCCGTCGCCCCGGACCCCATACGACGGATGATCCGGTATTGTCCCGCCGCCACGGTCCCTTCGAGCTGGCCCGGCACGTCTCGCTCACGCATCTCGAGGAGCGACAAGCTGCGCTCCAGCGCGACAACGCGCAGTGCCTGCGCCTGGGTCTCGGCGCGTCGGAGCTGATCGCGGGCCCGCATCGCGCCGAGGAACCCGCCGCCGCCGCCGGCAATCGCGACGAGGACCGCGTCGAGCCACATGGAACCAGGATTGGCCAGGAAAGAGCTTGCTCCGAAGAGAGCTCCCACCACCGCGCCCACGCCGCCGCTCGCAGTGGGGTCAGGGACAGACCATTCGACTTCGTATTCTTGAACGGACGCGGAGGGGCGCGGCCCGCTGTCCGACTTCGCGCGCACGACCGCATGGGACCAGCCGAAGAGCGCGGGCACGGCCGCGAGCTCCGTTGCGCGGGCGAGGCGGAGCAGGCCATCTTCTTCCAGGGATGGATCGTGGGCGATGCTCACGCGACCATGCCAAAAGCCCCTTCCCGCCGCGATTGTTTCCCATCGCGTCGTACGGCCGTACTCGCTGTCGGCCGCGTCGAGGCGCTCGAAGGCCCGGGCGGGAGAGGTCGCCCCGCGCAAGACGCGAACCCAGACGCCCAGTACATCCGGCTCGATAAGGTATCGTGTCGCGCGCGGGATGGCGTCGCGCAGTCCGAGGTCCGCGAAGGCGACGAGGGCATGGTGAAGCGCGGGGAGCGGGAGCATCCGCGTTTCGTCGTCGAGGTCAGTGCGCACCATCCGAATCGTGCGAAGCCACGCGTCCGCCTCGGCTATCCCCCTCTCGGCCGTCACGGTGCGCAAGAGCGCTTTGAGCATGGCGGTGCTGGCCTGGCCGGTCGGAAAACTACGACGGCTCATGAGCAAGGGAAACGAAGACATCGCTCGGTCGGGGACCAACGTACTCTCATGCTATCGCACTCTACGAACGATGCATCGCCCGCTCGTCGGGGGACGGATACAGCGGGTCGCGCTGTCGGCCTTGGCCGGGCGCGAGATCGCCCTCTTTCAGGTGCGGCTCCCGCCGGACCTAGGTGCCCCACGGGGTGAGAATGTCTTTCTGGTGGTCGCGGCGGGGGTGGGGGTGGGTGTCGTCGACGCAGAACGCCGGGCGGCTTTGCGTAACGCGCTTTGCGGCGCCGTATCGGCCGATCAGTCGCGGTGGCGAGCGCAGCTCGACGGGGGCCGCATCGTCGCGGTCGAAAAGCGGGCGGTCGCGGTCGCTCGTGACGGCGGGACCTCGCGCGTGGGCGCGGAGCGTGCCGGGGCTCTTGTGCTCGACGCGCACCCGGTCGATTCCGATGCCGCCGCATTGGAAACCGGGGACCTTGCCGAGCAAGGGGCGCGCATCGTCGAAACGCTCGTCCGCGCCGAGATGGGCGGCCGGCGCGAGGCGCTACGCCGAGCGCTGGCCAAAGCCATCGCGCGGCTCGATCGACGCGTAGTCGCCATCCAGGGCGATCTCGGGCGGATCAAGGGCGCCGAGGCGGACGCAGAACGCGCGCGCCTGTTCGTTGCTGGTGCCGCGCAAGCCCCCCGCGGCGCCACGAAGCTCGTGGCTATCGATTGGTCCAGCGGGGAGGGGAGACCCATCGAAATGGCCCTCGACCCAGCGCGCGGTGCACAAGAGCAGCTCGCTTCGCTCTTCAAGCGCGCCCGGCGACTGAAGGAGGGCGGACGCATCGCGGTCGAGCGGCTGGCCGACGCTCGAAACGCGCGCGATGCGTTGGCCTTGCTGGCCGACGCCATCGGGACCGGCCAAGGCGTGGATCTCGATCGGCTTGCGGCGGACGCTCGGGCCGCGGCTCCCCGCGACTTTCGTTTCGAATCCGGACCCGCCCACGCTGGACCCCGCCCCCGTCTTCAGGCGCCGAAGCCGCCCTATCGAACCTTCACGGGCATGTCGGGCGCGCGGATTCTCGTCGGGCGCGGCGCCGCGCACAACGACGCGCTCACTTTTCGTGTCGCGAGCCCGCACCACCTGTGGCTACACGCGAAGAACCGAACTGGAGCCCATGTGGTCGTGCCCCTCGAGAAAGGGCAGACGTGTCCGGCGGACGTGCTCGTCGAGGCAGCGCACCTCGCCGTATACTTCTCGGAGGCGCGTGAGGAGCTCCTCGTCGAAGTGCAGTACACGCCGCGCCGCTATCTGCGGAAACCCCGTGGCAGCGTTCCCGGGCTCGTCGTGGTGGATCGCGAGAACGTGATTGTCCTTCGCCGGGAAGATCCGTTGCTTCGACGACTGTTGGAGCGCGAGACGTAGAGGACCGTTCGGTGCTCGAGAGCCGTCACTCGCCCTCGTTGTCCACGAAGATCCGGTTGGTGGACGACATCCCGTACACCTTCGTAAAGACGCCGTTGCCGTCCATGTCGCCGTCGGCCTCGACGAAGTACCAAGGCGCGGTCATCGGCGTCGGGAAAAGGGCCTGGCCGTTGACCGTCGCCGAGGACACGCTCGCCGGAGGCGCCGAGAAATTGTTGGCCAGAAGGGAATACCCGAACGCGAGCGGCGCGTCGGGCTGGATACTGAGCGCCGCCCAGCTGCTGCCCGGGGCGCACGTTGCGCAGGCGCCGCCCCACGCCGTCTTGAACTTCCCTGGCGTCGCGGCTGGATAGTCGTAGCCGTGACCGAGGCCGGTGGACACGCTCAGATAGCCGCCATTCTCGCTGTAGAACGAGGCTTCGGCGGTCCGGATGTTCGCCACCATCTCCTGCGCCTCGGCGACGTAGGCGGTATGCACCCACCGGCGGTAGGCCAACGTTGCCAGGAGCGCGAGCACCCCGACGATGGAGACGACGAGCATCGCCTCGATGAGCGTGAAAGCGCGCGACGGACGACGCAGCCTCATTCGATGGCCATGGTAGCGGAAATGTCTCTTTCTACACTAGCGTTGCGCGCGCATGCAGAGCTCTGGGCTTCTCGCACGGCGCGCCCTTGTAGGCATTTTCGCCACGTGTCTATTGGCAATTCTCTCGACCCACAGCGGCTGCATCTGCGCGCCGCGCATTCCACCCGAGGCCGAGCGAGACTTCGGCGACACCAAACCGCCCACACCGGATGCTCTTGGCTACCTCGCCCTCGCCCGCGCTGTCGTCGACAAGACGAGCCGCCCGCCGACCGCGCCGCCGACGGTCCCGGGTCGTCGTGTCATGGTCGGGCTCTTTTTGCGCGCGCAGACATTCGTGGGAACCGCCGACGGCCCGACACTCGCCGACGCCGTGACAAGGGCCGCCGAATCCATCGTGGCCCAGGGCGCCGAGGCCGGCCCAGTGACATTGGCCGACGGCCGCCTCGAGCTGGATGTGCCGACGGGCGTCGACGGTGCGAGCGTCGAGGAAGACATGTCCGTGCCGCTCCCCACCGTTGGACTCGAGGGCTTGTTGGTCGTTCGGGACGACGGCAAGACTGGCGTCGTCTTGCCCGGGGAAGTCGTCCAGCGCGCCATGTTCCACTCGAACAAACTCGACCACGTGGCCATCGGCACCCTCCTTTCCGCACGCTCCGGCGTGCCCGAGCGCGATCTCGCGACGATGCGCGCCTACCGCTTTCGCGCGGACGTTCACGTCGAGTCGCCGAACCGCGACGCCGCGCTGCCGGTCTTGCGGGGAATGGTTCAGCCGTCCGGCGACATCACGGTCGAAGCGCTCCTCGCGGCAGTTCGCCGCGGCGCGGACTACCTCGCGCGGATTGTCGGGCGCCAGGGACGTTACCTCTATATGTATCACCCCGTCGGCGACCGCGACGATTCGGCGTATGGCTGGTTGCGTCACTCCGGGACGACGTATGCCCTCTTCGAGGCATACGAGGAGTTCGGTACCGGAACGTACTTGGAAAAAGGCGAGCTCGCCCTCCGGTACCTCGCGTCCCATTTGTCCCAGGATCCCGTCGGCGACGGCAAGTACGTGATGGACACGAACGACGAGGAACAACAGAAGGTGGGCGGCGCCGGACTCGCGCTCCTTGCCTTTGCGAAGCACTTGGCCGTCACGGGCAGGCGCGACGACCTCGAAACGATGCGCGCGCTCGCGCGGTTCATCGTCAAGCAGCAATACCCGGACGGGCACTTTCGATCGAACGCGGACCTCGAGAAGGAGAAGGGCAAGAAGCTCAAACACGAGCTCTGGTACTACCCAGGCGAGGCCGTGCTCGCGCTCATGCGCCTCTACGCCATCGAACCTCAGCAGGCGTATCTCGACGCCGCGCGCAAAGGGGCGGACTGGATCGTCCGAGTGCGCGACAGCTCCGTCTTCCGGGGCGATCTGAACCACGATCACTGGATGTCGTACGCATTCAACGAGCTTTATCGAGTGACCCGCGACGAAGCTTACGTGAACCACGCGTACGCAATCGCTCGCGCGATCCAAAGCAAGCAACACGGCCCCGAGGACTCGCCCGCCCCGGACTTCGTGGGCACGTTCTACGAAGGACAGACGACGCCCGGGTCGACACGCGTCGAGGCGTACGACGCCGACATCGCGCTCTCCCGCTTCGCCGGAAAGCCCGATGATTGGCTCGTGAGTTCGGCCAGGCAAGTGGCACGTTCGACCCTCGCACAGCAGTTCGACTCGGACAACGCCTACTGGCTCAAGAATCCTGCAAAGGCCGACGGAGGCGTACGGGAGAGCCTTTTCGTCCAAGATGTGCGCATCGATTACGTCCAGCACGCGATCAGCGCGTGGCTCCACCTGGCGCGCATTCTGCGTGACCCCAGCTATGGAAAAGAAGGAGTACCTTCCCAGGATCCGGTTCGACGGGCAGAGTGAGGGGTTCGAGTTGTCACCGCGCGTGGCCCGCCGCGCTCGGGAGGGTAACGGCGAAGGTGGCGCCGCCGGCTTCACCGGGATTCTTTACGTCGACCGTTCCTCCGAGTAGTTCGACGAGCTGGCGGGCAATCGCCAAACCGAGTCCGAAACTGCCCGGCGACCGCGAGGACGCGGGTTCGGCTCGTCGAAGCGCACCGGACGCCTGCTGCGCGAGTGCAGCGGAAGGGGCGTTGCCTTCATCGCTCACGCGAAGCTGCACCGCGTTGCCCAGCCGCGTCGCTCCGACGAAGACGCGCCCGCCGTGCGGCGCGAACTTCACGGCACTGTCGATCATGTTCTCCAAGATCTGTCGCACGCGACCTGCATCGCCCCATATCGCGCCTGCGTCGTCTCCCACGGCCAGGACGATTCGGACCCCCTTCGTCTCGGCGGCCGCACGCCTAGAAGCCACGGCCGATTCGAGGGCCGACGGAACGTCGACCGATTCTCGCGAGAGCGTGAGCTTTCCGGTCACGATGCAAGACATGTCCACGATGTCGTCGACCAGCCGAGCCTGTTTGCGGGCGTTCCTTTCAATGCGGTCGATGGCGCGCCGGACCGTGATCGGGTCGTCGCACCGGCGCCTGAGCAGCGTCGTCCATCCCAGGACGGCGTTGATGGGCGTCTTCAACTCGTGGCTCAGCGCGGCGACGAATTCGTCTTTCACGCGGCTGGCCTCCTGTTCCTCGTTCAGCTTCTGTGCAAAAGCTTTCGCGACGATCGCCAAGTCTCGCCGGACGTAGACTGCCGCGGCCGCGCCCAACGCGACGGAGAGCACCGCAACGAGCATGAGCATCACCGCGAACCGGTGGCGGACGGCGACCTCGTCGGCGCTCTCCTCTTTCATGAGGTCGGCCGCCAACGAATCGAGCTGGGCCCGCATTCCGTCGAGTCGCTGCTCGTCCGCCGCACCGCCCGCCGCGGGGTGTGCGCCCATGAGCTCGCGCTCGCGCATCCAGCCGCGCACGAGATTGTCGAGTGCGACCGCACTTTGCGCGATTCTCGCATGCCTTCGGGCGACCTGTTCCAGCATGGCCAAGTTGGCGGAAACCTCGGGCGCCGGCTTCCGATTCGTCGCGGCGGCCACCGCGCCATGGACCATCATTTCGTCGTCGCTCAGGCGACGATAAATCGATTGAATCGCATGCATTTCGCGCTCGTCTTGGGTCTCGCAGTCGACCGCGTCCCGGACGTGCAGCGCCAGGGCGAGGACGAGCGCGCCGGTGATCGTCGAGAGCGTCAGCGGAAGCAGGAGCGCGCGGCGAAGCGCGACCGCCGTGAAGGCGGCCGGGCTCCGGCCCCCGTTGCCCGTGGATGTCATGAGCCTCTTCCGGCGCGACGCAGCGAAAAGCGCGCCGAGGGGGTCGGGGCTGGACGAACGGATCGGCGACCGCGCTTCTTTGCCCCTTCGGTACAGTCCTCGGCCACGATGGCCCAGCGGCGATCGGGGACGGCCTAGGCTTGGGGCTGACCTGCGGAAAGCCCACCGCCTACGCTCGAATGCGCGTCCACGCCGAGCAGCGCGCGGGCACGGGCGAGCTTCTGGGACGCGCAGAACGTCAAGAGGTCGCGCCTCTTGTCTTCGTACGTCAAGTCGGCGATGGGCCGCGTCTCCTTTTCGGCGTGCAGGCGGGCCGTGCATACGGCCAAGTCGCCGCACAAGAGCAACCCCGCCCGCTGGGCGCTCAGCTCGACGCTGCGAATCCACGCCGCGAGGTCGGCGCGACCGCCGCGCGCCTGCAAGCGCTCGACTGCCGCTGCGAGGCGACGCTTCTCGTCTTCGGTTACTTGCTTCGCGAGCACCTTGCAATTGTGAGCGGCCGCGTCGCGTATGTGCGCGGGGGCCTCGAGCTCGGGCAAGATGAGCTTCACAGCGCCCAGAAAGAGCGCGGAGATGTCCTGGAGCGTGGGGTAGCAGATGAGTGCGTAGTACTCGGGCCGGTAGTAGGTCAGATGTCGACCGGCGAGAAACGCGAGGTCCTTCGTTGCTAGGCCGCGAAGCACGTCGGGGCCTAGCGCCGTCGTTGGATTGAGCGCGTGCACGGCGGCGATCCCCCCTGGGACACTCTCCATGACGTAGAGATCAGGAGGAACGACGTCGAGAACCTGGGCCGCCCAATAGAACGAACGCACGGCCGATACGGTGGTCCCAGCGCTCTGACGGCGAGCCGGGTCGATCGTGACGAGTACTCGCGCTTGCCGCAACTCCTCGACGCGTGCGGCCGCCGCAGTCGAGCCGATGGAGCGCAAGACGTCCGTCACGACCTCGTCCGACCCCGGGGCCCGAAGAAGCTCGTCCCATGCGGCGTCGTCGAGCGAGCGCGTAGGGCGGATAGGCCCGTCTAGCCGATACTGATCGAGGAACAGCTGTTGATCCATGTCAGCGTCGCCGAGCTCCGCGAGCGCGGAACCCGCCAGCCACGCCCGATCGATGCGGCCGGCACGACGGTGTAGAGTGAAGAGGCGCGCATACGTGCTCGACCGCGTCGGCGCGTACTCCGCGATGCGTTCGAACTCGCCGACGGCGAGGGCCTCGTCGCCTGCGGCGATGTGCGTCTCGGCGAGAAGCCCGCGAGTGTCGACGTTTTCGGGCTTGAAATCGACGGCGCGTGAAAACGCCCGAACGCCGCCCGCCGGGTCGCGGAGCTTGTCCCGGCGGAGAAGGCCGAGCTTTCGGCAGATGTCCCAAGCGCGTTCGACATCGCCAATGGAGGCCAATCGGTCGATGAGGTGCGAGTACACGTGGTCGATCGCGGCCCAGTCGCCGCCGACGGTGCGAACGGCGATGAGGGCTCCGAGCGCCTTGTCGTTCGCCGGATCGTCGTCGAGCGCCTGCTCAAGCAATCGCACTCCGCGCGGTTCGTCGCGAAGGCGCGCGAGGGCCAAGTCGGCGGCGGCAAATCGCTCGGCGCTCCGCTCTTTTGGATCTTGGCTAGACTCGGCGATCGCACTGTACACGTCGACCACGCGGTGCCAACGCTGGAGCCTCTCGTAGGCTCGTGCGAGACCCTCGAGCGCGGACCGGCTCTGGCCCGGGATGGCAAGCGCCTGATCGAGTGCGTCCGCTGCGGCCCTTCCGTCGTGAAGCGCATCGGCGTAGAGGTCGGCGATTGCCCGAAACTCGTCCGCGCGCTGGTCTGCCACGACCAGATCGGCGACGCGCCTGCGTCGCAATTCGATTGCACGCTTCGCGTCGTTGTTCTCCGTCGCGAGGTTCACGAGCGCCAGAAACGCGCTCGTGAGCTCGGGATCGGCCGAGAGTGCCTTTTCGAAATTCAACTCGGCTTCGCGTTGCTTGCCCTGGGCGCGCTTCAACTCCCCGATGTGCACATAGATCGACGCGCGCGCCTTGGTGTCCGCGGGATCTGCCACCATGAGCGCGGCCTTGTAACCTGCGAGGGCCTCGTCCAGGGCGCCGCGTTCTCGCGCGTCGTTGGCGAGGCGGACGAGCGGCTCGATGGCAGGCAGCGACGGTTGCGTCGCGCGCGGCTCGGGGATGGCGCCGCTTTCCGACGACAACGACGTCGGAAGGCGGGCGGACGCGTCGTGGGGCGTCCCGTTGAGAACGCCGAGAGAATGAGCCGGCTGCTCCGTGCGCTCGGGATCTCGATCGGCGTCGCGCAAGAGCGACGGTTCGCTCGCGACCGAGTCCCACGCTCGGTCGATGACCGACGAGCCGCTCTCGGGCGCGGGGGGAGGGAGGGAGGCCCCTGGGGGGTCGTTTTCGAGGGCCGGAGAAGGCGCTTGCTGGGGCGCGACGATGACGAGGTCTTTCGGCGAGCGCACGAAAGCGAAGCTTTGAACCCGTGGATCGAACGCCCCGATCCGGTGGAGCTGGTCGAGAACCACGGACATTCGTGCTTCGCGGAGCTCGTTGTGCGTCGCCGGATCGTCGATCGTCACGAGCACATGACTCGTGAACGGCCAGGACTCGATTGCTTCGGGCGGCGAGTGCGGCCGAACGCCGACTGCCGCACCGAAGTCGTTCGCGCGCACGCCCAAGGCACCGACGATCCGCTCGACGTGCTCCGCCGCTAGGATGGGGTCGTCCTCGTGGCCGTCGTGATACGCCTCGACGACGAAGAGCGCGGCCGAGGGTCGTCGCGCTGCGACGGCGCGGCCAATGACCTGAAGCTCCAGCGGGCTCTCGTCCGGCCCTGCGTCTCCGGCGGCGAGAAGGACTGCCGCGTCGTGGCGCGTCCCGATTGCTGCGGCGAGGTAAACGACCAGGTCGTCGTCCGACGTCACTCTTTCCACGGCGCGCTCGAATGCGCTCGCGAGGTCCGCAGTGGTCGGGACGTACATAACGACGCGGCCGCCACGCGCGAGAGCCGCACATACGGGCCCCACGGGCTCCGGTGCCGCAAACACACTGCCTCCCGGATGCATGAAGAAGCGGGGCGGCGCGACGACGATGGCGTAGCGCATTGACGTGGCGGAGCTTAGCGCGCTTTTGCCCGACAACTGTGGGCCGGAGCGCACGCATCGCGGTCGAAGCTCGACCAAAGCGGTCAAGAGCACCAGGCACGCTGGCGTTGTAGTTGTAGTTTTGCACGGCCTTTCCGCGGCGAGCGTCCGGCGATCGCGCGAGCGCTACGCTTTACCCGCGTTGAGCTGAACCAGAAGGGTCACGGCGAGCCGCGTGCATAGGCACAGTGCACGGAGACGTGGGCTCGGCCGTGGAAGCTTTCGACGAATATGTCCTTGTCGTAAGGCGCAACCACTCGCTTCTCGCGACGGCGGCGATTGTGGCGATTTGCTGCGCCGTGCTGGCGAGCGAAGCCCAGACGACGGTCGCATCGGTCGGCGCATTCCTCGCCTGGGTCGCGATGGGGCTTCTGATTCATCTCTGGAGGCGCAATCCCGCCGCGGACGAGCGCTCTGCTCGCGTCCATGCGGACGCGCGCGGCCTCCGCATCGACGGCCGCCTCCTTCTCGAGGCGTGTCGCCTCCGCGCGGCGTGGCTCGAGCCCGGACGCGGCGGGCCCACCATCGTCCGCTTGCGCGCTCGAGGTCTGGCGCGCGGCGTGACTCTCGCGGTACATAGCCGCGAGTCCGGCCGTGCGGTGTTGCGCGCGCTCGGGGTCGACCCGACGCGTGTCACGGCCCACTCCTGGACCATGGCTCGGCCGTTGGCCGAGCGGCGCCTTTTCGCGCCCGCGGTGATTACCGCAGGGCTCTTTCTCGCGTTCGGCTTTGTGGCCGGACAATCGACTCCGGTCGCGCTCGCGCTCGCGGTGGTTGCGCTGGGCGTGCTCGTGGTCGCAGCCGCCGCGCCCACGCGCGTTACCGTCGGGGCGGACGGGGTGCTCGTCGCATGGCTCGGAACCGGGCGGTTCGTCGCCTGGTCGAGCGTTTCGTCAATCGAGGCCACCGAGCATGGCCTAGTCCTCGCGCTCGAGTCGGGCGAATGGCTCACCCTGCGGACGTCCGCTGGTCCCGCGCTCCAGCGTACGGAGCGGGATGTCCTCCTCGAACGAATGAACTTTGCGTGGCGAGCCTGCGCTCCGGAGCGAGCCGACGACCCCGCCGCGCGTCTTGTGGAGCGGGCCGGTGGCGACACGCGCGAATGGGTCCGGTCCGTGCGCGGGATTTCGACCGCCTGGAACGGGTACCGGACTGCCGCGATGCCCGCGTGTAGGCTTTGGAGGGTCGTGGAAGATCCGACGGCGGACTGGACGTCCCGCACGGGTGCAGCCCTCGCGCTTGGCCCTTCGCTCGACGTCGACGGCAGGACTCGGCTCCGCGCGGCGGCAGCTTCGTGTGCCGAACCGCGCGTGCGCCTCGCCTTGAAGGCGGCCGCCAACGCGAGCGCGGGGTCGGAAGACGACGAGCTGGCCGCCGCGCTCGATACGGTCGACGGCGAGGGCGGCCACCGGGCGAGCGCGGATCATCGCCACGAAGAAAGGCGTCGCGAGCGCTACATCCCACCCGTCCACGAGTTGAAGCGAGGCGAGTGAGGCCGGCGCAGCGGGCGCTACCGAGGCTTACCGATCAGGCTGGCCCGCATCACGGCGCCTTCGTCTCCGAAGCGCTCCGCGATTCGCGCTGTCACTTCTTCGAGCGAGCGACGCTTTGCCGCCCGCGCATCGGGAAAGAGCGTGGCGACCTGTTGGCCACATACGATCCCGCTGACGCTGACTCCCGTCAATCGCACGCGACGCCGCTCGAGCGGCACGCGAGCGAGGAGTTCTACCGCAGCGCGGTAGATCGAGTCCGTATCCTGCACGGGCTCGGAAAGCGTCGCGCGCCGGGTTCGAAGCGTGAAATCCGAATACTTGATCTTCACGGCCACCGTGCGCGCGGCAAGCCCCGCTCGCAGCAGGCGCCGTGCGACCCGCCCAGAGTGCCCAAGAAGCGTTCGTGCGATCGCTTCGGCGCCTACCAGGTCTTCCTCGTAAGTCACTTCGGCGCCAATCGAGCGGGCGAGGCCGTTCGCGACGACGTCGCGATCGTCGGACCCGCGCGCGAGCTGGGCGACTTCAGCCCCCCACGCTCCGAGCACGCGCTCGAGGACGATCTCTCCGGCGCGTGCCAAATCGCCGATCGTCTCGTAGCCGAGCGCTCGCATCTTGGGCGCCGTCTTCGGACCAATCCCCCACATTCGCTCAACCGGGAGCGGCGCGAGAAACGCGGCGACATCGACCGGTTCCACCACCAGCAGCCCGTCGGGCTTGCCGAGATCGCTCGCCACTTTCGCGACGAACTTGCACGGCGCGACCCCGGCCGAAACCGTGAGTCCGAGCTCGCGCCTTACTTGGGCCTTGATCGCGCCTGCGATGGTCCTCCCGTCCCCGAAGAGCTCCCGGCTCGCGGTCACGTCGAGGAACGCCTCGTCGAGCGAGAGTGGCTCGACCAGCGGGGTGAAGCGACGCAGGATTGCCAGCGCCTCTGCGCTTGCCTGCGCGTAGCGATCGTGCCGAGGCGCGACGACGATCGCGTTCGGTGCCCGGCGAAGCGCCTCCGCCATGGGCATTGCCGAGCGGACGCCCATCGGGCGGACCTCGTATGAGGCCGCGAGGACGACGCCGCGGCGCGAGGAGCCACCGACGATGACCGGCTTGCCCCGCAGCATCGGTTCGTCGCGCTGCTCGACCGAGGCATAGAAGGCATCCATGTCGACGTGTAGGATCGTCTTCAAGCGATTCGAGTGTAGTCCACGTCACGCAGAGATTCGCGTGCCCGGAGTGCCTCGTCGGAAGATTGGAATACGATGACGGGAGAGGAAGGAGCGGGCCGAGACGGCGAAAGCCCATGTGGTGGGTGACGCTCGGGATCGGCGTCGTGGGCGCGTGGTTTTCGTGACTTGACTCTTGGCGCAGGCGTTCGCGGCCACGGCACTTACCGAGGCGTGACGTTGCGCCCGAAGCGCTCGTGGAGCGCCAGAATTGTCCGGTAGCTGGCAAACGAAAAGAACGGGGCGACCAGAACGTCGACCGTATAGTGCACGTGTTGACGGAGCAGCCCCGCCGCGACCATGAGCAGGCAGGCGAGAAGGAGCGGCTTGACTCGACGATCGGGCACAGCGAGAAGCAGGAGGAATAGGGTCGAAGTGTGGCCCGAGAAAAAAAGATCGCGCGTCAGGAGGCGACCGGTCCCGAAAACCTCGATGAGCGGGTCGCGCAGCGGAATCATGTCCGCCGGGGGATCGAGCGCGATGAAGTACATGACGCACATGCGCCACAAGAGCATCAAGAGGTACGCCTGGATGGCCTGCACGAGTGCTCTCGGTTGGGCCGCCAGCACGGCGAGACCTGCGGCGAGCGCCATGTAGATCACGCCGAAGACGAGCCAAGTGCAATCCCGGGGAACGAGCGTTTGCAAGAGCGGATCGGTCAAGCGGACGCCAGGGCGCTCTTCGACCCAAAGGAGAAACCGGGCAAGTGTGCGAAGGACCAGCGCCAGTGCGAGCGGTGTTGCGACGATTTGCAGGCGAAGGGACCCGTCGCTCCATGCGTCGCGCCACGAGCTGGTGAATGTCCGTTTCATGCTAGCGGTGGAAATAACTCGCCTCCCACTCTCCCACGGCACACGACGTCGAAGCGAGGTCCGTTTCAGCCCGCTACGTACAACGTGTCTCCGACCGAAGCGCAACGCATCGCGTTTCTGCACCATCGGACCCGTCGAGAGCGTGTTAAGCCACGCTCTGAGGGTTCATGCGAGACAAAACGGTGCTGCTGACGGGCGGGAATCAGGGGATCGGGAAGGCCACGGCGATCGGGCTCTCGATGCGAGGCGCTCGAGTCACAATCGTCTCGCGCAACGCGGACAAAGGACGCGCGGCAGTTGCGGACATCGAAGCGGCGTCCGGTTCACGCGGGAACGTGGACCTCATGGTGGCGGATCTTTCGTCGCAGGCCGATGTCCGGCGCCTGGCCGCGGAGTTCAACGCGCGCCACGAGCGGCTCGACGTGCTCGTGAACAACGCGGGCGTGTTCGTTCCGAAGCGCCGGGTCACGGTAGACGGTTTAGAAGAGACCTTTGCCGTCAACCACCTGGCCTCTTTTCTCCTCACGCAGCAGCTTCTCGAACTCCTCAAGTCGAGCGCGCCGGCGCGCGTCGTGAACGTCAGCTCCGACGCTCACGCGCACGCGAAGATGTTTTGGGACGACTTGCAATTCGCCAATTGCCGATACAGCGGTTGGCGTTCCTATGCCCAATCGAAGCTCGCGAACCTCCTCTTCACATACGAGCTCGCTCGCCGTCTCCAGGGCAGCCACGTAACCGCGAACGCCCTCCATCCGGGCGTCGTTGCGTCCGGCTTCGGACATACGTACCCGGGCCCGATGGGCGTCGTCCTGGCGCTCGCCCGGTTCTTCATGCTGACTCCGGAGCAAGGAGCCAAAACAAGCGTTTACCTGGCGTCCTCCGAAGCGGTCGCAGGGACGAGCGGAGAGTACTTTTCTCGCTGCAAAGTGGCGAGGTCCAGCAAGGTTTCCCGCTGCGAGGCCTCCCAGCGCAAGCTTTGGGCGCTGAGTGAGAAACTGGTCGGCGCCCGGCCAAACGGAGTGTGACGCATTTGTTTCTCCCACGCTCGGCCCCCGTGGACTAAGAGGGTGGCATGCGAGCTCACGTCCAGCGGCTGACGATGCCGGGGTTCTTTTCGATGCGGCGAGGTGCCGCCGCCATCATCGTTTCCGCGGTGCTCTTCGCTTGTAACCAGGACGGTGCGTCGAGCAACGAGGACCGCGATACGCACATGGGCGCCATTCGTGCAGTCGCGCCGCCGTCCGCCGACTCGGCTCCGGTCCCCGCGGTCGCTCCGCCGATGGCGTCTGGACCACCGGTTGCTCCAGCCGAGCCGAGCGCCGCGCCCGCAGCTGGTTCTGCGAGCGCCGCGCGGGATGCCGGCCCAGCGAACGCAGCACGGTCCGCGGGCGCGCCGACCCCTGCGCGCCCGGCAAGCTCTTCGAGCGGAGCGCCCTCGATGACTCCGGAAACGAAGAAGCCCTGAACGCGCGCCGGTCGCGACGGGGACCCCTCGCGACCGCCGACTCGGGCAAGGCTACTTGTTGGGCTGGGGGGTCACTCGCAGATAGGGGCGGAGCGCCGTGTAGCCCTTGGGAAACTTTTGTTTGATCGTCTCGGGATCTTGCAGCGAGGGGACGATGATCACGTCCTGGCCGTCCTTCCAGTTCGCCGGGGTAGCCACGGCGTGGCTGTCGGTGAGCTGCAGCGAATCGACGACCCGAAGGATTTCGTCGAAGTTGCGCCCGGTACTCGCGGGATACGTGATGACGAGCCGCACCTTTTTGTTCGGGTCGATCACGAACACGGATCGGACCGTGAGCGTGTCGCTCGCGTTCGGGTGAATCATTCCGTAGAGATTCGAGACCTTGCGGTCGGGGTCGCCCAGAATTGGGAAGTTGAGTTTGGCCTTTTGGGTCTCTTCGATGTCCACGGTCCACTTCTTGTGGGACGCCACGTCGTCGACGCTGACCGCAAGCACCTTCACGTTGCGCTTGTCGAACTCCGGCTTGAGCTTGGCCACCGCGCCTAGCTCGGTCGTGCACACCGGGGTGAAGTCCTTGGGGTGGGAGAAGAGAATTCCCCATGATTTGCCGAGCCATTCGTGGAAGTGGATCGGACCTTCGGTCGAGTCTTGCGTGAAGTCCGGGGCGATATCGCCGAGCTGAATGCCCATGGAAGTGTCTCCTGTCGTTTCGGTGCGCAGATCCTATGTCCGTGAAACCGAACGTCAAGAGAGGCGGTGGGAGACGGCGGGCTGTTCGGTCCGCGACAAGGATGCACGAGGACAAAGGAACCCGACTTGGCGCCGCCCCAGTTCCTCAGTACCTTGCGTCGACATGCGCCTCGCCGTGCTCTTTCTCGCCGCCATCGCAACGGCCGCTCACGCTTTGCCGGCCCTCGCCGACTTGAAGAGTGACCTTACGATCCCCTTTACCAAAACGACCCTTTCGAACGGCATGGTCGTCATCCTGAGCGAAGATCATGCGGTGCCGCAGATGGCCGTCAACGTGTCCTACGGCGTCGGGTCGCGCATGGAACACCCGGGCCGTACCGGCTTCGCTCATCTGTTCGAGCACTTGATGTTCATGGGTACGCGCCGTGCGCCGACGAAGGCTTTCGACGGCTGGATGGAGGAGTCGGGCGGGCGCAACAACGCGTGGACGGCGGAAGACCGCACCGATTACTTCGATATCGCGCCGCCGACCGCGCTGCCTCTCCTGCTGTGGCTCGAGGCCGATCGAATGCGCGATCTCGGCCCGCTCATCGACAAAGAAAAGCTCGACCTCCAACGCGACGTCGTGCGAAACGAACGGCGCCAGAGCATCGAGAACCGCCCTTACGGAATCGCCGAGCTGGAGCTGCCCAAGCTGCTCTGGCCCGAGGGCCATCCGTACCACCATCCGGTCATCGGATCGCATGAAGACCTGGAAGCCGCCGCGGTCTCCGACGTGAAGCAGTTCTTCGAGACTTGGTACGACCCGTCGAACGCGTCGCTAGTCGTCGCGGGCGACTTCGATCCGGCGAGAGCACGAGAGCTCATCGACAAGTGGTTCGGAACGATGGTCAGCCAAGCCAAGCCGGTCGATCCTGGCGCACCGGGCTTCACCGACGAGAAAACGACGCTGACGAGCGTCGTCCGCCAAACCGTGCCCGACAACGTCGAACTCGCGAGGGTGACCCTCGCGTGGCAGTCGCCGCACCACTTCGGCCCCGGCGACGCTGAGCTGGATCTTGTCGCGAGCGTGCTCACAAACGGCAAAGCGAGTCGCCTGTACAAGTCGCTGGTATATGAGCAGAAGATCGCCCAGGACGTGTCGGCGAGCCAGGAGTCGCACGCGCTCGCGTCCGAGTTCGTCATCGAAGCCACAGTTCGCCCGGGGATCGACCCGGCGAGAGTCGAGAGGGCGATTTTTGACGAAATCGCCAAGGTGCGAGCTCGAGAGGTCAGCGCGGAGGAGCTCGAGCGCGCTCGGAACGAGTACGAAATGGCTTTCGTGGATCGACTCCAGGGCGTTCCTGAGCGCGCCTCGCTGCTCAACATGTATCAGGCGGAACTCGGCGATCCGGGTTACGTGCAGCGGGATCTCGATCGCTATCGGCGCGCCACGGCGGGGGATCTCCTGACTTACGCGAAGAAGATTCTCTTGCCCGACTCGGTCGTCATCCTCACGATCGTTCCGAAAAAGGAAGCCAGGCGATGAAGCGCTCGTTCGGGATTTCACTCGCCACGCTCATGACGGTCGCGTGCGGCGGAGGGTCTACCCCGCCGCCCCAGCCGCTACCCCCACCACCCCCTGTGGCAAGCGCTCCGCAGGCGGTCGCTCCTTCGGCCCCACCCGACCCCCTCGGCCCGCGGCCGGTGACCCCTCAACCGCCGCCCTATCTCCCGCCAGCGCCGGCCGTGACGTCGGGTACAAACGGGATCACAGTGTGGCTGCTCGAACGCCACGAAGCTCCCGTGGTCTCGTGCAGCCTCACCATACCAGCGGGGGCGTCGAGCGACCCTCCGGGTAAGGAGGGGCTCGCCTACGCCACGACGAACATGCTCGACGAGGGGGCGGGCACGCGCGGCGCCATCGACCTGGCGCGGGCCATCGACGAACTGGGGGCGCGCATTCACACGGACGCGAATGCCGACGCGAGCTTCGCTTCCGTCACTGTCGCAAAGCGCAACTTCGACCGTGCCTTCGCTCTTTTTGGCGACGTGGTCGCGCGCCCGCGATTCGAGCCGGCCGAGTTCAAGCGCGTCAAAGACCTCTGGGGCAACGAGCTTCTGGCACGTGAAAAGGACCCGGATGCAACGGCGCGCGTGGTCTACCGCGTTGTCCTCTTCGGCGCGGATCATCCGTACGGTCATCCTTGGGACGGGAGTCCGCAGAGCGCGAAAGCCATCACCCTCGACGACGTGAAACGCTTCTATGCGACCGAATGGCGGCCGGACCGTGCGACGCTCGTTTGCGCGGGAGATGTCACGGCAGAGGAGCTGACCCCGCTCATGAATACCGCGTTCGGGGGATGGAAAGCGCCCTCGAAACCCGCACCGGTGCCCGTCGTGCCGCCACCGCCCAAGGGGCCGCGACCGCGGCTCGTTCTGGTCGATCGCACCGACGCGCCGCAATCGGTCATTGCAGCGGTCAAGCAGGGCATTGCCGCCTCGAGTCCGGACCTGCCGCCGCTCTGGCGCGTCAACGACGCCATCGGCGGAAGCTTCACGTCGCGCTTGAATCAAGACCTGCGCGAGGCGCACGGATACACGTACGGCGCGCGTTCCCGGTACTCACTCTCGCGCGGTCCGGGGCAAGTCGTTTCGTGGGCGAACGTCGTGACCGACAAAACGGGGGATGCGCTGGCGGCGATGCTCGCCGACCTGCAAAAGTTCGCTGAAAGCGGGATGGATGCGGGCGAGATCGAGCGGACGCGATCGCAGGCGCGCGGCGACCTCGTGAGCGTGTACCAAACGGTCGAAGGCATTTCGGGGCACCTCGCGGGCGACGCGTCGCTTGGCCTTCCTGCCGACTATCAAGCCAAAGCGAGTGCCGCCCGCGAGGCCGCCAACAAGACGGTCCTCGACCGACTGGCCAAGCAGTTCTACGACCCGTCAGACGCCATTCTGGTGGTCGTTGGTCCGCGCGCTCGCGTCCAGCCGATGGTCGACAAACTGGGTCTGCCGACGCCCGAGATCCGCGACGCCGAGGGCCACCTAGTCAAGTGACGCGGTGAAGAAGCCGATGGGACTCATTCAATTCGTTCGAAATTACGAAGCTCCAGTCTGCGAGCAGAGCCTAGCGGGTGCTGCCATTCAATGCGCGGTAGGGAGAGAGCCGCCAGACGCCGAGGGTCAAAGAGGCAGACGACGAGTGCGGGCCCAACTGCGGCGCCGTCCCTAGATGCTGGGCCGGGTCACGCTCGCACGGAGCTCCAGGAGCGAGGCGTGCGGGGCGAACCCTTGGGGCAGCGCGGCAATCGCGGCGTCAGCATCCGCCAAGCGTCCCTCAAGGAGGAAGCCGAAGGCGAGGAGCTGGAGGGCCTCTGCCCGAACCGGAGCGGTCTTGGATTGAAGCGCAATTGGGCGCGCGAGCGCCAGCACCTTGGAGGCGTCCTTCGCTTCCAGTGCCGCGTAGGCCGCTTCCAGCTCGGCGCGCATCGGTGCGTCGTTCTCGCGAGCCTTCAAGTCCTTGAGCCCGCGCCAATTGCTAGCGACGAACGAGCCTCCGAGCAATGCGGGCCACCACCATTGTGTGAGGAGCGCGCCGGCGGTTGCGAGGGCAGCCACTGACAGCGAAATCACTCGTGCGGGTCGCTCGCCGCGGCCTGGCATCGCGATGTCGAAAGCGTGGGTCATGACGTTTCCACCGTCGAGCGGAAGCATTGGCAGCAGGTTGAGAATTCCCCAGCCGAAGTTGACGAAAAGCAGGTTGCTGTAAGCGAACTCCGCCAGCGAAGCGCCGGACCCCCCGTCGATTGATCCGGAGGCGGCTCGAAACGCCATGGTCGTTAGGCCTGCCACGAATCCCATCCCAGGCCCAGCAAGGCTGACGACGATGCGTTTCGCCGAGGAGATGCGTTCGCCAGACGCCCACGACGTTGTTCCACCGAAGCCGTGAAGATCGATCCGCGGCTTTAGCCCGAACGCCATTCCCGCGAACGCGTGCCCCAGCTCGTGCACGAGAACGGACGTGAGCACAATCGCAAGCCATACGAGCAGGCGTCGCGGGTCGGCTTGGGCAAGCCCGAAGTTCAACAAGACCGTCGTTATGAAAAAGGACGGCAGAATGCGGACGGGAATTCTGCCCAATCGGAACGTGAGGCTCATGCGGGGCTGCGAGGTGGCCGGGCCGCGGGACACTGTGACCCGCGGCGACCGATTCGCACTTTGTCACGCCCTTGCCACGTGTGCGAGGGCGCTTCTCCCCCCCGGCGAACAAGGATGGCAAACCGAGCCGCCCGCCTCCGCTGCCGACCGGGAAGCGGCGACCGCGGCCGCCACTCCGGTCGGTGTCACCCACGTTGTGCGATCCGCCGGTGCAAGGGTGCTTCCAAGGGACGCTGAGGTCGCAGGGGAACCTCTTGAGCCTCCCCGCATGCATTTCGTGTTAGGAATTCCTACGGTGCAATCGGATCTAGAACGCTTTCTGGCTCTCGTGTGTAGAGAGCTCGGCGCGGAGAACGTTCGCGTCCTCGATGGCGAGGAGCAGGGGGTAGAAGACCCGTGCGAGCTGCGCTGCCGCATGACCGACGGGCGGAACATCGGGGTGCGCTTCGCGGCGCCGCCTTCCGAGCGAGAAGCCTGTCAGCGCCGGCTGGAGATGTTGGCCAGCTCCTTCGACGCGGTTGCGGAGGACGATCCGGGCCAGCAGCGGCGGTCGCGGCCGCCCGTGGCCCAGGCCCTCCGGGACGAACTGGTGGCGCTCTGCGATCGAGCTGCTGCCCTCAACGCGATCGTCATCGACGCGAACTCACCGATCGAATGGGGCATCGCTCGACCCCAAGGGGGAACCTCGCTGACCCCGCGGGCGTCGAGCACGACCCTCGCCGACGCCGCGGAAGCCCCTGAGGCGGGAGCCGAGGCCGAGGCTCCCGTCGCTCTTGCGTCTCGCCGCGCGCTGGAGGTGGTACGCGGCCTCCCAGAGCTCGCTGCCCTTCGCAAAGGCAGGCACCTGAGGTACGTCGAGCGCACCGGGGCCGCTCCCATCGTCGTCCACTCATTTGCTGGAATCTACTTGCTGGTGCTGGTCTTCGACGCACCCTTGGATGAACTGCGCGCCGAGCGCGCGGTCGTAGAGGCGCTTCCGCGAATCGAGCGACTTGTCCTAGCGTTGCCTCCGTTGGACCCATCGCCGCATGCGGACGTCGTTGCGATGCGAGGGCGTTCTAGAAAGCGGTGAGCGTGAAGCGGCGCCTTTACGATAGGACGCTCCGCGCGATCACCAGCCGCTGAATCTCGCTCGTGCCTTCGTAAATGGTCGTCACTCGGGCGTCGCGTAGGTGGCGCTCCGCGGCCAGGTCGCGCACGTAGCCGTAGCCGCCGTGGATCTGCACGGCGTCGTTGCTGACACGCACCGCGGTTTCGCTCGCGAAGAGCTTTGCCATCGCGGCCTCGCGCGTATAGGGGTCGCCTCTGTCCTTGAGTCGCGCTGCTCGCATCGAAAGGAGCTCCGCGGCATCGACGTGCATCTGCATGTCGGCGAGCTTCCACGCGATTCCCTGATGCTCGGCGATCGCGACGCCGAATGCCTGGCGCGCCTTCGAATACGCGATTGCCTCGGCCAGCGAGGCTCGTGCGATTCCGACTGCCTGGGCGCTGATGCCGATGCGTCCGCCGTCCAGCGCCGCCATCGCGATCTTGAAGCCATCGCCCTCAGCGCCGAGCAGCGCTTCGGGCCCGACACGGCAGGTATCGAGCTCGATCGGAACGGTGTTCGAAGCTCGGATTCCCATCTTGTCCTCGGGCCGTCCGACGTTCAGTCCCTTTGTCCCGTTTTCGACGAGAAAGCACGAGATTCCTCGCGTGCCGCGGTCCGAAGAGGCGGTCCGCGCCCACACGAGCAGAACGCCGGCGTACGTCGCCCCGGTGATCCATTGCTTCGCGCCGTCGATTACCCACCCTTTTCCGTCGCGCCGCGCAGTCGTGCGCATGGAACCAGGATCGCTTCCGGAGTCCGGTTCGCTCAGCGCAAAGCTCCCGAGTATGTGCTGGCCCCCGGCGAGCTTGGGACAGTGAAGCTGTCGCTGTGCTTCCGTTCCGAAGCGGGCGATCGTCTCCGCGACCATGTTCGTCACGCTGGTCATCACGGCCGTCGAAGCGCACGCGCGCGCGATCTCCTGGATTGCAAGGGCGAAAGCCGTAGCCGTCGCCCCAGCTCCCCCGAGCTCCGATGGGACGTGCACGGCCATGAGTCCGAGCTCCGCGAGCCCACGGATGATGTCTCGAGGGAACGCCTCGGTGGCGTCGATCGCGGCCGCCCGTGGGGCAATGACTCGCGTCGCGAAATCGCGTGCCGTGCGGCGTACCAGACGTTCGGTCTCGGATAGGGCGAACACGTCGCTACAGTGGAAACGTCACCTTCGCAGGCCAGCTTCCCGGGGAAGGAAGGCCCTTCATCTTTACGAGGGCTTTCGCGAGGCAGTTGGCGCTCTCCTGGGCCTCCTTGCTCGATGTGGCGACGCCCGCCGACAGGACCTTGCCTCCGGGTCCGACGTACATCGTCGCCCGGAAGGTGGTGCCCGCACCCGCCTTGCACTTGTCGATGGCCTCGCCGTTCTTCCCGAGCGCTCCCGCGACCTTGTCCGGGCTCCAATCACTCGGCGGGCGGGCGGCTTGGAGCGGTAGCTCCATCGCGTAGCGAACTTCCGCATCGCCCGCGTCAGGCTTCGGCCACTGGGCCGACATGACGACGTCGACGAGGCACTTTTCGGTTTCCCGATCGCCGATCTCGCTCTCTTCGAGATACGCCCACTTGGCGGTTCCCTCGGAACCGATGCGCAAGAAGAACTTCACGTTGCCTGCGACGAGCTCGATCCGCCCGAGAGCCCGTTTCTGGCACTCCATATACTTCTCGTCGAGGGCCCCGAAGGCCCGCCTAACGGCCTTCGGATCGATGCTCCCGAGCTCTTGTGACGTTTTTGCGACCAGCGGCACGGCTTTTTGGGACGAGTCGTGGGCCGACTCCGGCTGCCGCGGAGGCGGCTCCGAGCCGCCGCACCCCATCGCCGCGAAGACCAAGAAAAACGCCATCGCGTTTCGCATCGCCCGTTACCGTAGCAGGTTGGCGGCGATGACGATCCGCTGAATCTCGCTCGTCCCCTCGTAGATCTCCGTGATCCTGGCGTCACGATAGTGCCGCTCGACGGGGAACTCGGTCGAATACCCGTACCCGCCGTGGATTTGAATGGCCTTGTGCGCCACACGCGTCGCCATCTCGCTCGCGTAGAGCTTGGCGATCGAACTCTCCATGGTGTGCCGCGCTCCCTCGTCTTTCATCTTGGCCGCCCGCCACGCCAGAAGCCGCGCCGCGTCGATCTGGGTGGCCATGTCGGCGAACATGAACTGGATCGCCTGATGCTGTGCGATTGGCACACCGAAGCTACGGCGTTCTTTGGCGTATGCGACGCTGGTATCGAAGGCAGCGCGCGCGATGCCGATGGCCTGGCACGCGATTCCGATTCGCCCGCCGTCCAGGGTTGCCATCGCCACCTTGAAGCCGCCGTTCACCGCACCGACGACGTTCTCGTCGGGCACTTTGCAATTCTCGAAGAAGACAGTGCACGAATGCGCGGCGTGGATTCCAAGCTTGTGGTCAGCGGCATTCTGCGTATAGCCCGGCGTACCGCGTTCGACGAGAAACGCTGTGTGTTTGAGTCGCGGTCGACCATCGGGGTGGGAGCCTGCGCCGCCGCGGTCACTCACCGCAAAAACGAGGATCCACTGGGCATGCGGCCCGTTGGTAATCCAATTCTTGCTACCGTTGAGTATCCAACCATCGCGGGTTCGTTCCGCGGTCGTAGCCATCGTCTGCGCGTCGGAGCCGCTCATCGGCTCGGTCAACCCGAAGCAGCCGAGCTGATCTCCGCGCGCCACCGGCGCGAGAACGCGCCGTTTCTGGTCGTCGCTACCGAACTTCAAGAGCGGATCGCAAAAGAGCGAATTGTTGACGCTCATGATGACGCCGCAGCTCGCGCAAGCCGCACTGATCTCTTCCATTGCCAGCGCGTACGAGAGGACGTCCATCCCCGCGCCGCCGTGCTCTAGAGGAATCGCGACGCCAAGGAGCCCCAGCTCCGCCATCTTGGAGACGATCTCGTCCGGCCACCTGCCGGTCTTGTCCAACTCGGCGGCTTTCGGAGCCACTTCCCTCGCGGCGAAATCCCGCGCCGTATCGCGGATCATCTTCTGCTCTTCGGTCAGCTCGAAATCCATGGGGCGACCAGGAATCTAGCTGGGCAGACATCCGGAGAGAAGCGCTTCCCCGGTCATGTTTCGAAATCGGGGTCGTCTGCCGCGACCGCCTCGCGAACGTGAAGAAAGACGCTCTGCGTGATCGACATAGCGGGCACCGCGAGGAGTGCGCCGACCACTTGGAAGAAATGCTCGCCCAAGAGGAGTGCAAAGATGACAAGAACGGGGTGAATCTTTGCCGAGTCTCCCATGATCTTCGGGTTCAGAAGATTGCCCTCGAGCTGGTGAATGCCGATGATCCAAAGAAGGACGAACGTGGCAGTCCCCAGTCCTTGCGTGAGCCCGATCGCAACCGCGGGGACCGAGCTGGCGATCGACCCGAATATCGGGATGAGCGAGAAGACCGCGGCGACGAGCGCCATCACGGGCCAATATTTGAGGCCGACGATCGCGAAGCCGATTGCGCTGAGCACGCCGTTGATGAGGCAGATCAGGAGCTGCCCGCGGACGACCCCGGAAAGGCCTTCGTCGACCCGCTCGAGCAGCGAGTCGAAGCTCGAACGCGCGTTCGGTCGTACGAGCGATCGGAAGAAGTCGATGATGCGCTCCCGCGTGAACATCAAGTACGCGGCTAGCATGAGTGTAATGAAGAATATGAAGACGATGCGGCTGACGCCGGCGACCAGATCGCGCACGGCCCGCGCGATTTCGAGCGAGTTGTGCTGGGCGTAGGCGAAACTCTTCCCGATCGCGTCGGCGACGATCTTGTTTGGATCGAAAGGCTCGTCTTTCCTGTCGCGCGTCGGCTCGACCAGCCATCCGTGCTTCGTCTCGTTGATGCTCACCCCGGCTCCCACGTCGATAGCGATCGTGCCATCGGGCAGCGGGCGCGCCACGAACGCGCTCCCCGACCCGGGCTCGGACGCGTCGTCGGACGGCGGCTGAACAGGCGCGAGTCCCATCGCCCGAAGCCGGTCCGCGATCGCCGGAACCCAGGTTTCCCGGGCCTCGTCTGCGATCGAGGGAAGCTCGCCTCGCAGGTTGCGGAACTCGAGCGCGATGCGCGGCGCGATGCCGTTGATCAGGCCGCCGATGGACCCGAGCACGACCGCGTACACGATGATTACTGCGAGCGGGCGAGGGATCGCATGCCGCTCGACCGACGCCACCAGCGGCGTGAGCACGTAGGCGATGAGAAGCGCGAGCACGAAGGGCAGCATGACCGCGTGCGCCGCAAGCACCACCGCAATCGCGAGGAACGCAGTCCCGCCAAGGAACAGAGCCCTGCGCCAACGATCTGGTTTGCGCTCGGCCATGGGGCCCTATAGCCGAGGAGACCGACTACTGAAAGGCGCTGCCGGTAGCCGGATGCTGACCGGGGAGGTCGGCAAAGAACGGCTCGAGGCGCGCCCATGACTGATCGAGATATTCGGGAATCACGTGCGGGCCTGCGATGACGGGCATGAAGTTTTGGTCACCGCTCCATCGCGGGACGATGTGGGCGTGAAGGTGGTCGGCGATCCCGGCACCAGCCGCCCTTCCCAGGTTCAGCCCAATGTTCAGCCCTTCCGCACCGGTCGCACGCCTGAGCCTCACGGCTGCCTCGCGCACGAGCCCCATGGTGGCTTGATACTCGTCGGTCGGAAGGTCGCCTACGTCAGCCACGTGCCGTCGCGGAATGACGAGGAGATGTGAGGCTGCGAAGGGATATTTGTTCAAACACAGCAGCGCGTGGGCCTGCACCAAGAGGACGAGGTTACTCCGGTATGACTCGGGCGAGGCTGATGCGAAATCGCAGAAGATACAGGGGCCCCCTTTGGGACGGAGGATGTACTCCATCCGCCAGGGGGCCCACAAACGCTCGGACATGTGCGGGCGCTCGGTCAGTCGTCCTTCTTCTCGTCGTCCTTCTTGGGGTCGCCGATGGCGGCGAGCTTGTCACCGAGCTTTTGCTTGATGAGCTCTCCGATCGTGCCGCCGACCGCCTCGGCCGATGCGCTTTTCTTGGGCGCTTTCGACGTACGCGGGGAGGACTTTGCCTCGGACGAGGAGGCGATCGGGGGTGTAGGCGCGGCTTCACCTTTGCGCATCGAAAGGGTGATGCGACGCTCTTGCGAGTCGATGTTCGCGACTTCCGCCTCGATTTGCTCGCCGGGCTCGAGCGCCCTTTCTTCTCCATTCTCGTCTTTCGGGAGCGCGAGGTCGCTCTGCGCGATCAGAGCCTCGATTCCGTCGCGCACTCGAACGAAGACGCCGTAGTCGACCACGCTGAGGACTTTGCACGTCACCAGCTTGCCCGGCGGAAGCTCGGAGAAGATCGTCGGCCAAGGGTCGTCCCAAAGCTGCTTGACTCCGAGGCTCACCTTCTTCTCGTCGTGATTGATGCTGAGAATGATGGCCTCGACGTCGTCGCCCTTCTTGTACATGTCGCTCGGGTTATTGACCTTCGCCG
>CAZVPE010000044.1:0-29922 GCA_964628155.1 uncultured Polyangiaceae bacterium | reverse complement strand
TCTTGTCCTCGACGACGAAGAACGTCGCCTCACCCACAGCGTCGAGCGCCTTGCCCAACCGGTGGGCCAGCTGGTCCTCGCTCTCGCCCTTGTATGAGTCATGAATTTTCGCTTGAGCCTGGGTCCCGTCGCCCCAGAGCGACCGCACCTTGGCGTATTCGGCCTTCGCCTGCGCTTGGCCCTTCATGTGCCACATCGCGCGCGCCAGCGTCGCGTGCGCCTGTACTTGGATGTCCGGCGGCGCCTTGTCGAGCGTACCCATCGCGGCGGAGAGCGCCTTGCGCGCGCCGTCCCAATCTTCCTTGTCCGCGTAGTGGGCACCGATGGCGAACGCTATCTGAGCGGTCTCCGTGGCGTTCGTGTTCGCGTAGTCTTTCTTGTACTGGGTGACGTCGGCCACCGCCTGGTCCTCCTGACCGAGGCCGAGTCGCAGCACGATGGCATCGGAAAGCGCCTTGTCCGCGTTCTCGCGGTGCGCGTTTTCTTTTGCGTAGCGCTCGTACCAATCTGCCGCCTGGTCGTAGACCGCGATGGCCTGCCAGTTGCCGCCTATTTTGAACATCGCCTGTTTGGCGAGGTCGGTCTTCTCCATCCTGTAGGTCGGGTTGAGCAAGACCATGCGCGCCCGGATCGCGCTGGCGATGAGGTGGCCGGCCTGGAAGGCGCGCGCGGCGTTCTCCACGATCTCTTCCAGCCTCTCGCACTGCGGCGGCTTGTTCTCCTTCAGAGGCTTTGCGCCGTACTCGTCCCAGAGGTCGAAGTACGCCTTCCCTCCCTTCTCGAACAGCTCGAGCGAATCGTTTCCGCCTTTTCCGGCCTGCTCGACGATGCGCTGCGCCCGAAGGCGTCGAATGTCGCACTGCACCTTCTGGAGGATGGTGCAGGTATCTTCGTTCTTCTGCGCCTTGTCACCCGAGCAGAACATCTCGAGGAACTTCGGGACGTCGACGATCATGTCGTCGATGCACTTGTTCCGGTTCGGCATCCCGTGGAAGGTCAGGACGTTGATGCTCTCGAGGTAGAGCTGCGCCGCGTACACCGCCGAGTCGCTGTCGGGGTGCTCGTACGCGATTTCTTTGAAGCACGCCCCGGCCTCTTCCCAGTGCTGCGCCTCGAAGTAGAGGCGGCATCGAGCGTACTTCACCTCGATGAGCTGCTTCTGCCCGTCGGCGTCCTTCTCGTCGGGATGGATGTAGCAAACGTAGCGATTGAAGGACCCGACCATGGCCTTCTGGGGCTCGGTCATCTCCTTCGCGCGGTACTTGTCGTCGGTGTCGTGCTTGAAGTCTTTCTCCTTGCCGACCCCGGGGAGGTTTCCGCTGCCCTTCTTGTCCGAACCCTTCTGGTGCTGCGCCAGATAGATGTTCTGGTAGCAGAGGACCGCGGCGTACGCGGCCTCGGCCGCGTCCGAGCCCTGAGGGTTTTCTTTGACCACTTCGTCGAACGCCGGACCGCACTCCGCCCACTTCTCGCGGTAGTAGAGGAGGTCGGCCATGTTGTATTTGATCTTGTAGATCGTCGGCCAGTCTTCCTTGACGAGCCGCGGGAACTCGAACTTCGAAAACTCCGACGCGCTCCACGTGTCGGAGACCTTCTTGTAGAGGACCGACGCGAGGTCCATCGTCTTCGGATCGCCGGTTCCGCGCTGACCTTGCGACCCGACCGCCTCGAGGTGCCACGCCATGGCCGTTTCTGTGGCCAGCGACGCCGTGCGGTTCGCGCACCTCTGCTTGGACTCCGCCGAGTGATTGTCGCCCTTGAAGGCAGCGAAGCGCTTGAACTGGTTGTTCAGCTCGGCCACGATCGCGGTCTTGTCGCCCGACTTCATCGCCATGGTCGCTTCGGTGATGCGCGACTGGTATTCGCAGGCCTTGTCGCTTCCGCTGTCGCGGGTCATCAGGTCTTTGTAGAGCGCGATCGCCTCGGGATAGTGGCCCGTGTCGAGGTAGTTCTGCCCGAGGTCGTCCATCATCTTGAAGGTCTTGCCGGTCGAACCCGATGGGTCGCCGCTCAAGTTCTTGAAGAAGTTGAACGACTCGCTCGGACTGCCTGCGAGGGCGTAGACCGGTACCACGTCCTTGCGGCCGCTCTCGGCGAGCTTCGGCGCGTTGGGGAGCTGGGAGAACTGAACACCGAAGTCGATCGTGCGTTTGAAGGCGTCGAGGGCGTGGGGCAGATCGCCCATGTTCCAAAAAACGTACGCGAGCTTGTACCAGGCGTATCCGTAAATCTTGTTCTCAGGCGGCGGCTTCGAAACCACCTTTTGGTACGCCTGCTTCGCCGCGTCCCACTTCGTGGGGTCGCTCAGTGCCTCGTTGAAGAAGAGCTCCCCGAACGCGAGGTATGCGTTGGTCAGGTACTTCGAGTTCGGCGTTTTCGTGATGAGGTCGAGGTACACGCGGCGGGCGTTGACCGTGTCGCCCGCCTGCTCGTACTCGTAGGCGAGGTAGTAGTAAATTTCGTCGAGGTTCGGGTTCGCCGGCGGAGGGTTTTGCGGGAAGTTGTTCGAGGGCTGCCCGGAATAGTCTGCGACGAGAATCGAGTAGTATTCGACGGCGGCTTTGCGCGCGCGCTCCATCGTCGTCTTGCGCGACGTGGCGATGGCCTGCTGCTTCCCCGCTTCGGTGTTGTTCTTCTTGCTCTTGGCTTCGTCGCGCGCGATCTCCGCTTCTGTCTTCTCTTTGAAGGCGGCGTTCTCCAGCTCGACGTAGTCCTCGGCCAGCCGGCGGAGCAAGGTCGGGCGGTCCTTCGAGCGCATCTCCGTCTCGCGCAGCAGCATTTCGAGCTGCCCGATCTCGGTGATGAGGAGGGCCAGTACGCGCTGCTTGAGCCGGGTCTGCCGAAGGTCGCGGTAGCCCGCGATCATCGACACGTCGGCCTTGCCGACCTCGATCTTCTTGTCGCCCTTTTTGATCTCCTCCACCTTCGAGTGAAAGGACATCTGCGGCTCTTTGCCGTGCACACCGTTCAGCGTCGGCCCGGACGGGCACGTTTCCAGGCTCTTCTTGGCCTTGTCGCCGATGCACTCGGGCCCGGCGGACACGTCCGCGCTGGACGTCGAGCTCGAGCTGGAGCCGGCCGATTCGCTCGAAGACGAGTCGGCCGCGCGAGCCGAGCTCGCCCCACCGAGGACCAGCGCCATGACGACGACCGACAGTGATAGAACGCGATTCATCGTTACCTCCCGCACTTCGACGTGATCGTCTGGCGGTAGAAACCAAGCTCGTCACGCCAGTACTCGCCGTTGAACGGCCAGATGACGTGCTCTTCATCGGGTTTGACGATATTCGCCTTCGACTCTTCGGGCGTGACCAGTCCCTTCTCGAGCTCTTGGTCGAGCATGTGACGCTGGGCGGCGGTCACGTCGACGAGGATCTTGGTGCCGTTCCGGAGATTCTCTTCCAAGTCCTTGAGATTTCGTTCGTACCGACCCCGTGCGAGGTCCCCTGCGTTTCGCACGGCAAGCTCGCGTGCGTCGTGAATCGAGTCCTTGACGAGATCCGCGACTTTGGCCCCCTTGAAGCTCGCGGGTGCCCGTTTGAAGCGCGCGTCTTCTTCGTCGAGCAGTCGGACATACTCGAGGTTGCGAAGGAGCTGTCGATCCGAGAGCGAGGTCTTCACGATCGGGGCAATCTTCGGGTTGAGTCGCGCCTTGTCGTCGCGAACATCCCGGAGAAACTTGTAAAACTCTTCCTCCTGGTTCGATCCCTTCCTGAACTTTTCGAGGATCTTCCCCAGCTCTTCGTGGATCGGCTGGTACTTCGCTTTGAACTTCGCGACGATCGTCAGCGCGTCGTCGTACTGGCAGTTCGAAAAATAGATGACCGCCTTGAGAACGTCCGCCTCAGGATAAAAGGAGTGCGGGAAGTAGGGCGACTGAATGGTATGAATGTTGCCGAGTGCGTGGCTGTAGTCGCCGGCCATGAAGTAAGCCCACGACTCTTCGAACAGCGCGTCGAGCCAGTACTCACTCGCGACGTCGACCTTGTTCCAATACTTTACGGCCGCCGAGAGCCGAGTGGGGTCGATCTTCGGCTGGTTGTCCTCGTTGAGCACGATGCTCGCCGAGTAGAACGTTCGCGCCATCGACAGATACGCGAGGTCGCGCATGCGCGCTTCGTCCTCGACTTCGACGTCCCCCCCCTCGATCGCACCCAGAATCCGCTGAAAGGCTTCGACCGCCGGCTTGCTCTGGCGAAGCTGCACGTTTGAAACGCCGCCGAAAAACTGAGCCTGGACATAGTACTTGCTCTTGCGGTCGACCTTTTGAAAGAGGGCCATTGCCTCTTGGTATTGACCATTACGGTATTTGTACCGCCCAAGCAGATAGTTGAGCTGCCAAAACAGGTCCTGCTGTTCGTTGTTGTTGAACTTCGAGACCTGTTCCTCGTTGTATTTGCCGACGCGTTCGATGATGTCGGCGGGCTCGGGAAGGTCGGTCGCGAGCTTGGCCAACCAGAGCAGCGTCTCCTTGTATTTCAGGTGATTCGGCTTGTCGGCGATCTCGCTGAAGATCGCGTAGGCGCCCTGATAGAACTTCAGCTTGTAGAGTGCCTTGGCGAGGTTGAACTGGGCGATCTGCTTGTTTCCCTCGTCGTCGCCCGTCTCGCCGCTGTACACGCGATAAAGGGCCTTCGCCGCCTCGGACCACTTTTCTCCCTCGTAGAGGTGCTTGGCCTGCGCGGCGACGTCGCTCGGGGTGCCGGCGGTCGGCGGCGGCGAGTTGTCGATCACCTTCGACGGTTTCGGGCGGCCGGCGGCTGCGGCCGGCGGGGGGCCCGCGCTCGGACTGTCGGCGCTGATGGGTGCGCTCACCGGCGGGGTGGAACTATCGGAGTCGAGATCGACCGGCGCCGGCTTGGCTGCCGGAGGCGGGGCGGCCGGGGCTGCAGCAGCTGGCTTTTTCTTCTTCTGTGCGCTCGCCGGGGTCGTCGCGAGACAAACCGCCGCCAGCAAAGCCGTAACCCTCACACCACGCCATAACAGTCTTCGCATGTCGTGCTCCTTCACTGCGTCGAGCCGCGGCCCTTACCGCCTCACGTCACCGGACCGTCGAAACCAAAAGCCAGGCAGCAAATGCGTGCGAGTCAAAGACTGCGAGACCAGCCGCTTCGATCGGTTTCGTGAAGGTCGAAGGTTTCATCGAGTTTGCTGCCCTTCGCAAAGCGTCGAATGCTTCGCGCAGAGCGTTCAGGGAGGGCCGGCACCGAAAAGATCAATGATGTTGGCACGATACTCCCGTCGAGCGGCGGTCATGGTACGGAGCGCCAATCGCCATTGTCAAGGCGAAAAGGGGGCAAAGGGAGTGCGAAGCAGAGCCAAGGGTGGGCAAGTGCGCAAGACGCCTTTGAATGACGCGCCGCTCCCAGAGGGATGCGCCCGCACTCTGGAGCGGTGTGCGCCCGCCTCGACGTCGCAAGGCCATTAATGTCCGAATGGGCCTCCAGTGCAACCGGCTACGCGTCTCTTCGAAGTCCCCAAGGAGCGGTTTTGCGTCCGAGCATCGCGCCCATGACGGAAAGTCAGCGAGACAACCATTTGGAGCATTGGGCTGACATTGAGATGTGAGGATGTGAGAGGGGCATGCGAACTTGGCGTGCCGGAACTTGTGATGCGGCTTGACGCGTTTCGCGCGCCTCGACTATAGGTTTGCCCCCGCTCGCCACGTATGTCGCGACGTTGCGCAGTGCCCCCCTTGCCCATCGGAAATAGAGGGAGAGCCGACACGATGACTCGCTCGATTCTGGCGATCTTGGCCGCTTCCATCGCCGTCGCCGTGCTATCGGGCACGGGCTGCGTCACCACCGGTATCGGTGATCCGTGCATTCCTGAGCAGGAGTACGTGCCCACCTTCGAGGGGTTCGATCCCGAAGAGGTGAGCGTCGAGTCCAAGAGCTTCCAGTGTCTGACTCGCCTGTGCCTGGTCAATCACTTTCGCGGGCGGGTATCGTGTCCGTACGGTGAGCAGTCCGACGGAACCCCCGTTACCGGCGCGAAGAATTGCTGCCCGCAGCAGACGAGTACGTGCACGACGAACGCGGGATGTTGCACGCCCGGCATTCCTCAACCTGTGGTCCCCCCCGTCGACGCGAACGGAAAGCCGCTCGACCTCACGAACAAGGAAGCGCAGTGCCCCGCTCGCACGGCGGACAAGGCGGTCTATTGCTCGTGCCGGTGCGCCAACATCAACGGCGAAACCAACGACGGTGCCAACTACTGTACCTGCCCCGACGGGTTCGCCTGCCAGCAGCTCGTGACCTCGATCGGTCAGGGCAACGAAGGACTCACCGGCGCCTACTGCGTCAAAGCGGGCACCGAGTACGACCCGAACACGCCGTGCGCGTCCGCATGGTGCAGCGCGGCCCTGCACAACTGTGGCAACTCGCCTTCGCAGGGAGTCGTCGGCAAATAAGGACGAGTTTCGCGCCGCGCGAGCGCCGACGCTGATGCCGCCGATCCGATCGAGGACCGCACTCGGGCGCCGCGCGGAGCTCGCCGTCGCGGACTATCTCGTCGCCAACGGCTTCGGGATTCTTGCTCGCAACCTCCGGTTGGGCGCGCTCGAACTCGACCTGGTCGCGAGACACCGTGGGCTTGTCGCTGTGGTCGAGGTTCGAACACGCGCAAGCCAGAGCTTCGAAGGACCGTTCGCGAGCATCGGGAAGGCCAAACGCGAGCGGCTGGTTCGCGCGGTCGAGCGTCTCTGGCGAGAGAGGCTTGCGGCGATACCCGCGGTCGAGCGCGTTCGCATCGACGTCGCGGCGGTGACGTTCGAGGGGGGGCAGACCCACGTCGAGTACGTGAAGGGTGCGGTCGGGGCCTAGAGCACCGAACGGTTTGACGCCCGTCAATCGCCAATCGATTCGTGGATCGCGCGCCGTGCGCGTTCGAGCACGAGGACGACCTCCGCAGTGTCGCCACGTGAGAGCGCCTCGATCGCTCCTTCTACCTCCCCGAGCCGCGTTCTCTCTCGGTCTCGGAGCGCGGAGACCATTTGCGTGAAGGTGTCGAAGAACGCCTTCAGCTCGTCGCCGCGGCGGAGGCGTGTGGCAACGCGCAGGTCGCCCTTCCCGACCTGCTTCAAGAGGAGGTTCATCTTGAACACGGGACCGGCGACCTTGTGGGTGAAATAGATCCCCAAGAGGCCGATGAGCACGACCATGAGCGCCAGCCCGCCTGCGAGGGACGCCATCATGCAGCGCTGCCGGCGGATCAGAGACTCTTGCTGGACGACGACGGCCTTCTGATGGTCGGCGATCGCCCGGTCGTACGCGTCGGACTCCCGGTCGAACTCGGCAACGAGGTCTGGATTGTCGGGCGCCAGCTCGCGAACGTTCATCCGACTCACGAAGGAGACTTTCTTGCTCTCTTCGGAAGCTTTTCGGCTCTCTTCGACGACTTTCGCGCTCTCGTGGACCATCGCGCGCGCGGTCGCGTACAGCACCGACCCGATGACCGCGCTGATCCCGATTGCAACGGCCACGAGGAAGCCCGCGTATCTGAGCTGGAAGCGAGAATCGAGCAGATAGTTGCGGACGCGCCGCTTGTAAGGACTGCTCGGGCGGGAGGAGGACGTCGTGCTGGTGGTCATTGCTGCCCTCACCTGAAGTTCTGTGCGAAGAGTTCGGCAGCCCTCGCGGCGACCATGCCGATGAGTTGATCTTCAGCCCCGTTGTCGCCCGGTCGTGCGCCGGGCAGCGTGGCCGCGGCGGGCACTTCGCCGCGCAAGTCTTTTCCCGGGTACGAGAATACTGCGATTTTCACACGGACGCGGAGGCCCGCTTCGGAATAGTCCAGCTGATCGACACTCACCGCGAGATAGAACCCTTTGAGCTTGCGCTTGGCGATGGCCGCCTTGGCCGCGCCGCTCGATTCGCCCGCCGGCGCGACCTGATAGCCGCCCAGCTCGGCCAATTTCGAGGCAAGAGCCTCGCGCACCACGCGTCCGATGTCCCCGCTGGACCGAGTCGTGTGATTGAAGACGGGTGAGATCGAGACGTAGTACCGCGGGCTGGCGGCATCTTGCACCGACCGCGCGGACTCGGACCCATTGCTTCCGTTCGAGCCCAACGCTGCCTCGACGGCCACGATGGCTTGCTGGATCTGCTGCTTGACCGGTGCGCTCGCTTCGACCGAGGCCCGCTTGCGGAGACAATCGACGGACGCACCGCGCGCGAGGCGCTTCAGGGCGACGGCGACTGCCTGCCGAACCAGCTCGCTCGGGTCCGCGAGGCCGGCGCAAAGGGGCCCGATCGCGTCGTCCTCGTTTGTCGATCCCAGCGCGAGCGCCGCGTTCGTGCGGACGCGGAAGTCGTCGGGCTGCCCGGCCGCCGGAGGGTACTTCAAGCGCTCCGCGAGAAACTGGGCGCGACCCTCGGCCCGCGCCAGGCCGGACGCGGCGATCGCCACCACGAAGGCGAATAGCGCGGGCAACCGATGACGCGCCAAGGTTCGCGATCGCCCCGGCATCGACCTTTCAGACTACCATGGCCCGCCGAGGCAATACGCAACGTGCGCGCGACGCATCCAGCATTCCTCGGGCACCTCTTGCTCGCCATCCTGGTGTGCGCCTCGGGCGCACTTTTACCTAATGGGCTCAACGCGCGGCTCGGTCCCAGCCTTGGTACGGCGCACGCCGCGACACAAGGAGCGCCGCGCATTCGCGTCAAGGGAAGCGCGCACCTCGACGTGCGCGCGGCGCGGCGGGCCGGTGGACTCGCGGTCTCCGGGATCGTGGTCGACGACGCGGCACGCCCGATCGCCGGGGCTCACGTTGGAATCTCGTTTGCCCTGGCGTCGAACCCACTCGCGTTCGCCCCTCTGTCGTCGTCGAGCGCACAAGCCTGCGCCGAAGGGGGAACGGCGCCGACACCAGAAGGCGGCCACATGCTCGGCGTCACCACCGACGAGGGTGCAAGGTTTTGCGTCCGCGTTTCGCTCGCGACCAATCGGTATGTCGCCCGCATCGAAGCGCGTGGCTCGGAGTTCGTGGAAGGTGGGATGTTGGACGTGCCGATCGACCTCGCGCTCCCGTTGGTGACGCTGCGATTCGATTCGGAGCGCCTTACGCTCTCTCTCGACGACGACAGCAGTTCAGTCCAAGCGGTGGCCACCACCGAAGAAGAGGGAGTGACCGAAGCGGCGACGGGCCTCACCTTGAGTTTGTCGAGCGAAACGGGCACCCGCCTTGCTCAGGCCGTCACGGACGCGTCTGGTCGGGCACAGTTCACCTTTGATAGCGCGGCGCTCGGACCTCCGGGACGCGGGGAGCTTCGCGTGGCGTTCGCCGGGAGCCCTGTCGCCGGTCCGAGTGTCCATGCGGCCCCCGTGGAGCGGAGGACCCGCGTGGATCTCGCGTCCCCGGACGCGAAGGAACGGCGGTTGCCGATCGGTTCGCCGGAGGACGGAATCGCCTTGCGGCTCATTGCTACGCCTCGATGTGCGCGCCGCGGCTGCATCGGTTCGGTCGGTGGAACCATCGAAGCGCGGGTCGGCGGCACGACCATCGTCGGAGCCGCTCCGGTGAACGGCGGAGAGGCGCGTCTTTCCATCGCGTTCGACATTCCTGGCGCGGACGACACCGCGAACGTCGCTGCCGAGGAAATTCCACTGGCTTTCCGCTATGTCTCGAACGCCCCGTGGTGGCAGCCGGCGAGTGACCTCGTGCTGGGACAACCGGTGCAAGGCCCCAGCCCGTGGAAGCGGATGCCGCTCGTACTCGCGGCGGTGGTCGTCGTCGTTTGGATGGCGCTCGCCCGTGTCCCGCTGCGGCGGCACAGCCAGCGCAGCTCGACACGACCACCCGCTCGGCCCCCCGTGGGAGAGGGCGTTTCTCTCGTGCAGTCCGGGGCGAAATCCCACGGATGGACCGGAGTCATCGGGGACGCGCACGACGGAGCCGCCGTCGCTCGGGCTCGCGTCGCGGTCGAACGGCGCGGATTCGATCGGGTGGATGTCGTTGTGGAGACCACCTCCGACGCGAGCGGCCGGTTCGCGCTGCCTCCCATCGACGTGCGGCCGGGCGACGAGCTGGTGGCCGAGGGGCCTCTACACGCCATGCTTCGAAACGCCCTACCGCCGCCTGGCGAGCTGGCGGTGGCCCTTGCTTCGCGGAGGCGGGCACTCCTCGATCGGTTGGTGGCATGGGCGCGCAGTCAAGGCGCACCGTACGTGGTTGCGCCGGACCCCTCCCCGGGCCACGTGCAGCGCGCCGCGGGGTCAAACGCAGGCGTCGCACGGTGGGCAAGCGCGGTTGAGCAGGCCGCGTTCGGGGCCTCGGTCGTCGACAAGCGCACCCAGGCCGAAGTGGACTGCCTTGCACCTCCCAACCTCCCGAGGGGGCCTTCTTAAAGGAAGGGGTGTCGGCGATGCTGACGACGTTGACGGGGCTCGCCCGGGGTCCTTATAGTCGCCCCCCGCCGCGGCACCTCCGGAAAGCGCATGACCATCGTCGCCATCATCGTCGCGCTCATTGTCGTGGTGGCGGCGGTTACGTTGTTCCTCGCACGCGGCCAGTCGGGGGTCGCCCAGCAGCTCCAACCCCCGCAGCCCAACCTCCCGCGCCCGCTCCAGCCCCCGAGAGTCGCGTCCACACCGGCTCCGCCGAGCCCGCGCGAATCGGCTCGACCGGCACCGACACAACCGTCGCCCCACTCGGTCGAGGTGGCTCCGGAGTCGATCATCGAATCGACGCCGGCCGCTGCCGCGCCCACGGCCGCGCCCGATGCACCGCCTGCCGCCGCGCACCGCGACATCGCCGGTCTGCGAAGGGGTCTTGCCGCCATCCGCGGGGGCTTCGTGGCCAAGTTGAGCGCACTTTTCCGCGGATCGAAAGAGATCGATCCCGCCCTCCTCGAGCAAGTCGAGGAAGTGATGCTCGCCTGCGATGTCGGACCGAAAACGACCACAGCGGTCCTCCAGCGACTGCGCGAGTCCGTCGAGCGTGATCGCTTGCGCGACCCCGAGGCCGTTTGGGCCGCACTGCGCGTGGAAGCGAGGCGCATCTTGTCGATCGGCGGGGGCCCGATTCGCATTACGTCCAATCCGACGGTCGTCCTGATGGTAGGGGTCAACGGCGTGGGCAAAACCACGACCATCGGAAAGCTTGCCACTCGCTACGTCAGCTCGGGCAAGAGCGTGGTGTTGGCCGCGGGCGATACGTTCCGAGCGGCGGCCGTCCAGCAGCTCGAGGTATGGGGCAAGCGCGTCGGAGCAACCGTCGTCAAGGGCAAAGAGGCGGCCGATCCTGGGGCGGTCGCATTCGACGCGACCAACGTTGCCCGGAGCCGCGGTGCCGATTTGCTCCTGGTCGATACTGCCGGACGGCTTCATACGAAGGTCCCGCTCATGGATGAAATCAAGAAAGTCGCCAAGACGATCGCCAAGGCCATGGAGGGCGCGCCTCACGAGACACTCCTCGTCCTCGATGCGACCACAGGTCAGAATGCCTTGACTCAGGCCGCAATGTTCAAGGATGCATTGGGCCTGACCGGCATCGTGCTCACGAAACTGGACGGCACGGCAAAGGGCGGCATCGTGCTCGGCATCTGCGACGAGCTTAAGGTGCCGGTCCGGTATATTGGCCTGGGCGAGCGTGCCGAAGACTTGCGCGAGTTCGACGCCGAAGACTTCGTCGAGGCATTGTTCGGAAAAGGTGACGAGGAGGTCGCCGCCGCCTAATCAGGGCGACGGGAGAGCCAACGACCGACCATATGCAGATCGCGCAGTCGAGTGGCATTTCGGGGGGGACTTATACGAGGCGTCGCGGCTTTCCCGACGGGGCAGCCGGGCCCCAAACGACGACGAAAGAAGTTCTCGAATCCCGTTGCTTAGCCGAAATTGCGCATGATATAGTCCGCGCTCACTTTTGCCGTTAGCCTGATTCACCAGCAGTTTTGAAGCTTTAGCCACGACGCGTCGTCAACGCCTCGAAGGATTCGGAAGGGTTAGCGATGAAGCAGGCTTGCAGGTGGCTTCTACTCGCAGCAGCCCTGGGGCTGGTGCCGCAAGCGGCATACGCGCAAAAGAAGAAGCCCGCCAAAGGTAGCGACGCCCCCGCAGGTGCGGCGGGACCCGTGGACATGGACGCCGATCAACCGGCCAATCCCGCTCCGGCGCCCACCGGAGAGTCACCGCCCACCGAAGGCGCTGGCACGCCCCCGCCCCCGAGCGGCGGCGGGATGGATATCTGCCAGATTACGCCCGACGCGCCGCAGTGCCAGGCCCAGAAAGAGTTCAATCTCGAGGTCGAGGCCAAGAAAGAAATTCGAAGCCGCGAGATCTACGCCGTACAGCAGCAATACGTCATCAAGGCGCAACGCTTCGAGATTATGCCGTACTTCGCGGTCACGATGAACGACCAGTTCGTGAACCACGACGCGCCGGGGCTCGCGCTCAACTACTACATCACCCAAGTGCTGGCGGTGGGGGTGAACGGGAACTGGTACGACGGGTTGAACGCCGATTCGGACTTCAACTTTCAGAACCGACGCGAAGCCCACGTTGCGGTACCACTCAATATTTACCAGTTTAGCGCTGACCTCAACTTCACGTACGTTCCGATGTACGGCAAGTTCGCGGGATTCGGCGATTTCATCTTCCACTACGACGCGTACATCGACGGCGGCCTCGGCATCATTCGAACGAAGCCCATTCCCATCATAGATCCCGACAATCGAAGCTTCCCGGACTGGAACACGTTGCTCAATTTCGACGTCGGGATTGGCTTTCGCATCTTCTTCAACCGCTGGGTCGCCGCGATCCTCGAAGTTCGCGATCTCATTTACTCGGAAAAGATCGAGCGGTTGACCATCGACAGCAATCCGAGCGACAAGACCAAGTGGTACGACGAAGGCACGCACATCACCAACAACGTTCAATTGCAAGTCGGCCTCTCCTTCTTCCTGCCGACCTCCTTTGAGTATCGGTTGCCCAAGTGAGAACGGAGACGAGGACGACGATGAAGCGGCGTTTCCTCAGAGCCCTTTTGGCGGCGATTGCCGGGGCTGGTCTGCTGACGGCTGCGGGGGCGGCACGTGCGCAGGAGATTCAGCTCACCGGGCCCCTGAAGGGTGCGCCGGCGACGCGCCATCTGCGACTCTATCGAGAGGGGCGCCTCGAGCTCGCGCCCGCCGTGTCGTTCACCCTGCTCGACGAGTATCGGCGAACGATCCTCGTGGGCGCACGGCTCGAATACAACATCACCGATTGGCTGGCGGTGGGCGCCTGGGGCGCGTACGGCGCGGTAAGCCTGACGACCGATCTGACCGATCACATCGACAGCCTGCCCGCACCGCGCGACGCGGAGACGGCGAACAACGTCAATCACACCGGCACGAACCCCAACAGCTTCGGCGTGGCTCCGTTCGCGAATCAAACCGCGAAGATTCAGTACGTGTTGGCGCCCCAGCTTACGTTCACGCCGTTCCGCGGCAAGCTCGCAATCTTCAATAAGATCTTCGTCGACGCCGACTTCTATGCCGCTGCCGGCGTCGGTTTCGTCGGAATCCAAGAGCGCCAAGACTGCGGTGCGTTGACCGGTGGCGGAAACGCGAGCCTCCCTTGCTCGGATCCGCATTCGTTCACGCTCAATTCCACCGTGAAGGTCGCGCCGACGTTTGGAGTCGGCTTCACGTTCTATCCGGGTAACTTCTGGTCGTTGGGGGTCGAGTATCGGGCGCTTCCGTTTTCCTGGAACCGCGCCGGGTTCGACAGCCGCGGATCGGGGCCTGGCGGAAACTTCCCCGACGGACAGATCAACAGCTCTGACGAGACGTTCCAATTCAATCAGCTCGTCACCATCGCCGTCGGCTTCTATTTCCCGACCAAGCCGAAGCTGAACGAGTAAGCGCCCGGAGCTGGGGGGTCACGGCGGCAGCACGCGCACATCGAGGTCCCACGCGCCTCGGTCGAGCGCGTATCCGTCGATGATGATCCAGTAGGCGCCGGCCTGAAGCTCGAGATCCAGGAAGCTCTTCTGGGCCGTGAAACCTACGTAACAGGCGTTCGGGAGCGGCGTTCCGGGACAGCTCGGACCTTGACGCACGTCGAGGATCGTCGTGTAGCCGGAGCCCTCCATGTCCAGCACGACGCGCTGGGGAGCCGACAGATTCAGCGCGAGCACTTGGTCCGGCGCGCCTCCCGGCAACGTCGTCGGATCGTCGCACGGATTGCTGTAGTCGGCGTGCGCGATCGACGTGTCTCCGGTGAAGAAGCCCCCGGCCGACACGTCCACCGCCGACGCGCAGGTGTCGGCTCCGCCCGCCGGGACGATGGTGGGGGCCACGGTGGGACGGACCAGCGCCTCGAGCGTTCCCTGTTGGCCCAGCTGGTCGGCGACGACGGCGCGGTAGTCGCCCGCGGGGACGTTTCGTTTGCCGGCGCGCACCGGCGTCCCGCCGGTCGCGCATGCGATGTTGGTCGCGCACGCCGGCGGGTCGAGGGAGACGGCTCCTTCATCTACGGACTGCGCGATCCGCTCCACGAGCAGGACGTCGGATGCACCGGAAAGGGTCAGGTCGTACGCGGCGTTCGGATTGCCGGGGAAACAGCCGTCCTTGATGGCCTCCGTGTGGTCGCCGAGATCGAACGCGAGTGTCGCGTTCGACGCAATGGCCGGCGACGAGACGCACGATTGATCGGGCGGCGCGGCGGTGGGAGGCGCGATCTCCACGAGAAGGGTAGCGTCGATGGGAGAAGTCGCCGCGACCGTGACCACGTAAGTTCCGGCGGGCAACGCGCGATCGTAGAGCGGGCCGGAACTACCCCTGCGACAACTGAGCTCGTCGCCCGCGCCCACGCAGGCGGGATCCCGCAGCCCCACGATCGGGGTACCGCTGCCCTGAAGCGACGACGCGGACACGCGGACATCCTGGGGCTGGGTCAACGAGAAGGAGTACGTCAGCTCCCCGGTGCTCGTGGGCGACGGGGCCGCGAGATCGTGCAAGGGGGGGAAGGCCACCCCGCCGACCGTGCAGGCGCTCGGGAGATTCGTCGGCGGATCGACGATCGACACGGTCGTCGGCGTCCCCGGGACGATCGGCGACGCCGTGCTGCAGTCGACGTTGGTCGCGGGCGCCGTCGGCGCCAAAAACACGACTTTCAATTCGACCGCGGTCTGCGACTGGGTCGTCACCACGGCAAAGTAGGTTCCAGGCGAAACGTTGCGCGCCCGGGCCCGCACGCTGGTCGCCCCCTGGCCCGCACCACATCCAAGCTCGCTCGACGGCTGGCCGCACACGGATTGGATTGCGACCGCAACCTCCACGCCGCTGGTCGTCGCCCAAACATCGAGATCGACGTTCGGTCCCCCCGGCACGGTGACCGCCGCGACGACGTTTTGCCCCGCCGAAGGGCTCCCGACGCTGCAGCTCGTCGCGAACGTCTTGTCGCTGCCGAGCGTCGAGAGCGCGTACGTCCCCGCCCCTGGGGTCAACACGGCGTCCGCGCAGGAATCGCCATGCGGGGCCACGCACGGCATCTCGTCGACGAGGCCGTTGCAGTTGTCGTCCATTCCGTTCGCGCACACCTCGGCGTGCAAGCTCGAAACGTCGGGGTTCAGATCGTTGCAGTCGTGTCCGCCCTTGCAATGCGCGTCGGGGTCGCCGTCTTGGTCCACGTCGCGCGGGGAGTGAACGCACGACTTAGTCGCCTCGACACACTTGGAAATATCGCACGAGTCGACGCTGCAGCTGACGACGGCTCCCGGCTCGCAGCCGTGGCGGGGAACGCACTTCTCCGGGCCGTCGCAGTAAACCCCGTCGTCGCAAAGCGTGTCGTCGGGGATGTTGAGGCAACGATGGGAGGCAGGATCGCAGGAGTCGTACGTGCATGCGGTCATGTCGTCACATTGCCCGTCGTCGACACACGGCCCGCCGAGATAAGGATTTGCGACCGAAGCGCTCGTGTCGGTCGCGGCGTCGATCGGCCCGTCGCCGGCTGCGTCGCTGCCCGCATCGAAGTGCACGACCAGACGATCGGCAGGGGCGTTTTGCGAACCGCACGCCACCACGGCGAAAACCATGAGGAAGGCGGCAGTGCCGAGCCAGCGCACGTGAGCTAGGATAGCGCACGCGCAGGTCCGGGGCAGAGCCGCACGTCGCCTGCCCTGGAGGCCCCTGCGCGGAACGTTTCGATGAACCTCGCGACCACGGCGGTCTTGCTTTTCGGACTCGCGACCGGCGTCGCGCTGCTCGCCCGCGCGCTCCGCATCCCCTATACCGTCGCGCTCGTCGCCGCGGGCCTTGTTTTTGGACCAACCCACGCGCTCGGGGCTGCGCACCTCACGAAGGAGCTCCTCTACGCGGTGTTTTTGCCGGGCCTACTCTTCGAGGCCGCATTCCACCTCGATGCACGTCAATTCTGGCTCGACCGAGGCGCCATCCTATCGCTCGCTCTGCCCGGCGTCGTCCTCGCGCTTGGTGTCACGGCCCCCCTCCTGGCCTCGAACTCCCCTCTCGTGCCCGTCTTCGCGTGGCCCTCTGCGCTCGTCTTCGCGGCACTGATCACGGCGACCGATCCGATCGCTGTGGTCGCTCTCTTCAAGACCCTCGGAGCGCCGCGCAGGCTCGGGGTCATCATCGAAGGAGAGAGCCTCGTCAACGATGGATCATCCGTCGTCCTCTACACGATCGCCGTGGGCATCGCGACCGGAGCCGAGGTCGGGCTGTCCCGAGCGGCGTTCGACTTCGTCCGCATCGTCGCGCTGGGCGTGCTCGTGGGCGCCGCGGTCGGCTTCTTGTGCTCGGAGCTCATCGCGCGCATCGACGACCCGCTCATCGAGATCGCACTGACGACGATCACCGCCTACGCGTCGTTCATTCTAGCCGAGCAATTTCACGTTTCCGGCGTTCTGGCCACCGTCGCCGCCGGAATGGTCACCGGGAGCTACGGTGCGCCCGGTGCCATGAGCCCATCCACGCGAGTGGCCGTGGAGTCGTTTTGGCAATACGTGGCGTTCGCTTTCAACTCGATCGTATTTCTCCTCATCGGATTCGAGGTCAGCGTCGGTCGACTCTTGCACTCGTGGGCACCGATCGCGGGCGCGTACGTGGTCGTGATGGCCGCGCGCGCGGGCATCGTGTTCCTCGTCCTCGCGATCTTCCGGCGCTCGAGCAAGCCGATTCCGTGGAGGTGGGGAGCGGTGCTCACCTGGGGCGGCCTACGCGGCGCTCTGTCGATGGTGCTCGCGCTCGCTCTTGGCGACGGCTTCCCGGAGCGCTCGCTGGTGGTCACGGTCACATTTGGTGTCGTCATCCTGTCGATTCTGGTCAACGGCCTGACCATCGGACCCCTTCTGAAACGGTTGGGGCTTCGGGAGCCGCTAGGGGAATAGGCCCGGGATGCCCTCGATTTCCCCGATCCAGGGACTGACGAGATCTTCGCCGTAGGGCAACTCGGGAGCTGCGAAGCCCGCCCCGGGCGTCGGCACGGCTCCAATCGTTGCCCTGGGGGCTTTGACGACGGTCGTGCCCGGCGCGAACCACTGGATCGCGCCGCCGCTCCCGACACCGGTCGTGGTCACCGCACCGATGGCCGCCGTGCTCGGCGTGCTCACGTATCCGACGCCGATCGGCAAACCCGTGCCGCCGGTTACAAGGCCGGGCGAGCCGGCGGCTCCGATGCCCCAATTGACCGGGCTCGCCGTTCCGTACACGCTTCCTGGCGTAAAGCCTGGCGCGCCGATTCCGACGCCGGGCGTCGAGGCGCTTCCAATGCCAAGGTTGGACGCGCCCGTAGCGTTGTATACGGAGCCCGGAGGACCGAGGACACCGGGCGTCCCGATAGGCGACCCCACGCCCACCGTGGTCTGCGCGGCAGCGCTGGCACATGCCAGTGCAATCGCCGGCCCGACGGCCGCGCCGGAGAGAATTCTGAAGGCTCTGTCGAGGCTCATCTGGCGTGCTTCCTTTCGCTCGCGAAAGGAAAGCAACAGGCCGGCCAACGCCCGAAAGTCGTCGTCGCGGCGACTCGCCGCGCTTACCGCTCGCGTACGGGGTCTGAAGTCGCGCCGGGCTCGTCGGACGCTTCTTCGGGCCAGGACCCGCTGAGGGGCTCTGCTGCGCACTGGGCTGCCCGTACCGCCACCGCCATGCGAACCGAATCGCGCTCCTGGTCGGAGGTGGCGACGGCCTCGTCGAGCACGATCGCGTGGCACCGCGTGCACTCCATGGCAGGGGCGCGAACGGACCCGGCGCAGTATTCCGTTGCCGTAAGGCTCTCGCTGCCGCAGACGTCGCACCGCATTGTCGGGCCCCCGACCTCCCTTACCATCGAGCGCGTTCCGAGGCCAAGGTTGCAAGCCGCTCGGTGCCCCACCTTCTCTAAGACGTCGCACAAGAGATGAGCCGTAAGGGGCATTTGCAACTCTCGGCGAAGGGGTGATCCGTGTGCGCACGAGGCATCCTTTCCGCTGCGCTCTCAATTTGTTCTTCGAATGGCCGTTTGTGCTGCGACGCGGCACGGCGGGAGGACTCAATCCCTTCCGGCGTGCGCCCAACCTGGCCGAGGGACTTCTGTCTACGACAAGGGAACACTTCGGAACTGCACTCGCGGCACTGGCGCGGCTTTACGCCGACGCCGAGAAGCGAGGCGACGTCGCCCAAGCCGAGCGCTATTCAGAGGCGGTGCAGCTCGTTCTCGGAGCGTGGCCCTTGGACTACGAGCAAGTCTTCGATCGAAGTCCGCCGCTCGAGTCGGGTGTTTCGGCACGAGCGGGGCGAGAGAACACGCTCGTCGGCCTCGGCACCCTACCTCCGCTGGAAAAGTAGTCCTGTCGAGCTACGCCGGGCGGCGGCCTCTAAAGCGCACAGCCCCACTCCGGTCCGTTGGGACCGGCGCTACAAACGCATACTTGGGTGCCTGAGGTACAGGCTGCGGTGACTTGGCACCCGACCGTATAGAAGCCTTGTGCGTTGATGAGCGGCGGCAGAGGGCACTCCCCGGCGTCGGTCAACGTGTCTTGGGGGCAGTTCGAGAGCGTCGGCTGGCCGCATGGGCCGCTGGCCGGGGCAGGCGCGGGCGGAGCTGGTTCGCCCGATTTTCCGCCGCACCCCATCGCGCACACCAGGGCCGAGCGCAACACCCAAACGCCCCACTTCATAGAGCTATCGTAACGGCGCCCAAACGCCTCTACAACGCGAACGAGGACGCTCGGTTCGACCGCTTGAGGCACCGAGCATGGTCCCCCTCGGGCGCTGGTTTCAACCTGCCGGGTACGAGACACGCCCGCCCGGCCGCACGACCGCAAACGGAGTCAGCGATGCTGGCTCGCCTTTCTCGCGCGAAAAAAGATGCACGACCCGGACCCCGTGGGCAATCGCTTGGTCCGCGACAATCCGCCTGTGGCACCGCCACCAAACGGCCTCAGCGCACATGATGGCACACGCTTCGTGCAACACCATGTCGAGCAACTCGCGGAGCCCCTCGCGGAACGGCGCAGTCTCCGCATAGTCCGCGTAGTTCCGGAAGGCCGACTGCTGCCATCCGGCGTTCGCCGTCGCATCCACGGTCTTGCTCTTCCCGCGGAGGCCCCCCAATGAAGGCAAAGCGACGTAGGCAATACCCACCGCACTCAGCGTCTGCGGAAGCACGTCGCCGTTGAACTGGGGATTCGTGCGCGACCGGGGAATCGTGCGGATATCCACGACGCGGGTGACACCCCAAGCGTGAAGGATGCCGACGAGTTCGTCCGCCGACCGCGTGGAATGCCCGATGGTGTAAAGCGTTCCCGAGCCTCGCATACGGCGCACCCGTGACTGTCTCCTGCCGAATCGATGCCCGCCAGGTGCGCGACCGCGGCCATTCTTGGAGACTTTGCGGAGGCCGGCGCTCCGCCATCGCCAAAAGGAGCCAAATTCCCGGCCAAACGGTGGGGTGACCGACGGGGTTCGAACCCGCGACACCTGGAGCCACAATCCAGTGCTCTACCAGCTGAGCTACGGCCACCGCGAAACGAGGCCCACACCATAGCTGTCACTCTCGCGCTTTCAAGCACCAACGGCAGCGCGCCCCGTTCATCCCGTATTTGCTCAGGGAGCCCTTTCATCGCCTACGTCACCAGCCCCCATGCCTTCTTCGCGACGCCCGCGGCCCGCTCGACCCCTTCGTCGTCCGGGGAGCGCGGGAGCTCCATTGCCTGCCCGTCGAGCATCCCCGTCACCGCGGCCGCGATCCCGGCTTCGAGAGCGACCAAGTCGTAGCCGCCCTCGAGCACGAGAGCCATGCGCCCGGCCGCCGAGGCGTCGGCGACGTGCGCGAGCGCCCGTGCCATCCAGCCGAAGGCTTCCGCCGAGAGCTCCATCTGCGCAAGCGGATCGCGCGCCGCTGCGTCGAAGCCGGCGCTCACGAGCACGAGCTCGGGCTCGTACGCGACGAGCACGGGGAGCACGACCCGTTCGAACGCGCTCGCGTAAACGGCGTCGCCGCCGCCCGCCGCGAGGGGAAGGTTCACCGTGTATCCGGTGCCCTCGCCGGCGCCGACTTCGTCGACGTCCCCCGTTCCCGGATAGAATGGGAACTGGTGCGTCGAAATGTACAAGACGCCTGGCTCGCGCCAGAACATCTCCTGCGTGCCGTTTCCGTGGTGCACGTCCCAGTCGACCACGGCGACTCGCGAGAGACCACGGGCCCTCGCGTGCGCGGCAGCCACCGCCACGTTGTTCAAGAGGCAAAAACCCATGGCCTGCGCCGGTCGCGCGTGATGCCCAGGCGGGCGGACAAGTGCGACCCCTTTCCGGACCGGCCCCGTCAGCATCGCCTCGACCATGGCCACGAGCGAGCCCGCACCGAGGCGTGCGATGTCGACGCTCTCGGACGAAACGTACGTATCCGGGTCCAAGTACCCGTGCTGCCCCCGCAGGGTCCCCAGCTTCTCGATGAAGCGCGGGTCGTGTACGCGGGCGAGCTCCTCGTCGGTCGCCATGCGCGGCAGCACGGGTTCGAACCGACTCCGGCTCGGGTACAGGGCCGCCCGGGCCGCCGTCAGTCGCTCCGGTCGTTCCGGATGATGCCCGGGCGGAACGTGCGCGTCGAACCGCGGGTCATCGAGCAAGAGCGCTCGGGCGGCGTCGGTTGCGATCGATGGGGGGGGCGGGGGCCCTTGCGCGGGTGGCACGACTCGTTCTCACGACGCATGTTGCCGCGCTCGCTCGGCGAATGATAGCGTCACTTCGGGAGCGTGGGTTTGCGATTCGCTGGGGAGGCGGATGGCGGGAGGACCTGAGACGAATGCGAATCAAGATCATCGCGGTCAACGCACTGATCGTGGCCATCGTCGGCCTCTTGTCCTTTTTGCTCGTGCGGTCGTCGCTCGGATCGGCCACCAGCAACAAAGACCAGCTCTCTACCGACGCGCAGGAAGAGGTGAACGGCGCCGCCGCTCGTCTGCAACTCGACGGACTGCGCACGGAGCGTTGGCTGGCAGGTCCGTCCATCGAGCAGGGAGCGGTCGACGCGCTCGCCAAAGGAACGGCGTCGGCGCGCGGCGAAGCGGCGACCAAGCACTGCGAAGACGTCGTCAGCAAAATGAAAAACGCGCCGCTCTTCGAGCGCAACGTCCCGACGCTCGTCGCGATCGTCGACGCCGGTGGCAAAATCGTCGGACGAAACAACTCCAACCTCAACCGCGGCGACGACCTCGCGGGAACCTATCCCGGGCTCAAGGAAACGCTCGCGTCGGGACAGGCCGGCTCGGACGTCTGGTACGAGAGCGACCGGTATCTCGCCACCTATGTGGCCGTGCGCGACGTCGAGCGAAAGATCGTGGGCGCGGTCGTCATCGGCCGCCCGCTCAACGATACGCTTTCTCGAGTCGGCGAAGCGACGACGGGACGCCCGCTCGTCATCGTGGTGCCCAAGGGCGAAGGCTTCGAAATCGTGGCGCACTCGGCGCTTCAGGCGGCCCCGCTCGACGAGAGTGTGGCCAGGGGCGGAAAGGAGATGCTCAAGAATGCCTTCGCCCACCAGCAGACCGACGTCGTGCGCGACGGCGAACTTCTCATCGCCGCCTCTCCGCTCCCGGCGTTCGAGGACGGCAGGCGTGCCCTGATCGTCGCGGCCGCGCCAGCGGCGCTCATTCAGGACCCGACAGGCCTCGCGATGCTGCCCATTTTCGGGGCGATGGCGATGGGAATCGTGCTCGTCATCGTCGCCGGGTGGCTGCTCGGCAACTACATCACGCGTCCGATCAACATGCTCGAAGAGGGGTTGCTCGCGATCCTCAACGGGCAAACCGAAAAGCGGTTCGAACTGGATCACGCCGAGCTCGGCGGCCTCGCGTTCCGGATCGACCAGCTCATCAATCAGCTGATGGGCGTCGAGGAAGACACGACCGACGCCGAAGGGCGCGTGTCGGGCGCGCCGAACGCCGCGAACTTCACGGAGGCGCTCGCCGTCGACGACCGGCGTATGCAGTATCAGCACGGCGAATCGACGCTGGATCCCGAGTCCATCGCACAGCTCGCCGCCGAACCGCCCGCCCAGTACTACGCGCGCATCTACCGGGAGTACGTGACCGCGAAGCGCGCGATCGGCGAGGCCACCGACCACATCACCGAGCAGGCCTTCGCCTCGCGAATCCAAGCGATGGAAAAAGACGCCACGAGCAAGTACGGACGGCCGGTGCGCTATCAGGTCCAGGCGCGGAACAAAGAGGTGGTCCTGCTCGCTGTGCCCTTGCCATGAGGCCGCGTTCCCGATAGGGACCGCTCTTTGCGTTCCTTGCGGCGACGGGCGAGACTTTCGGCTCGCCGCACGCGGTCGCGAGGGAAGACGAGCATGGGATTTTTCGATCGGTTCAAAGGAAGCGCCAAGGGGGGCCACGGGCGGGAGCGTCCCAAGGGCAACCCAGCCGCCAAGTGGGCGGACCGCATCGAGAAGCGAGTGCAAAATTACGATCGCCAGGAAGCCATTCAAGCCCTTGCCGACATGGCGAGCGCCGAAGCGGCGGAGGTGCTCCTCAAGCGGTTCACCTTTCACATGGATCCGTCGATCACCGATCAGGAGGAAAAGGAAGCCGCCTTTCGAGGCATTCTGCGAGCGGGCAAGGGCGCCATCGCGCCCGTTCGCTCCTTCGCGGCCAAGGCCGAGAGCCTCGCCTGGCCGATGAAGATCATGAAAGAGCTCGTCGAGGGCGACGAGTACGTCGAAGAGCTCCTGCGGTGGCTGTCGCGCTGGGACACCGAGTACGCGAAATTCATCGACCCGAAGGTTCAGCTTCTCACCGCCCTCGAAGACCACCGGCACCCTCGCATCCGCGAAGAAGCGGAGCGCTTTCTCGAAGACGTGAACGAACCCGCGCGGTTCCACGCGGTTTCCGCCCTGCTCGCGCAGGACGACGCGGCCTCTCTGACCGCCCTCCTGACGCTCCTCACGTCCGAGGAGAGCGTGCGCGTGCGAAACCGGATCGCCGAAGGCCTCGCGTCGCGCGGATGGTCCGTGCCCGCCGATGACCGCGATGCCGTGCGGAAGGCTCTCCCGGCAGTGTTTTCAGTCGACGCGAACGGTAGAGTGGTAAAAAGATAGGGACGCTTCGTGTTGCGCCCTTTTGCTTGCGATGGGACGCGAGGGATAAGAAGACGAGAGCGGGCACATCGGGTACATTCGATCGTGGGGGTGACGGGTTATTGCGGCGCAGTCCCCCCCTTGCGTCCAAGCCCGGCGCCCCCACTTTCATTCGTCAGGCCTCGGGGCGCATCAAGGTCTCTTTCGCGCGGAGCTGGTCCAGCCTTGCGATGATGGCGTCGGCCGTGAAGGGCTTCGTCACGAGCATGGAGTTGGGGGATCTTCGGACGCGCTCGAGGAGCTCGTGGTCGGCGTATCCCGAGATGAAGATCACCGGCTTGTGGCACTGGCGCTCGCGAAGTTGGTCTACGAGATCCGGTCCGGTGAGGCCGGGCATGACGACGTCGGTGATGAGTGCGTCGGCATGCCCGAGTCGCGCCGCGATGTCCGCCACGTCCGCCGCGGAGGATAGAGCATCCACGACGACTCCCGCTCGCTCGAGCGTCCGCGCGACCGCGCGCCGTACGAGCGCATCGTCATCGATGAGGACGACCCGACGGGAGTGGACGGGGCGTGCCTCGATGACGGACGCGGAAGGCGAGATGTCGGCCGGCCCGATTGCCCCCGGAAGGACCATCCGGAACGTCGTGCCCCCACGGAGCTTGCTCTCGCAGGAGATCGTACCGCCCGCCTGATGGATGATTCCGTGGACCACGGCGAGACCGAGCCCGGTTCCTTGTTCGCCCTTCGTCGTGAAGAACGGCTCGAACGCCTTGGCGACGGTAGCGGCATCCATGCCGCAGCCCGAATCGCGAACGCTGATTGCCAAGGTCGAACCCTTCCCGCCCGCGGCTTCGCGCCCCTCGGTCGTCACCGTGAACGTACCCCCCTGGGGCATCGCATCCCGGGCGTTCACGGCGAGATTCACGAGCACCTGGTCGAGCTGCCCCGGATCGATGAGCACGGCGGGCACCGCAGGCGCCAGGCGGATTTCCATCGTCACGTGTGAACCGAGGATCCGCGCGAGCATGGGCTCGAGCGCGGCGATGCTTCGGTTGACGTCGGTGCGCCTCGGCTGGGAGAGCTCTCTCCGGCTGAAGGTCAAGAGTTGACGGGTGAGCGACGCCCCTTTTGCTGCTGCTTCGCGGATGTCGTAGACCGCCACCCGATCGTGCACGGGGTCGCGCGAAATGGCCTCTGCCGCAGCCTGAATCACCGTCAGCATATTGTTGAAGTCGTGCGCGATACCACCGGCCACGCGGCCTACGGCCTCCATCCGCTGGGCGGTGACCAGCTGTTCCTGGAGCGAAGTGCGTTCGGCCTCCGCGTGACGGCGGGCGGTCACGTCGCGCAGAATCGACATTACCCCGACGGGGCGGCCTTCTTCGCGGAGCACGACCGATCGGGCTTCGACGAGGACCGTATTGCCGTGGCGGTGCACCATCGAACGTTCTTCGAGAGGTACGCTGCCGCCGGATAGCAAGTGGACGACCCGCTGGCGGAGACGTTCCTTGTCCGTCGAGACAAGCCCGGGAAAGTCAGCGAGTTGCCGGCCGACAACTTCGCTCGTCGCGTAGCCGAGCATTTGCTCGGCCGCCCGGTTCTGAAAGATGACGAACCCGCGTGCGTCCGTGCTGAGGATGGCATCGGGCGATTCGTCGAGGAGCAATGCGTGCCGAGCCTCGGACGCGCGGAGGTCGCGCACCAGCCGCCGGGTCTGAATCGACCACCACGCCACCAGCACGGTCGCCAGGGACAGTTGGGTCAGGTAGTGCAACAACCTGGCGTCGCTGCTGGGCGCAGGGGCTACGGTACCGAGCGAAACATAGCGCGTGAACACTGCGGCAAAGAGGGCGACCGTGGACAGCGCAAGGCCAATCGCGGCTTGGGGGCCGAGCGTGAGCCCTCCGATTAGGATGAGCACGATAAAACCGCCCACCGCCACCGTCTCGGAGCCGTGAGCGGGCAGGTCCATCGCGACGCAGAACCAGCCCACTATGCAGAGGACATACGCCGCGAGGCGCACCCGACCCCTCCGGATGAGAAACCGGAGGCCCACCAAGAGCAGGATCGCGATCGGCAGCGTCCACATGTACTGCGCGGGAGCCGCCTCGGCGCCAAGGAGGACGGCGAAGGAAAAGAGAAAGACGGCGACGAGGAGCAGATCGACGATCCGCGCGAGCAGCCGAGTGGAGAGTCGGTCGGCCGGGTCGCTCGACTGGGGATAGCGCAGGAGCGATCGCGCGCTCGCAAGCAAGAACGGCAGAAGTGCGGCCACGCGAGCGGACTTCCCGGTGCTCATTCTAGATTGGGGCTCGCGCGGCGATCGACGCCAAGGCAAACAAGCGTACTTCGCGTAGGCCGGTGAGGGCCATCAATCAATCGACACGAGCTCCACGTCGAAGACGAGCCCCGCACCTGGCGGAATGTTCGGCGGGCTCCCATTGCCCCCATAACCCAAGTCTGACGGGATGCGAAGGCGCCGTTTTCCGCCGATCTTCATGCCGACCACGCCTTCGTCCCACCCCTTGATGACCTCACCCTTGCCGATCGAAAACTTGAACGGATCGCCGCCGTGGTCGTAGGAGCTATCGAATTTTCGGCCGTTGGTCAGCGTCCCCGTATACTGGACGTGCACCGTGTCGCCGGACTTCGCTTGGCGTCCGGTTCCGACCACCACGTCCTCGATCTCGAGCTTCGTGGGGCCCGGTGGGAGGGACACCGCCTGCGCAGGCTTGTAGTCGCTGGTCGGTTCGTCGGGGGCGGCTTTGGAACAAGCCCCTTGGACCAGAGACGCTACGACCACCACCAGAACCTCCTGTCGCGCTCGCATGGGGCAACTCTACCGCGGGCGTCCCGTCTTGGAAGGCGAGGCGGTCACCCCCGGCGACGGGCCCGCGGGGGCCTGCGTTTCTTCGGGCGTCACTCCCAGCAAATCGCCCACGAGAGTGACCACGGTTTCGATCTGGTCGCGGGTCGCCGTGAGGTGCACTTTCACGACGTTCCCGTCGGGGAATACCGCGACGTGATCGAAGAGACCGTGCGTCAAGAGCGAGGTTATCGCGTCGTTGTGGCGGCGAACGACGTGCCGAATCCCCTCGGCGGCTTGGGCGGCGGCATCGGGGTCGCCCGTGTCGCACTCGACGAAGACATCCGCCCCCGCGTCGGCGCGCGGGACCACGCGCATCCGCATTTCGGTGATCGATTCGGGGATCTCGGGCATCGGATGATGCGGATTGAGCAGCCGCAGGTACACCGCGTCGCCCTCTGCGGGCTCGGACAGGCGCGCTCCGACGAGGGCGCGCGCGTTCCTTTCCGCGACGTTTGGGGGCACGACGGCCAGTACGTGCGGTTGCGGGCGCAGGATAACCCGCTCGGCGCGGTCCGCGTGCACCAGCGAGGCTCTCACGCCGCGAACGCCGGCGTCGAACGGACCACCGCGGTCGTACTTCTTGGTGACGATGCCGACCGCGCGATCGACGACGGCGTCCGGCACCGAGTAGTGGATGAGCACCGTATCGCGCGCCGTGTTGACGAGCGATGGTCCGATGATCATGACCCAGTCGGTGTCGCGCACCGGGTCGATGTCCGTCCCCTCCATGAATTCCTCCCACTGAGGAATGCCGCGCAGCAGATACCCCATCCGCGCGCCCACCGGGTGGCTCCGGATCACCTGCGCGTTGACCACCAGCTTCACGAGCACCACGTCGGCCCGGACCGACGCCGCACCGACGATGGCCTCCGGGTCGCGTCGGGCCGGCGAACCCGCTTCTGCGCGGGCGACCGATGCGGCCCCGTCGAACGCGGTGGGCGCGTCGGTAGAGGCGTCCGCCGCCGCGTCGTCGGGCCCCGCGTCCGCTTGACCCGCGTCGCGCTTGTTCGCCGGCACGTTCGGGACTTTGGGCCGCGCTGGTTCCGTTTCACCGGCGTTTGCAGGCGCCTCACTCGGCACACTCGGCGGGAGCGGGGGCGGCGGCGGCTCCTCGCCCGAAACGACGTCTATCGGGATGATCGCTTCGCCCTCGATGTCTTTGACCTCGAAGCTGTGCGGAGCGTCGATCGGCACCACCGACGCGTGGAGGACCGCCGAGACGACCAGGCATGCCGCCAGCGCGACACGAATGCGCCGTCGCGCCCAAAAGCGTTCCGGGCCAGTTCGCGTCCTCGGGTCGACGCTCGGCGTGGCATGGGGAGCCGTAGGCGCGGCCTGCGCCGCCCCTTCGCCGAGCGAACGTCGTTTCGGCTCGGCTATCGGGGATCGTTGGGACACGCCGCCCGTTTCTATCACCTGCGCCACGCCTGAGCTTCGCCGGAGACCGGATCGATTCTTCGGAGCCCGCCGCTTCCTCGACGGCAGCGACTCATCCGGTCCTTTGGGGCGGAGCTCCGATAAGTGGTTCGACAGCCCCTCCGCGCGTTAGTAGATACCACCAGGGCTCTGATGCACCGCACTCGCCGCGCGGATCTCCCATTCCTTTTGCTCGCGATCGCGTTGGGCGAAGCCGGCTGTCGCGAGCAGCGCACCACAACGACCGCCTTGCCGTCCCCGCCGGCATCGGAGTCCGCTCCTTCCGCTTCGCCGCCCGCGCCGAGCGCAACCGCGGAAAACTCGCCCGACGGGGGACCCTACGCGGGACCGTGGGTGGGGGCGACCGTGCTGCAGACTCAGGTCTTGAGTGAGCCGGAGTTCATCGGCGACAAGAAGAGCGATCGAGAGGTCAAGGTCGTCCGGCTCGGGTCGCTGCGCTACGGCGAGAAGGCCCCCGCTCTCTCCGCCGATCCTCAGAAGAAGGCCAACTGCCCCGAAGGTTGGTACGCGCTCTTGGCCGGCGGGTACGTGTGCGGAAAGTACGCAACGACCGACTTGGAGCACCCGAAGGTGCGCATGGCGCTGCCCCCGGACTACGAGGGCCCGCTTCCTTATACGTACGGAGTCAATCTCTACAACGGCACGCCGCTCTACCGTCAGCTTCCGTCGCGCGCGCAGCGGCGAAGGCTCGAGCCATGGCTCTTTCGGCCGAGGAGAGCCAAGGTCGTCGTCGAACCCAAGCCCGGCGACGACGGCACTTCGCCGGACAACCCGTACGGGGGCTCCGCCGGAGTCCCCGATTCAGGCGGCGGTGGCGACGCCTCAGCGGGCGAATCGGAGGTCCCGTGGTGGGAGCGAGAAACGCCCGATGGCGGGCCGCTCCAGATTACCCTCGAAGACCTGCAGGAGACGGGCCCCATCGCGCGCCGAATGGTCAAAGGGTTCTACCTGTCGCTCGACAAGCAGTTCGACGCCCTCGGCTGGAAATGGTGGCGAACGGTGAGCGGGCTGTCGACGCCGTCCGAGCGCATTCTGATTCAGAAACCGCTGACGGACTATCACGGGGTATGGCTCGCCCGAGACGACGCCTCGTTCGCCACCAAGAATCACCCCGCTCGCCGCATCGACAAGCTCCCAGTCGCGTTCGTCATGGCGTACCACGCGAAACGGTGGACCATCGACGAGAGTCGCAAGCACGCCAACGCCGCCGAGGGCGAGCTCGATCACTTCGACGCAGTCGGCCTCACGGGAGAAACGGCGCACGTCAACTCGGTCGAGTATTGGGAAACCGACGAGGGCTGGTGGCTTCGGGCCTTCGACTTCACCAAGACCGACCCCGGGCCGCCGCCCGATAGGCTCGGCGACCACGAGAAATGGATCGACGTAAACCTCAAGCGCCAGACTCTCGTGGCCTTCGAGGGAGCGACGCCGGTTTTTGCGACCGTCTTTTCGAGCGGCCGAAACGAACACGAAACCGTCCCCGGAGTGTTCCGCATCCGCGAGAAGCACATCTCCGCGACGATGGACGGCGACGCCGAGCTCGCGACCGACGGGCCTTATTCGATCGAAGACGTTCCCTACATCCAGTATTTCAACGGCAGCTACGCCCTGCACGGCGCGTTTTGGCATGCGGAGTTCGGCCATGTAAAAAGCCATGGCTGCGTGAACCTCGCCCCCTGGGACGCAAAGTCGCTGTTCGGGTGGACGGATCCACTGCTCCCGGAGGGCTGGCATGCGGTCTTCTCGACCAAAGACAGGCCCGGAACGCGCGTCATCGTTCACGATCGCGGCCCCACCACATGCGCAGGACCGAACGCCGAGCCGCCACAATGCCCGCCGCTCGACGCGAGGGGCCGACCAGTACCGCAAAGTATCGCTCCTTGACGCGGGGCCTTCCGTCCGGCACACAAACCCGCTCGCGCACCGCGGTGCAGCACCTCCTGCTCCGCCGGTACCCGCGGCGTCGGCACACCTGATGGAAGACCAGCTCACTGCACATCTCGACCGCGGTTGGGACCTCGCCCAAAAGGGGGACGCGGCCGGCGCGATCGCATGCGCAAAGCGCGCGCTCGAGATCGACCCGCAGTCGCCCGAGGTGCACAACCTCATGGGGT
>CAZVPE010000043.1:0-30789 GCA_964628155.1 uncultured Polyangiaceae bacterium | reverse complement strand
GGGTGAGGTTTAATAGCTGGACCAGCCGGTTCACAACACGATGTGACGAATGCTTCGACGACCGTACGCGAGCACGCTCGGCGCCGGGACCCCGAAGCTATCGGCGAAAAGCGCCAGGCTCTAGTGGTCCTTTACCCACTGGCAGGCGTAGGCATCACCCAGGCGGCACCCGCGGTTCATCGCTTCCATGCTCTTGTCGGTGTCGCGCGCCAAATCGTCCGGCCCGTCTTCGTAGATCAGCCCTAGGAGCGCGCACGCCCGCGCGTCGGAGGCGAGGCAGGCGCGGCGCCAATGGGCCAACGCACGATCGGGGTCGCGAGGCGCCCCGGCATCCTCTGCGGCAAGCATTTCCGCGTGGAGGCACCCGTAGACCTCGCCGCTCGCGCATGCCGCGCGAAAGAGGTCGCGCGCTCGGCCGCGGTCGCGTGCGACGCCGTGGCCGCGCTCGAACAAGTGCCCCAGATTCGCGCAGCCGAGGTCTTCGCCGAGGTGGCAGGCCCGCTCGAATATGGCTGCCGCGCGAGAGAGGTCGCGCTCGATCCCTTCGCCGTAGGCCAGCGCGTCGCCGAGGTTGTTGCAGGCGCGCGAGTCGCCGAAGTTGCATCCCCGCTCGTACGCCTCGGCCGCGCGGGCCCGATCGCGTGGGAACGCACTCCGACCGAAGTAGAAGCACCTGCCCGCCTCGTAGCAAGGCTCGCCCGGCTCGCCCGCGAGGCATGCCCGCTCCGTCTCGAGGCGCGCCCTGAGCTCGAGCGGCTCTTTCCACGCCCGCGCGTGCGTGGGGCTGTCGAGCCAGCGCACGGCCGTTGCGCACGCCAGCGAAACGCCGGCGTCGCACGCGCGAACGAGCATGTCCATTCCTCGCTCGACGTTCGCGACCACGCCACGCCCGTCGAGCCACATCCGGCCGGCGAACGCGCACGCATGCGCGTCGCCGAGCGCGCACGCGTCTCCCAGGGTTCGGGCGACGCACGCAATCGCTCGGTCGTCCGCTGCCTCGCTCCAAGCCCTCAGCGCGCGTCGCGCGCACTCAGGAGCGGGCAATCCGGCGCAGGGGGGGTCCTCTTCGGCGCGGCACGTCCACGAAGCGGCCGCGGGTGCGCCAGGCGACGCCGCGCGCGGGCCGCAGCCATCGATGGTGCATGCGGGCTTCGCCGGGGCGAGCGGTGTGAGGTCCAGCGGGGCGGTCGCGCACGACACCGTGCCCAGGATGAACGCGGCGATGAGACCGGACGGGCGAGATTCCAAGACGGCAAGAATAGTGTACGGGAACGACGTCCTCGGGGCCCGTCGACATGTTGTGCCCGTGCCCGAAACCACGAGCTCCGTGATTCAGAGACGCGCTGCCCTGGAACCACCAGGGTTCTAGTGCCCGCCGTCTTTCACTTCGCCGATCATCGCGAGGAGCGTCTTCTTCGCGTCGCCGAGCACCATCATCGTGTTCTGTTGGAAAAAGAGCTCGTTCTCGACGCCGCTGAACCCCGCGTTCATGCTGCGCTTGAGGACGATCACGCTCCGCGAGGACTCCACGTCGAATACGGGCATTCCGTAAATGGGACTCGAAGCGTCCTTTTTCGCCGCCGGGTTGACGACGTCGTTCGCACCGACGACGACGACGGCATCGGTGCGCGCGAAATCGTCGTTGATGTCGTCCAGGTCGAACAGCTTGTCGTACGAGACGTTCGCCTCCGCCAAGAGCACGTTCATGTGCCCCGGCATCCGGCCCGCGACCGGGTGGATGGCGTACTTCACATCGACTCCGCGCCGCTCGAGCGCCGCGGCCAAGTCGCGCACGGCGTGTTGGGCCTGGCTCACCGCCATCCCGTAGCCGGGTACGACGATCACGGACTGCGAGGCCTTGAGCACAGCCCCCGCGTCCTCCACGGTCGCTTCGTTGTACGATCGGCCGAGCTGGCGCACGGGTCCGGACGGCTGGAGGGCCGTGCCGAACGCGCCGAATAGAACGTTCGAGAAGCTGCGGTTCATCGCCTTGCTCATCAGCATCGACAGGAGCAAGCCCGAGGATCCGTCGAGAGCGCCGCAGATGATGAGGATCTGGCTGCTCAGCGCGAAGCCGGTCGCGCACGCGGCAAGGCCCGCGTACGAGTTGAGCAGCGAAATGACGACCGGCATGTCGGCGCCGCCGATCGGGAGCACCGCCATGACGCCCACGGCGAGCCCGGTGCCCGCGATGGCGAAGAAGACGACTTGCATCTCCCGATGCGCGACGAGAAGGCCGATGGCCGCCAGCGCTCCGACGAAGAGGCCGATGTTGAGGACGTTCTGCCCCTTCCACGTGATTGGCGCCCCGCGGATGAACCCTTGGAGCTTGCCGAAAGCCATGATGCTTCCGGTGAACGTGAGAAAGCCGAGGAAGGTCTCGAACCCCAGCGCGGCCGTCTTGAACTGGGTCAGATACGCCGTTTCGCGCAAGTACTCCGCGACGCCGACCAGCGCCGTGGCGAGTCCGCCGAACGAGTGCGAGAGCGCGATCCGCTCGGGCATCTTGGTCATGGGAATCCACGCGCTGATGGCCACACCGATGGCGCTGCCGAGAAGCAGGCCCGCGACGATCCAGTCGTAGCGAATGATGTCCCGATGCAGCAGTGTGCCGACCACCGCGATGAGCATCCCGATCTCGCCCAGCATCAGCCCGCGGCGCGCGGTCTCTGGCCCCGCGAGGCCCCGCAGGCAGAGGATGAAGAGGACCGCGGCGACGACGTACGAGAGGCTGAATACCACCTCGGTGGGGGTCACGACGTCTCCGCCTTTCGCACGGGCATCGTGCTCTCGCCGACGGCCGGCTTTTTGCGAAACATCCGCAGCATCCGGTCGGTGATGAGGAAGCCGCCGACCACGTTGATGGTCGCGCAGGTGACCGCGACGAATCCGAGGATCTGGCTCAGGCGGTGGTGCGAGCCGGCCGCCACGAGCGAGGCCACGAGCGAAATGCCGCTGATCGCGTTGGTGCCGCTCATGAGCGGCGTGTGCAAGAGCGGCGGTACGCGCGAAATGACTTGGTAGCCGACGAACGTGGCAAGGACGAACACGTACAGGTTGAACACCCACTCGCTGGTCATCGGCCTGCTCCCGCCGACCGGACCGCGACCGCGGGCACGGCGAGCTCCCGGAGCTTCGGGTGAACGACTTCGCCGCGATGGGTGACGACGCTGCCAGCGACGATTTCGTCTTGGAAATCGAGCTTCCAGGTCCCCTCTTTGGCCACGTAGAGCAGAAGCTTTTCCATGTTGCGCGAGTACATCTGGCTGGCGTGAGCGCTCATCCGGCTCGTCAGGTCCGTCGCGCCGATAATCGTGACCCCGTGCTCGACGATTGTTTTGTCGGGCTGGCACAGCTCGCAGTTGCCCTGCTGTTCGGCCGCGAGATCGACGATCACGCTCCCCGGCCGCATCGACCGCACCATGTCGGCCGTCACGAGCACGGGCGCCCGCCGGCCGGGGATGAGCGCCGTGCAAATGACGACGTCGGCCTTCGCCACGTGCCGCGCGATCGCCTCGGCCTGCGCGCGCTTGCCCGCTTCGCTGAGCTCGCGCGCGTAGCCGCCCGCGTCCTGCGCGTCCTCCGTGGCGGCCACTTCGACGAACTTTGCCCCGAGGCTCTCGACTTGCTCTTTGACCGCTTTGCGGACGTCGAACGCCTCGACGACGGCGCCCAATCGCCGCGCGGTGCCGATCGCCTGGAGACCGGCGACGCCCGCGCCGAGGACGAGGACTCGAGCGGGCGCGATCGTCCCGGCCGCAGTCATCAGCATCGGAAAGAAACGCGGCAACGTCGCGGCGGCCATCATCACCGCCTCGTATCCCGCCACGGTCGCTTGCGACGAAAGCGCGTCCATCATTTGGGCGAGGGTCGTGCGCGGGATCATGTCGACGGCGAGCGCCGTGATCCGCCGGGCGGCCAGCGCCTCGACGACCGCTGCGTTCACGAGAGGATAGAGCAGCGAGACGAGCGCGCTTCCCTCTTTCAACCGCCGTACGTCGGCGACGCTGGGCGGTCGAATCTGAACCACGACGTCGGCGTCGGCGAGAAGCGCCTCGGTCGACGCGTCCACCCGCGCCCCTACGCCCGCGTACTCTTCGTCGCTCGCAAACGCGCGCGAACCCGCCCCGGACTCCACCGATACGTCGATGCGTTTGGCGGCGAGTCGCTTGACCGATTCGGGTACGACCGCCACGCGACGCTCGCCTACCGAGCTCTCCTTACGAACTGCAATCCTCATCGGCGGCGCGCAATAGAGCTTGGGCCCCGAGTCGGGTCAAGGCCGATCAGAAGCCGTAGAGCACGCCTATCTCCGGACCGAACGTCGGCATCAGGCCATTTCCCCCGATGACGACGTTGAGGCGAAGCGCTCCGGTCAGCGCGGCGCGCGGCGAAAACTGATAGCGAGCGCCGCCGCCGAGCACGATGAAGAAGGGCGCGTCGGTCAGCCACACGTCCACCGTCTGCGCCGTCGTGACGCCGCTGACGCGCACTTGCGTCGACTGGTGCCCGTCGAACTCCGATAGTCCTAGCCCGCCGAACACCATGGGCGAGAAGCCCGTGCGAAGGAGTGGGGTCTGTCCGAAGAGATAGGTGGCTCTCGCTTCGATGTGGAACGGCGCGGCGAACGCGTGACCTTGATCGACCGCGCTCTTGCCGGGATAGGAATTGGCCACGTATCCGACGCGACCACCGAGAAGGAGGCTCGGGTTCCACGCGTAGTCGAACGCGAGGAGGATGCGGATATCGCCGCCCTGGAGCGCTCCGGAGGCCGTGCCGGCTTTCCCGACCACCAGCGTATCGTTGACGGCCTGGCCTTTCGGGAAGTCGGAGCTTCCTCCGGAGTCGTAACAGTAGTAGCCCTGCAAATTGATCGGGCTTCCGGTCACGTCGTCCCGCCTGCAAACATCGGTGCCGCTCGGCAGCGGCAAGAAATCGATTGCCAGCGACACACCGAACCAGAGGCGCGTGAACTTCGGCCCTGCGTCGGCGGCCTTCTTCTTTTCTTTGGCCTCATTCTCTTCGACGGTGCCTTCCTCGCCGTCGCTCGATGCGGCTGCCCCCGCGCCCTTGCGCCGGCAGCCGGGCAGGCCGGGGGGACAGTCCGCTTCTTCGCACGAATGGGGCGCTTCTTTGCCGGGGAAGCGGGGCGGTTCGCTCGTTATCTTGTCGCGAATCGCGACGGAGAAAGGATGCTTCGGGTCGCCCGTCGCGGCGGCGGGGTCGCCCGTCTTGTCGAATCCCTGAATCCAGTACCGCATGACGCCCCGCGTGACGTCCGCGCACGGGATGAGCCCCTCGTAGACGTTTCCGGAGACGTTCTTGAGCGGGACGCGAGCCCAGTCGCGCATCTGCGCGCCCTTGTACTTGACGATGACCTGGTCGAGCTTCGCGTTTCCGACGAACTCGGCGTGAATGGGCAGCGGAGTGTCTTCCTTCTGCTCGATCGCCGGGTCGTGGTCGAAGTCGCCGCCCGTCGGTTGATCGGGTAGGGGCCCCGGCGGCGGCCCGGCCGGAGCCGCGTGGGCCGGCGGCGGCGGCGGCTCGGGCGTCGCGCCCGCTGCGTGCGTCGTGCCCGCGGGGGGGGCCGGGGCCGGCGCGGCGGCGGCACCGCCCGGTGGAGGCTTCGAGGAGACCGGACCCGCCGGTAGACCCGCGGACGCTCTCGCATCTTCCCACGCCGCGCCGACGTCCGACGCGTCGTAGGCGGGGTTCATGGTGAGCGCCGAATCGATCGCGAGCGCGTCGTTCCAGGACTTGCCCGCGGCGTCCTTGTCCCCCGAGCGAAACTCCATCGTTCCGAGGTCGCGAAGGAGCGCCCCTTTCGTCGCTGCCGTGCAGTTCTTCGCTCCGCAGGCTTGAAGGGCTTTTCGCAGCGTCGCCGCGGCGCCTGCGTAGTTCGTCGCCTCGTACTCGCTCGCCGCCTTCTCCGTCGCCTCTTTGACGACGCCCTCGGTGTGCGGATCGGCGAGCGCGTAGCGCGATGTGAACGAGGCCAGAAGCAAGAAGACTGCGACGCTGGCTATCTTGGAGAAGCCGCTCATTCTATGGACGCGTCCCTCTTGGCTATGCGCCGCGCGTTGCTATCCGCGGTCCACGTTCAGTTGTCCATCGCTCCGGCGGCAACCCAGTCGACGAGTGCGCATTTGGCGGCCGCGTTGATACCGCTCAAACTCGGGGGCATACTGCCGCCGAAGATTCCGAGAACGGAATTGCCCGTTACGACGAGAGTCGATTGCGTCCCCGAGATGAAACCCTGGCCTTTGAGCCAGGTGTACGCGGAAGATGGACTGGCGGCCTGGCTCTTATGACAGCTCTTGCATGTAGTCGAGAAGCCGTCCGTATTCCAGATCGAAGTCCACGTGGGCGCCGTGCCGCTGGCCGGCGGACAACCGGTGCTCCCCGCGCCGCCGCTCGAACTGCCTCCGCCTCCGGAGCTCGAACTGCTGGAGCCCGACATGCGCATGCCGCCGGAGCTGCTGCTGCCTCCCCCGGAACTGGAGCTGCTCGAGCCGCCGGGTGTCGGAGCGCTCGAGCTGCTTCCAATCGGATTACCCCCCGAGCTGCTACTCGACCCGGAACTGCTAGTGCCTCCGAAAACCGAACTCACCCCCGAGCTACTCGACCCGCCGCTGGAGCTCGAACTCGAGCTCGCGTTTCCGGAGCCCGCACCGGAGCCGCTCGGCTGTTCGTTGCTGCTGCCCGAACCCAACGGGGTGCTACTGAGCGTCGATCCCTGCCCGCCGTCGTCGCCGGGGTCGCCGCCGTCCCATGCACCCACGTAGTCCCAAGGCGCGCTGCATCCAGAGATGGACGAACCAAACGCCACCATCCCGGCCACGACAATTGGAAATCCGTACCGCACGTGCATCGCCTCTCCTACCCGCAGGTATCCCGAACGACCATGCATGAGTTAACACGTGAGAAACAGCCGGGCGAGCCGAAATTCACGGCTGGAGCCTCCGGTTGAAATTGTCCAACCGGAGCGGCAGGAGTGGGGACTTGACCCGAGGGGCCTTGCGCGGGAAACGATTCGGTGTGCGCACGGAGCAAACCCTATCGCTGCTCGAAACGCCGCGCCTGAGGCTCCTCTCGCTCTCGCTCGAGATCGTCGAGGCGGTGATCGAAGGCCGTCGCGACGACGCCGAGGCACTCGTCGGTGCGCGGATGCCCGAGCGCTGGCCCAACCGCGAGATCGTCGAGCGCGCATTCAGCGCCTCGCTGCACGAGATCCGCGAAGACCCTGCGCGATGCCTCTGGGGCGATCGAGTCCTTCTCGCGCGCGAGAAGGACGACGATTGGCGTGTCGTCGGCAGCGTCATCTTCCACGGCAAACCGGCCGACGACGGAATCGCAGAGATCGCGTATGGCGTGGAGGAGTCCTCTCAGGGACGAGGATTTGCGACCGAAGCGGTGGCCGCGTGCGTCACTTGGGCGCTCGAGCAACCGGACGTCCGAGCGGTGCAAGCCGCCACGTTTGGATGGCATCGAGCCTCGCTCCGCGTAATCGAAAAAGTGGGAATGAGTCAGGTGGGCGTGAGAGACCACGAGACGATGGGGCAATTGCTCGTGTTCGAACAGCGGCGGTTCGAACAGCGGGGGCTCTGAGCGAGGCGGCTCGCTCCCCGCGCGTGCTATGCACGGCGCTCGTGATTGGCGCGTGCCGGGCACTCCTCTTCGACTTGGACGGGCTGATGGTCGATTCGGAGCCGGTCTGGTTCGACGTACAGCGGGCGTTCGTCCGCGAGCGCGGGGAGATTTGGACCCCCGAGCTTGCAAGCGCCTGCGTCGGCGGCGGGTTGGTGAACGCGATTCGGGTCATGGGCGAGGCCTTCGGCTTCGACGTCGACTTCGAGCGCGACGCGCAGACCATGGTCGACGCGTTCATCGCGCGTGTGGACGACGTCTCGCTGAAGCCGGGGTGCCGCGATCTGGTCGACGCGGCCCGCCAGCGGAACATCCCGTGCGCCGTGGCCTCGTCTTCGACGTTGCGCCTCGTCGAGGCGACGCTCGCGCGAATCGATTTGCGCCACCAGTTCCATGCGGTCGTTTCCGGCGAGTGCGTCACGAAGCCGAAACCTGCGCCCGATATCTTCCTCGAAGCGGCAAACCGACTGCGCGCGCCGCCGTCGGACTGCGTCGTCCTCGAAGACTCGCTCGCCGGCGTGCGCGCCGCGCGCGCGGCTCGAATACGGGTCATCGCGGTTCCAGAGGGCAACGCGGAGCGCTTCGAGGGCCTAGCCGACGCGGTCGTCCAGGATCTGGATGCGGCGCGGACCCTGCTTGCGTTATAGATGGGCTTTTCGCTGCGGAGAAGCGTCTATGGGCAGAAGCTCGGGGGCTTGGAGATGGGTCGGGGCCTTGGGCCTCCTCGGCGCCTGTGGAGGCAAGGAGTTCGTATTGGCCGACGCGAGCTCTCAAGCAGAAACGATGGACGCGGCGGCGGAAGCGAGCGACCGCGGGCCGGAAGCGATGGACGGCGGGTCGGAAGCGAACGACAGCGGGCCGGAATCGAATGCGCCGCCCGCGACGAGCGGCGTCTATTGCGGCAGCATGACGACGTGCGACACGAGACCGGTTTGTTGCACCGGGGTCTCGACCGGCACCTCCTGCGCCCAAACCCAAGCCCAGTGCGGATGCGTCACCCGCCTGACGTGCGCCCAGGATAAAGCCTGCCCGTCGGGGCAGCCGATCTGCTGCATCCGGTCGGCGACGGATCCGATGTGCGGCTCCGCCCCCGTGTTTCAGGCCACGTGCAGCGTCGCGTGCGGCGGCGGCACCCGCTTGTGCGCGCCAGACGCATCGGCGTGTCCCGGGTCCAAGACCTGTTTGACCGACCAGACGAGTCTCGGCGCCGTCGGACTTCCCTATGGGCAAGGATTCGGGGTCTGCGGGCAGTAGGGCGGCGGCCGCTGATGCCGTCGAAGGCCGCGGCAACCCTTAAGATGCGCCCGCCGGAGCTAATCGACCAGGCGAAGACCCAGAGGCAGCGTGTCGCCGAAGAATGCGACGCGCTCGCGTTCTTCGACCGGAACGACCTCTCGCACGGAGCGAACCCACGACTCGTCGGCCCCCGACGCGACGAGCCGTCGCTCGACCTCGCGCCGCGCGGCATCCCCGACGTCGCGCGCGCGGTCTCCGGTTCTCCGCGCGAGCCGCATCGCCGCCTGCGCGGCGGTGGGGACGGTCTCCCATTTTTCGCGCAGCAGATGGTCCAGCCAGCGTTCGGCCGCGAGCGGTGCGACGACGTGATGGACGCTTGCGAACGCCGGGACGCGCGCTCCGATGCGACCGATGGCCAGCCAAAGGCGCGGGTCGCGGTCGGTCCACGTCCGTTCAAGCACCCACCCGCCGAGCTCCACCCGTAGCGCCGGAGCGACGCGCTCGAGCGAAGACGCCATGTCGAGGGCGTCGTCGAGCGAAAGAGCGGGTTTCTTCGGGCGCTTGCGACCGGCCTGCGCCGGCGCCAGATACGGATCGACGAACTCCCGAATTCGGGTGTGCACGACTTCGTCGAGGCCGCCCGCGGCCCGCCGCCACGCGATCCAGAACTGCTGCCAGCCCCGCGGCTCGGACGGAAAGGCAAGGCGCTCGTCGAGCAGCCGTGCGAGGGCAGCCACTCGACCCGGGTCGCGCGGATCGCCGAACCCGGGACGGACGCACCAACCCGCGAGCAGCCAGAAGACCCGCTCGTGGTCCGCGGATCGGCGGCGCGCCCGGGCCTCAGGGATGAGCACGTCGAAGAGCGCTCGGTTGGCTTCGGTCGTCCATTGCGCGCGCTCTCCGAGCGACCGCTCGAGCTCGCGCAGGAGGTCCTTCGCTTCGCGACCGCTCGCGTCCGCCCTGGCCTTGCCGAACACGCGCCCGATGAGATCGAGGCCCGGCTCGACGCGCCGGGCCAGAGCGGAGGCAGAGCGCGAGGACGGTCCGGCGGCCTCGGCGGCGGGCGGGGCCTCGCGCAGCTGAAACGCGAGTCTGAACCGCCGCGCGGGCGCGCTATCGACGTCGACGCACGCGAGGTCCAGGGTCCCGACCGGGGTGAGCTCCCCCTCGAGTGAAACGAGGACGTCGCGCGCGCCGGCCGCCGACGACCCTCCCCGCGCGATCGTCGTGGCGATCGGGGGGAGCGACTCGAAGTGTTCGGCGTCGACTTCCACGACGTCGCCCGCGCGTGCCTCGCTCGAGTCGCTCGCGAGCAGGTCGAAGCGCACGGGGCGATCGACCGCCAGCGCGAAGGTCCTTCCTTGCGCGACGTGCACCGCGCCTTCGGCGGCCCCGCGGGGTACGACGCAGACGGCCCGCTTCCCCCCTTCCGATGCGATCCCCACGAAGTATCCACGGGCTGTCCCGCCTCCAATGCGGACGCCTCGCCCGAGGCGCGCGCGGGCATAGACCACCGCGCCGCGAGCGACGGCCAGGTCGGGATCGGCGTCCTCCAAGCGGGTTACCGCGCCGCCGCCGCCGGCCTGCAGCCACTGGGAGAGGACCGCCGTCACGCGCTCCGCGACACGTGCGGCGCGGAAGACTCCGCCGTTGAGCAGGACGGCGTTGGGCGCCGTCCCCGCCGGAAGGTGGCGCGCGAGAAACGCGGCGACGTGCCGGGTGATGGCCACGTCGCGCGCATACGGCAACCCGAAGGCGACGATGCCGCCTCGCGCGCGGTGCGGCGCGGCATCGGCGGCGACGAACGGCAAGAACCCGTCGAGCACGACCCGCTCGGTCTCTTCTCGAGTCAGTCGGGTCGAGCGCGTGGCGCCGACCAGACTCGCGCCGCTCCCGAGTACCGTCACCGGCGCGTCGTCGGGCGCCGAATCGCCCAGGAGGGCTTCTTTCGCCGTGCGGCATGCGGCGACGAGCTGTCCGAAGCGACCCGCGTCCAGCTTCTGACCGGCGTCCACGAGGCGCGGCTCGCACGCGTGGGCGAGCGCGAGGTCCATGTTGTCACCGCCGAGGAGGAGGTGCGGACCGACCGCCACGCGATCGACGCGGTCGGCGCTGGAAACGCGCACGAGCGACAGGTCGGTCGTCCCTCCTCCGACGTCGACGACGAGGACGAGCGCCTCGCCGCCGGTCGAATCGAGCATACGCGTGAGCCGGTCTCGACGCGGAAGCCAGTCGTAGAACGCCGCCTGCGGCTCTTCGAGGAGCTTGGGGGCGATGCCGGCACGCCGCGCCGCTTCGACCGTGAGCTCGCGCGCGACCTCGTCGAACGACGCGGGAACGGTCAGGACGATCTCCTGCTCGACCAGGGGGGCATCCGCGTGTTCGGCGTCCCAGGCCCGGCGAACGTGGTCGATGAGACGCGCGGCGGCGTCCACGGGCGAGATTTTGGGGACGTCATCGCCGGCACCCCAAGGCAGGATCGGCGCGGAGCGATCGATGTCGCCATACGCCAGCCAGCTCTTGCTCGACGCGACCAGTCGCCCAGGGACTTCGGCGCCGCGCCGGCGGGCATACTCGCCGAGCACCCACGGAGCGTCCCCGAATGGGTCCGGAAAGGGCTCGTGCTCGAGCGGAGCGTAGAGGGCGGACGGAAAGAGGGCGCGCGAGCCCACTTCGCCGGGGGCGACGTATTGGGGGATTTCGAAGACGCGCGCCTTGGGCGGATCGGGGCCTGAGGCGTCGTCATCCCCGCCGTCGAGAGGGGCCCAGGCGACTACCGTATTCGTCGTGCCGAGGTCGATGCCGACGGCGAAACGCGCGGGCATGGAGGGTCCTTGGCACCTAGCACGCCGCGGACGAGTATCATCGGCAGCGGAAAGCCCGATGCCCACGACCATGACCATGAAGAAGACGCCGGTCCATCTCGCGTTCCTTGCGGCCGAGTTCAACGCTCCGCTCATCGAGGCCATGCTTCGGGCGGCAGCCGACGAGGCGGAGCATGCCGGCGCGCTCGTGGTCTGCGCGGAGCGCGTGCCGGGATGCTACGAAGTGCCTCTCGCCGCCAAGCGGCTCATCGCGCGCGGCGACGTCGGCGCGCTGGTCGTGCTGGGGTACATCGAAAAAGGCGAAACCCTACACGGCGTTGTGATGGGACACGTCGTCCACACCGCGCTCATGGACCTTTCGCTCGCGCACGACAAGCCGATCGGCCTCGGGATCATCGGTCCGGGCGCCACCGCCGAGCAGGCCGAGAAGCGCAAAGACGGTTACGCGCGCGCGGCGGTCCGCGCCGCTCTCGCGGGCTAGACCGCTGGTGCTTTTCGCCGATAGCTTCGCGATCCCGGTGTCGAGCGTGCTCGCGTACGGGAAGTACGCTCCGCGCGCTCGCCGCCGGGCTCGCTCGCTCTCGACGAAAATCACCAGGGTCTAGCGCGCGGTAGATCTCGTCCCCGCGCGCTATCCTTCGCCGGGTGGAGCCGGCGAAGACCCTTGCGACTTGGGAAGCTCTCCGCACCCTGCCCGTAGGCGTCAAGGCGGAGATCGTCCACGGCGTGCTGGTCACCCCCCCGGCCCCGCTGCCACGACACTCGAGCGTGCAAGGCAAACTCCGGCGATTCATCGGCGGGGCCTTCGACGACGACGACGGCTCGGGCGGTCCCGGGGGCTGGTGGGTCTTCCTCGAAGTCGACGTTCGACTGTCTCCGCACGACATCGTGAGGCCGGACCTCGCGGGATGGCGTCGGGAGCGCCTCGCGAGCCCGTGGGACGTGCGGCCCATCGACGTCGTGCCCGACTGGATTTGCGAGATCATCTCTACGAGTAACGCCGGCCATGACCGCGTGACGAAGCGCGAGCTCTATGCGAGACACGGCGTCATGCACTACTGGCTCGCCGATCCATCGGCGGGCACGCTCGAGACGCTCCGTCTCGAGCCGCAGTCGAGGCGCTGGGTCGACGCGGGAGCGTTCGACGCATCGGCCCGCGCGCGCATCGCGCCGTTCGACGCGATCGAGCTCGACTTGTCGCGCGTCTTTCCCCCGCCCGTTCCCGGGTGAGCCGCATTCAGCGAGGCTTCCGCGAGCGCTTCCCATCCCCGAGCGCAGCGCGGAGCGCGGGCGTGGCGAGCGCCAGGAACGCGCCCACCTTCGCCGACGTGGCGGCCCGCGCCGCAGACACGAGGTGCACGGGCAGCGGGTCGGGCTCGTATGCCGTAAGGAGCACCGTAAGCGCTCCCGCGCGAAGCGGCGTGGCGACCTGGTACGAGAGCACGCACGTCACGCCTTGGCCCTCGAGCGCCGAGGCGATGGCCGCCTCCGCCGTGTTGACGCTCAGGATGGGCTCGACCCGCACTTGCTTTGCGCGGCCCCCGTGAGGCCCCGGTCCAAAGCTCCACGTCTCGCTCGGGGTGAGCGCCGTGAAGCTGATACAGCGGTGGTCGGCGAGGGCTCGGGGCTCGCTCGGCTGGCCGTGGCGTGCGAGGTAGGCCGGGCTCGCGCAGACGACGCGGCGGGTCGCGCCGACGTGGGTGGCGACGAGCGCCGAGTCGGGCAGGTGCGCGATCCGAACGGCCGCATCGATCCCCTCGTCGACGAGATTGACAATGCGGTCGAGCAGCAGAAAGCGCACCCGGACGCCCGGGTTGGCCGCGAGGTAGGCGTCGACGACTGGCCGCACGTGCAAGGCCCCAAACATCACGGGGGCTGTGACGGTGAGGACGCCTTGGGGCGCCTCGCCGACGCTACCCGCGCGCTGTTCGGCGTCGGCCAGGTCCGCCAGCACTCTGCGGCAGACCGCGACGTAACGTTCGCCCGCGTCGGTGAGCTTCAGCATACGAGTCGTGCGGACGAGCAGCGTCGTGCCGAGCCGCCGCTCGAGCGAAGTGATCGCGCGAGAGACCGCGGCGATTGACCGCCCGCGGGCTTGGGCGGCTCGGGAGAGGCTCCCGTGGTCGACCGCGGCGACGAAGGCTTCCATGCATTCGAGGCGGTCCATCGACTTTTGCGTAACACGCAAGCGTGACTTGCAGATGTCGTCCATTCTCACAGCGCTCGCGGGAGCGCATCTTCCTTGGCGTCGGGCAAGAAGGCCCGGACAAGGGCCCCGCTCGACCGGGCGAGACCCGTAGAACCCCAGCAAAGGAGAACACCATGAGCCGCATCCCCGCCCTCGACCCCAGCACCGCATCCGGCAACGTCAAGACCCTGCTCGACGGGGTCCAGAAGGGCCTCGGCGTGACGCCGAACCTGTTCCGCGTCGCGGCGCAGTCCGCATCCGTGCTCGAGGCGCTCGCGGCGATGTTCGGCGCGGCGTCGAAGGGTCACCTCGACGCCCAGACGCGTGAAGCGATTGCGCTGACCGTGTCGGAGATCGATGCGTGCGACTACTGCCTCTCGGCGCACAGCTTCCTCGGCAAGGGCGCGGGCCTCACCGAAGGCGACCTCGACAAGGCGCGCGAGGCCAGGGCGGACGACACGCGGCTTGCAGCTACGCTCGCCTTCGCCAAAGCGATCACCGAGAAGCGCGGCCGAGTGAGCGACGCGGACGTGGCGGCGGCACGCCGCGCGGGCATCGGCGACGCCGAGATCCTCGACGTCGTGGCGAACGTCGCGCTCACGACATTCACCAACTATCTGAACGAGGTCGCCAAGACGGAGATCGACTTCCCGGCCGTGACGCACCGTCCCCGTTGAGGGAGCAAAATGAGCCGATTCGCGAGCATCGCCTTCACGCCGCGCGTGAAGGCCGAGCAAGAACGAATGGGGAGCCGCCGCGCGTACGCCCGCACCGACAGCGCCGACGCGCCCGACGTGCTCGGCGAGGTCGAGGAAGAGTTCCTCGCCGCGCGCGATTCCTTCTACATGGCCAGTGTCGGCGAGACGGGCTGGCCGTACATCCAGCACCGCGGCGGCCCAAAAGGCTTCGTCAAGGTGATCGATCCGCACACGATCGGGTTCGCCGACTACCGCGGCAACAAGCAGTACGTCTCCCTCGGCAACGTCCGTGGCGACGATCGCGTCGCGCTCATCTTCGTCGACTACCCGAACCGTGCGCGTCTGAAGGTGCTCGCTCGGGCGTCGGTCGTCACCGCGGCCTCGGCGCCCGACGTCTTCGCCGCGCTCACGGCGGCCGCGGATTCAGGCGCGGCACGTATCGAACGCGCGTTTGTGCTTCGCGTCGAGGCGTTCGACTGGAACTGCCCGCAGCACATCACGCCGCGGTTCACGGAGGACGAAGTGCGAGAGGGCGTCGCGCCCCTCCTCGCGAAGCTCGAAGCGGTGGAGGCCGAGAACCGGACGCTCCGCGCGTCACTCGCGAAGGACTAGCCCCCTTCTTCGCTATCGGCGCGCACGCTGAGCTCGACCCGCCACCGCTCGCCGTCTTTCAGAGGACGGATCGGCTCGGCCTCGAGGAGCAGCGTGCCGACTTCTGTGATTTGCGACCGGAGCTTCACCGGCACGACGTCCCCCTCGCTCCGTCCCTCGGCAGGCAGCGTGAGCTCCATCGGCGGTAGCTCGTCGAGCTCGTCGCGCTTCCAGTCTTCCAGGACAACACCCGCCCCGTCGTCGCGGCGCACGGTGGACCCGTAGAAGCGAAACGAAACCGGCTCGCCGACGACCACCCCGAACTCGTGCGGGGGCAGCTTCGCTTCCGTTCCTTCCTCCATGCCGAACGGCGCCACGCACATCGCGCTGACGGGGGGCTCGATGCCCGGTACGGCAGGGACGGAGCTCTCGATGCCGACGTAGTACGCGCGCGCGGTGCCTCCCCGGATGCGAAGCCCCTTTCCCCGGCGAACGAGCGCGTATGCGCACGCTCCGCGGGCTACGGCGAGATCCAGGTCCGCTCCCTCGAGGACACGGACCGGCTCGCCACCATCGAGCCCCAGCCACACGTTCAACGTGTCCACCAACCGCGCCCGGAGCTTGTCGGCCTTCATCACGCCGCCGTTGAAGAGCACGGCCGTGGGATGGAGCAGCCGCGGCGTGCGTCCGGTTTGCGGCGAGGCGCCTTGCAGCTTCGCGAGCGCGCCGGCCTGACGGGCGAGAAAAACAGCGAGGTGGCGGGTGACCGCCGCGTCGGACGCGTACGGAAGTCCAAGCTCGGTCAGGGCCGCGCGCGGGCGGTGGGTCGGGCGCGAATCGACCGCCACGATCGGGAAAAAGCCGTCGACCACGACGCGCGTCACTTCGTCTCGCGTCAGTTCGGTGCGGAGCGTCGCGCCGAGCAGCGTCGAGCTACGGGACGCGATCGCGATCGGCGCGGCCTCGAGCGAGGGGTCCCCGAGGAGGCGCTCTTTGGCGACTCGGCAAGCGTGCACCAAGCTCGCTTGCTGGGCTCGATCGACGGGCTTGCCCTCGCTCTCCAGCTTGTGGCGCAAGAGGTGCGCCAGCGCGAGATCCATGTTGTCGCCGCCCAGCAAGATGTGGTCGCCGACGGCGACGCGCACGAGCTCGAGGGAACCGTCGCGTTCGACCGCGGCGATGGCGCTGAAGTCCGTGGTACCGCCTCCGACGTCGACCACGAGCACGACGTCCCCGGGCCGAACGTCCTTGCGCCATGCGTCGCCGCGCGCCAGCGTCCAAGCGTACAAGGCGGCCTGGGGTTCCTCGAGCAACGTGAGCTTCTCGATCCCGGCGGCAATCGCCGCTTCGACCGTCAACTCGCGCGCGGACGCGTCGAACGAGGCGGGCACCGTGAGCACGACGTCCTGGCTCGCGAGCGACGACTCGCCGCCCCCGAAGCGTGCGTCGAACGCCTCGGCCAGATGCTCGAGGTACCGCCACGACGCTTCAACCGGCGAGATTTTTTCGATGTCCTCCGGGGCGCCGATGGGCAGAAATCCGGCCCGCCGGTCGACCGTGGGATGCGACAGCCAGCTCTTCGCGCTCCCGATGACGCGCGCCGGTGCGTCGATGCCGCGCGCTCGGGCGTACTCCCCGACGCTGAAGGTGCGGTCGGGCTCCCAGGGAAGGGCCTGCGGCCCCTCGCTCTCGTGCGCGAAGTAGAGAAACGAGGGAAGTAGGGGCTTGGCCTCGACCTGTCCCCGCGCGACAATCTGCGGCACATCCATGACTTCCGGCCGCTCTCCCTCCTCGCCTTCCAGCGGAGCGAAGGACAGCGCGGAGTGCGTGGTTCCGAGATCGATCCCCACGGCGTAGCGGGTCATCCGAGCTCCACTTCCGCCGGGGCGAGGACGTGCGCGTCGTGTCCGCCGACGATGAGGGGGAGCTCGAGCTTGATCGCACGCCAGCCGCGGTGCCGCAAGACTCCGGCGTAGGGGGGCTGGCCGCGCACGTCGCCCACGAGCTTCACTTCATCGGCGTCGAACCCCTCGGCGAGCTCCACGCGTGCTCCCTCGGCCTGCCTCAGCACGGGCTCGATCTCGGCATGCGCACGGAGCGCCCTGCGACAGCCCTCGTGCACGACGCGCGCGGCGACCCCGATTTCCGCGTCCGGAAAGGCCGTGATGTCTTGCTGCAAGAAGTCGACGAGCCGGCCCTCGCGCTGGAGGAGCGACAGCAGCTGGAGCGCCGACGAGGTCGACGGGGCCGTGAACTGTGAAGGCGGGGCGGCCGGGGCGAGGCGCGGCTCGGCGCGCGCACCGCTCACGCGTGCGGCAAAGGCTCCGTCGACGAGGACGCGAAAGAAGCACAGCCACGCGAGCCACAGCCGCGTGGCGAAAGGGAGCGAGGGCTCGGCAGGGGCGGCTTGCACGACGCCGAGCGTAGCGCCGGCGCCGTGGGGTACCAGTGGACTGCGCCGCGTTCGTGACCTTCGGAGACGAAAGTGGAGCTAAGGACTGCTGCCGGCGTCCGTCGGGTCCACGATATGGCCCAAGACGAGGACAGCGCCGCTGGCGTCGACGATGGACACGACGTACGGCCGGTTGACGACCATCGACACAGGGGGCGATGCCGAGCTGCTCTTATGCGCGCCAATCACGCCGGTCGCCGCGGAGGCTTCGACGCCGGTCTCCTGCATCGAGATCATCGCCTTCTGGAAAACGTTGCTCAGGTGCAGTCCCGTGCCCATGCCCGAGAAGTCTGCCATCGGCCCGAACGCCTCAACCATACCCATCGCCTGCAGCGCCGTCTTGAGCGAGTAGGTCTTCGACGTGAACGCCGCCTTGGGGATGGAGAGCATGACGGTGGCCGTCGATTTCGGCGCGACGAGCAACGCCGAGCTCGCGGTCAGTGACGCCTCGTACGTCGCGAGGTCCATGCCGGCGTGCGGCAGGGCGACGGCGACCGAGATCTGGTTGTTCGCGAGCGGAAGCCAGACGACCTGCGCTTGGCCGTCATCCTCGTAGAAAAGCTCCGTCGTCTCGTTCATGAAGCGTGGCGAGACCGTCGACCCGCCGGAGAGGGTGAACGGACCCGGCAGCGTGTTCGCGGGATCGAAAGGGGTCGCCCATGGGAACTTCAAGTGGAAGGCGTTGACGAGGACGAGCACCGTGGTCGGGTCGATCGACCCCGCGGGAAGCAGATCCACGATCTTGTCGGTCGTCTGTAGCCGCACCCAGTCGTTGATGGCCAGCCGCGCCTGATCGACGTGGCCCATGAAGTCGAGCAAGTAGACGCCGGCCCCGTAGCTCGTCGCCAGCGTGTTCAAGAACGAAGGCGCCCACGTCACGCTCTTGTCGCCCCAAAGCGCGTTGACCAAACGAAGATCGTAGTCGCTCGCTCTCGGGCCGGGCGGACCGGCGTCTGGGGCCCCCGCCAGGGCGGCCATGCCCCGCGACGCGATCGTTTGACTGAGCGCGTTTTGGCCGTCGAAGATCATCTGCCCGGCCGCCGCGCCGAGGTGGAGCGCGCTCGCCATTTCGGCGGCCGTTTGGCCCGCTGCGCCCGCGTACGCCATGGTCAGCGCGAGCGAGGCGCTCGCGGGCGAAGTCATCAAGTTGGTCGATCGCGCCTCCTGGCTCACCCGCAAATAGAGGTCCACCGCGAACGCGTTGTTCGCGGTCACCGCAGCGCTCAGCGCGTCGGGCGAGACGGACGTCGCGGCGACTCGCACGGCACTCGCTTGCGCAACTTGAACGGTGGGGCCGTTGTCCGGCGGCGTCGCGACCCCGCTGCAGGCGACGAGGCCAAACGCGGCGGCGGCGCAAGACACGTAACGGGCGACGAGAGTCCGCATGCGGGGCAACGTTACCACTGGCCGAGGCCGTTGGCGGCCTCCTCACGTGGCTCTTTTGTCCGCAGAATTGTCCGCAGAAAAAGTCTGTCCGCAGAAGATTCCGGAGTTCTGCCTACCCCTCTCTCGCGGGCTTCCGTACACGCGACGTGAGCGCGAAGTTCGAAATGGTCTTGCGCTTGGCACGACGATTGCGGACGCGCGGATGTTGAGCCTCGCCAACCCGGGAAAGCGACTACAACGCAAAGCCGCAGTCGTGCTGTCCTGGGAAGTATGTCTTGGGGCGTTTTTCGGAGGTTCCGTGTTCAATCCGTTTCGTTCGGCTTCTTGTCTTGTCATCGGGTCTCTCGGTCTCACCGCCTGTTTGAGTTCGCCGAGCGCGGGCGGGCCTTCCAGCAGCAGCGGCAGTTCGAGCGGAAGTGGTGGGGGCAGCAGCTCGTCGGGAGGCGTTGGCGGCGCGGGGAGCGGGGGGAGCAACGGATCGAGCAGCAGCGGCGGGAGCACCGGATCGGGTAGCGGTTCGAGTTCAAGCTCGGGTGCTGGCTCGAGCAATAGCTCCGGCGGGGGATCGAGCGGCGCCGCGGGTGGAGGCGACAGCTGGCTGGCGACGCCGACGGCCGCGAACGCGATGGGCAGCTTTCCCTTCCCGCAGGACCGCAAGAGCGCCAACTGCACCTACCCGACGGACATTTCGCACCTGAAGATCCAGACCGCCTATCAGAGTTGGATGGCCGCGATGGTCACCTCCTCGGGAGCACCGGCGGGGGCGCTCCGCGTGCAGGATCCGATGACCGCGAACCAAACTTCGTCCGAGGCCATGGGCTACGGAATGCTCATCGCCGTGTACATGTCCGACAAGAAAACGTTCGACTCGTTTTGGGCATACGTGCAGGCGCACATGGCCAATGGCCTCATGAGCTGGCAAGTGAGCTCCGGCGGGACTTCGAGCGGGACGCAAGTGAGCTCCGCCACCGATGCCGACCAGGACATGGCCTGGGCGCTCATCATGGCCGACAAGCAGTGGCCGGGCGGCAGCTACCTCGGCGCGGCCAAATCGATCCTGACGAGCATCAAGTCGCAGGAGGTCGCCTCGTCGAACGAGCTGAAGGACGGGAACTTCGCCAACGCTCCGTCGACCTATATCGATTATGCAGCGCCGGATTACTACAAAGTCTTCGCCTCGGTGAGCGGCGACTCGAGCTGGAACGCAGTATATACGGCCGAGTACACGAAGCTCATCGGCGCGCAAAACCAGACGAGCGGCCTCATTCCCGACCAAGTGGGCGGGAGCACGTTTGGATTCGACGCCTGCCGCGCGCCTTGGCGCGTCGGCATGGATTACTGTTGGTCGGGATCGGGCAGCGCCAAGACGTTCCTGACTCCGATGGTGAATTTCTTCGTGCAGTACGCCAACCAGACGCTCGGGCCCAAGAGCATCAAGATCCCGATCACCCCGCTCAGCGGCAGCGCCGCGGGGCAGTACGTGTCCGGCGCGATCACGGGTCCCGCCGCCGTCGCGGCGATGATGAGCGCGAGCAACCAGAGCTTCGTCGACAGTTCGTGGACGTACCTCTACTCGGTCGTGATCAACGCCACTTCCGGCCAAGCGAACGACAACTACTTCAGTAGCTCCGTCGGACTCATCTCGATGCTCGCGCTCAGCGGAAACTTCATCGACTACACGAACCCTCCGCAGTGAGGCCCTGCCCCTCCGCGTGACAGCAACGGGGACGAAGAGGGGGGCCCCTTCTCAGGGGCATCCCCGGGCGCCGACGGCAAGGTCACCGTCGACGCGCGCTATCGACGTGGCTTGCCGCCGGCCCGGGCCGCGGGGCTACTTCGCGAAGTAAATGTCGTCGATCCAGAAGTCGGCGTTGACCGCGGCGCCCGCGTCGGCGGCGTTTGGCCCGCTCACCTGGAATCCGACACCGTACACGTGCGCGGGGTCGAAGTTGGCTGCTTCGTACCCGAAGGTCTGCGGCGTCAGCACGCCGTTCATCGGCGCATACTTGACCGTCACCTGCTGCCAAGAGCTCGTGAGCATCGTCGCCGGGAGGACGTAACTCCAGCTGTCGTAACAGGCTCCCGCGTCCCCCACGGCGCAACGTCCGCCGCGCGGATCCGAGTCGATGTCCGGGAAGAGAACGCGTAGCTGCGCAGTCGTGCTCATCGTCGATCCCGCCATCGCCCAGAACGTGATTCCCGTGTACGCGCTGATGTCGAACGCGGCGGTGGTCCTCGGCGTGGGCCCTCCCGAATCGGAGACCGCCGCGTCCGCCGAGTTCGCCTGCGCAAACTCGAACGCCTCCTGACAGAATCCATACTTGTCCCAGATGGCGCAGGCGACGTGAGCCCCGTGCGCGCTCATGACGCCGGTCATCGTCGTGTGGGGCGCGGGGAGCAGCGAATAGGTGTAATCGTTGGACGGCGGAGACACGGTGTTTCTCGCATCGCCGGAGCTCACCCCGTCGTACCAGTAGCCAGGGTAGTCGCCCGTTGGCAGGCCCGTGAGCTCGATGGGCCCGTTCGTCGAGCCACCGTCCGCGTTGACGCTTTCCATGTCGTCGATCTTCACGAAGGTGCCGCTCGAACTGCTCCCGCTCGCGCCGCTGCTTCCACTCCCGCTGCCGCTGCCGCTCCCACTCCCGCTGCTGCTGCTACCGCTGCCAGACCCACTGCCGCCGCCGCTGCCGCTGCCGCTGCTGCTGCTGCCCGACGACGACGAGCTGCCGCCCGGGGACCCATTCCCGTTGCTACTCGAACACGCGGCCGCCCAAGCAAGGGCTGTCCCTGAGAGAATCGTCAGCGCTACTGGGATAAGTTTCTTCGACATGAGCGTTCACCTTTCCGCGAGTCTGAGCTTCGAGCGGGCGAACCATAGGCCAAAAAAAGCCGCCCGAGCGGCCAAAACGTCCGCCGCGCGCGCTCACGTTCCTGGCGCAGTGCAGCGAGACCGCCGAGCATGACACGCGCGCCATACCCCCGTCGTGCTACGCCGACCGCCTCATGACGCCCGTCGTCGCCGCGCTACTCGGCATCGTCGAAGGATTGACGGAATACCTCCCCGTTTCTTCGACCGGCCACCTCGTTCTTGCCGGCCACATGCTCGGCCTGGCGGACAATGACCCTGCGACATCATCGTTCGAAATCGTCGTTCAGCTCGGCGCCATCCTGGCCGTCGTCGTGCACTACCGCGTGCTGCTCATGGAGCGCGCGCGCGGCCTTCTCTCGCGCGACCCGGCGGCCTTGCGCTTGCTCTCCGCGATCGCGATCGCCTTCGCACCGGCCGCGGCCGTCGGGCTCCTCCTCCGAAAGACGATCAAGGCGCACCTCTTCGGGCTGCTTCCGGTCGCAGTCGCCCTCGCCGTGGGCGGCGTCGCGATGATCGCGATCGAGCGGTTCCTCCGGGCGCGAAGGCCCGGGCCCGGTGGCGTCCCCGCGGGCGCACAGGGGCTCGAGCAGGTGACGCCGGCGCGCGCGCTGGCGATCGGCCTCGGCCAGTGTCTCTCGCTCTGGCCTGGAGCGTCGCGGGCGATGTGCACGATCGTGGCCGGGCAGCTCGCCGGGCTGTCGACGGCGACGGCCGCGGAGTTCTCGTTTCTCCTGGCGCTCCCGACTCTGGGCGCGGCGACGCTCTACGAAGCGTCGAAGGCGCGTCACGTTCTCGCGGCGAGCGTTGGCGGGCTGAGCATGACCATCGGTTTGGTGGTTTCGTTCCTGGTCGCCTGGGCGGTCATCGCGAGCTTTCTCAAGTATCTGCGGACGCGCGGGCTCGAACCGTTCGGGTGGTACCGGATCGGGCTCGGGATGGTCGTGCTATGGGGGATTTATCGCTAAGAGGAGCTTGAAGATGCGCGACATCATTTCCCGCCGTGAAGTCTTGAAGCAAAGTGCCGCGATCGGCGTGATGGGTACGCTCGGTGCGGCCGCGTGCGGCAAAGAGAAGCACGTCGTCTCGTGCAACGACACGACCGGCCTTGCGGCGGCAGACGTGCAGCTCCGCACGACGCTCGCCTACGTCGACATCTCGGTCGAACCCGGAAAGTCGTGCGCCAGGTGTCTCCAGTTTTTGCCCGGCCCGACGCCGGACGCATGCGGCGCGTGCAAGATCCTGAAGGGACCGGTCAACCCGAAAGGCAACTGCAAGTCGTTCGTCCTGAAACCGGCGATCTGACACCCCGGCCTCATCGTCTGGCTCGCAGTGCTCGTGCGCGCCTCCCCGACCACGCGTGCACGATCCCGAGCAACGCGAGCGCCCCGAAGGCGGCGCAGAGCAGACAGCCGGGCGACCGCGTGTGGACCCCGCTCGGGAGCACGGCGAGACCGAAGAGGGCCCCGACCAGGGCGCCGCCGATCCCCGCCGCCAGATTGACCGCGATTCCGGTCGCGCCTCGCCGGAACGGCCAGATCATTCCGGCAAGGGCCGCCGCGGCGCCAATCGCCATCGATGCGAGGAGGGTGTCGGAATGCATCTTTTGTCTCACTCGGCGACCGAATCACCATCCACCGCTTCGACTTCGCAGAGCCACCACTCGTCCTTCGGTTCCGTCGGCGGCAAGCGCACGAGAACCCGTTCCCCCGGGTGAGCGTCCCCCAGCGCGCCGGGCACGACTCGGCACGAACGAAGGACACGCGCCTGCACCCAGTCGACGAGCGAGCCGCGGCGCCGAGCGGGGCCGATCGGTTGAAAGAGCTCGTACGTCCCTCGCAGAATGGGTTCGTTTGGGCCGAGTTCGTAAACTCCGGCGCGCGCGACGTCGCGTACACGGATGACCTGGGGCATCGGTGCTCTTTCTTCAGGCAGGCGCGGCTGGGCGGAGATGCGGTGGCCAGCGGAAAGCATCAACGCATTGCTCGCTCGAAGGCCGCGCGGGGCAGCGATTGCCAGAACCGTTCCAGTGCCGTGGTCGTCTCGAGGGGTCTCTCGAAGTGGGGCATACCGCGCGCGGACGCCATGCGGAGCGCAAACCTGTCGTGGCGGCTGTGCAAAAACGCCTCGAGCTCCGGGGCACGGGACCCGCGCTCGTCGTGCACGACGAGCACCGGCACGGTCAGCGCTCGATAGAGGCATGACGCTTCGGCGGCAGACGAGCGTTGGGCGGCGGCCGCGATGCGGGCGCGTCGGGCGCCGGGCGCGCGTGCGCTCGCCTGCGCATAGGCGACGAGGCCCTCGTCAGCCGGGCCGCGAAAGCGCGCGCGAAGCGAGTGCCGGACGAGAGGCCGCGTGGACGCGAGCGCGAAGAACGGGCGCGCAGCCCGCTCCCCGAGCCGGCTCTCCAGCCAAGCCCCGAGCGACTCGAGCAGCGCGCCGCGCTCCGCCAGCAACCATGACGGCTGCAACATCACGATGGAGCGAATGAGCCCGGGTCCGTCTCGCGCCACGCGCGCTGCCAACACCGAGCTACGGCCGATCGTCAGAAGGTCGAGCGGGAGGTCGTGGCGACGGAGTCGCGGCAAAAGCTCGCCGAGCACGGCCGCCGATCGCTCCGGGACACACGGCGCCTGGAACCCGTCGGAGAGGCCAAACCCGGGTAAGTCGACCGCGAACGTGGGGCGACGCCAGCGAAAACTTTCGAAGAGGGGACGCACTTCGTAGGCGCTCGACGTGGCCCGCAGATCGTGCAGAAGGACGAGCGCGCGCCCCGGCCGTCGATCGGCGCAGTACAGGCACAAGCGTCCGGGTTCGTGACCGCTCGGCTTCCAACGGCGACATTTGCCGTCGATCGCCGGGCCGAGCTCGTGCGCGCATGGGCAAGGCATCATCGCCTGCGGCTCCGTCGGGTGTATTGCAAAAGCCGCCGAGGGGTCCGGGCGGCCGACGCGCGCAAGCGTGCGATCGATGTGCCAAGCCGGCTGGGCCGGACCGAGCCGCACAGTCGTGGAAGACGCAGGGTCAGAAAGGGGTCGATGACGCCCGAGGCGCTCCCCGCTGGGCCCGCCGCGCCTCTGCGCCCCGACCGACCCCGTGATCGGAGATCGCGGAAGCGGCCATCGTGAGGGCGATCGCGAACGCGGCCGCGGGCGCCACTCGCCACGGCCGCGGTGCCGGCGGCGGAACCGGTTGGGCGACCGGGGCGTTCATCGCTTCGCGCAGCGCGCTCCAGAAGCTGCCCGCGGTTTGCCAGCGCTCGGCTGGATAGACGGCAAGTGCGCGTGAAAAGACGGCTTCGACCGCGTCAGGGACGGGCAACGCGAGCGCGCGGGGCGTGGGTCGCCTCCTCGGGTCGGTCGCGACCCTCACGAGTTCGTCGGTCGTGCCGTCGCCCATCGGCTCACTCCCGCTCAAGAGCTCGACGAAGATGAGCGCCAGCGAGAACACGTCGGTCCAGGGGCCGGTGACCCCATAGCCGGCCGAGAATTGCTCCGGTGCAGCGTATTGCGGCGTGAACGCGCACGATTGCAGTGCGGGCCATCGCTCCGAAAGGGCTCGCCGTGCATCGGAAAAGAAGCTGGCCGTGCCGAAGTCGAGAAGCTTCGTGAGGCGCTCCTCGCCCCGAGCGTCGCCGAGAACGAAGATGTTGCCCGGCTTGAGATCGCGGTGGCAGATGCCTTTTCTGTGAGCGAGCGCGAGCGCCTGCGCAAGGGGATCCAGCAGCGCGAACGCCTCGCGGAACGTGCGGGGGGCGAGCCCGACGCGCCGCTCTTGCCAGAGCACCGCCTCGAGTGTCTCGCCCTCGAGCCATTCGAGAACGAGGTACGGGATCCAGTCTCCGCCGGGCGTGACCAGCGTGGCCATATCGCGCGCTTGCACGATGGCCGTCGTGCGCTCCGAGAGCTCCGCGAGGATTGCGCCTTCTTGCACGAAGGCGTGCAGCAGGGCTTCGCGCGCCTCGGAGTCCAACGCTTCGAACCCGCGGAACGCCTTGATCGCGACCGGGTGCTTCCAGAGCGTGTGCCGAGCCCGATAGACGACCGAGAAGCCGCCTTCGCCGACCAGTTCCTCGACGGCATAGCGACCCGAAATCGTGGTGTGGACCAGTCCGAACGGGTCTGCGCTCTTGGCCATTTGCGGACTCGCGAGATTTGCAAGAGGCATGCGCGGCCTCCCGGCGGGCCGGGGCTGATGAGCGCGCCTGCGCTCGAAGCGTCAGCGGGGAATCAAGCGCGCGCGACGAGCTCGATTCGCGTCACTTCGGCGCCGGGTCCGACCCGCATCGGCGGCCCCCAGTAGCCGGTCCCCGTGCTCACGTAGATCCAGGTGCGCTCGACCAGGTGAAGGCCGGAGACGAAGGGCTGGTCGAGTCGCGCGATCCAGTTGAACGGAATCATCTGGCCGCCGTGGACATGCCCGGAGATCTGCAGATCGACGTCGCAAAGGAGCGCGTCTTGGAGCGCCTTCGGCTGGTGCGCGAGCAGAATGACGGCGCGAGCAGGGTCTCGCCCGGCAAGCGCTTTCGGCACGTCTTGCCCGTGATCGGCGAGCATGCGGTGCGCGCTGGCATCGTCGACCCCTGCCAGGTCGAACGCGTCGCGAATCGAAACGCGCTCGTTGCGGAGGACCCGAACGCCCAGCGTGCGCAGATGCGCGATCCACGCGTCTGCGCCGGAGTAGTATTCGTGATTGCCCGTGACGAAGAAGACGCCGTCTCGGGCCCGTAGCTCGCGAAGCGGCTCGACGAGCGCGCCGAGCTGTTCGACGCTACCGTCGACCAGGTCGCCGGTGATGACAATCAAGTCGGGCGCGAGCTTGTTGGCTTCTCGAACGACCCCTTCGAGAAAGTCGCGCCCGATCGTCGGGCCGATGTGCACGTCGGTCAGCTGGACGATGCTGTAGCCCGACGCCGAGAGCGGCAGGCGGGCCAGCGGGATTCGCACGCGGCGAATATCGAAACCCCGGGCCACGTTGGCGATCCCGCCGAGTCCGATGAGCGCCGAGAGCGCGCCGACCGATGCCGCCACGGTGCGCCCGAGGAGCCTCCTCCGATCGGGATCCGCCGGCAGCGCCCCAACCAGGGCGCCGACCACTCGCCCCGCGTCTGAGAGAGCGGTCAGCAAGAACAAATAGAGCGCAAAGCCGAGCCACGTGTACACGACCCATGCGAGCGGCGCGTTGATCGACCGCGGGAGCCATCGCATTCCGACGAACACCACGGGCACGAGCGCGGCCAACGTGAAGACAGCGAGGGTGAGGCCCCTCCCCCACGGCGCCGCCCAGACCGCGTCGCGAACGAGCCGCGCCCAAACGTATCGGTGCAGGAGCCACGAGAGACCCGAAAGCACCGCCGCGGCCACCAGCATCCGACTCGCGCTCATGGGGAGCTAGGATGCACCAATCGTGGCCGCGGCGGGGGAAGCGTGTCCCCTCCTTTAGATATCGAAGTAGAGGTAGAACTCGTAGGGCGTCGGGCGCATCCGCACGGGCGTGAGCTCTCGATTGCGCTTGTAGTCGAGCCACTCGTGGATCGCGTCCTTGGTAAAAACGTCGCCGCGCAGGAGGAACTCGTGGTCGCGCTCGAGCGAGTCCAGCGCTTCTTCGAGGCTGCCGGGCATGTGCGGCACCTCTTTGAGCTCTTCCGGGCTGAGACCGTAGATGTCCTTGTCCAGCGGATCGCCCGGGTTGATCTTGTTTTGAATCCCGTCGATGCCCGCCAAGAGCATCGCGCTGAACGCGAGGTACGGGTTGCAGCTCGGGTCGGGGAACCGCACTTCGACGCGACGGGTCTTTGGGTTCGGGCCGGTGATCGGGATGCGCAGGGCCGCGGAGCGGTTTCGGCTGGAGTAGGCGAGGTTGATCGGCGCCTCGAAACCGGGCACCAAGCGGCGGTAGGAGTTGGTGGTGGGATTGGTCAGCGCGGCGATCGACTTCGCGTGCTTGATGACGCCCCCGATGTAGTGAAGGGCCATGTCCGAGAGGCCCGCATAACCGTCGCCGCCGAAGAGGGGCTTTCCCTCCTTCCAAATCGACTGGTGCGTGTGCATCCCGCTGCCGTTGTCGCCGAACATCGGCTTGGGCATGAACGTCGCCGCTTTGCCGTGCTTGCGCGCGACGTTCTTCACGACGTACTTGAACCACATGAGCTGATCGGCGCACTCGACCAGGCGCTTGAACTTCATGCCGATCTCGCACTGGCCGCCGGTGGCGACTTCGTGGTGACCGACCTCGACCTCGACCCCGGTCTCCATCAGCGTCGTCATCATCGCCTGGCGGATGTCGCCGAGCGTGTCCGTCGGCGGGACGGGGAAATACCCTTCCTTATGGCGCGTCTTGTAACCGAGGTTCGGGAACTCTTCGCGACCGCTGTTCCAAGTACCCTCGACGCTATCGATGTAATAGTAGCCGCAGTTGGGCTGCGACTGGTCGTAGCGAACGTCGTCGAAGAGAAAGAACTCGGCCTCGGGGCCCATGAACGAGGTGTCGCCGATGCCCGTCTGGCGCAGGTACGCCTCGGCCTTCTTGGCGATGTGCCGAGGGTCGCGCGAGTACGGCTGCTTGGTAATGGGATCGAAAATGGAACAAATGAAGCTAATCGTCGGAGTCGCGTAAAAGGGGTCGATCACGGCGGTCGCCGCGTCGGGGATCATGACCATGTCCGAAGCGTTGATCGGCTGCCAGCCACGAATCGACGAGCCATCGAACGCAAGGCCATCTTCGAACAGGCCCACGTCGAGGCGCGTCGCCGGGATCGTCGTGTGTTGCCACACACCCGGGAAATCGATGAACTTGAGGTCGACGAACTTGACGTCGTGCTTCTTGGCGAGCTCCAAGGCTTCCTTCGGTGTCATGTTTCCTCCGTGGACCACGTGGCGGGTCCTTCAAATCGCTTCCTTACCACGCTCGCCCGTACGGATACGAACCGCTTCTTCCACCGCGACTACGAAGATTTTTCCGTCGCCAATACGCCCCGTCTTGGCGCTTTTCTCGATCGCGTCGAGAACGTCGTGCACGATTTCGTCCGGTACCACCACCTCGATCTTCACTTTGGGCACGAAGTCGACGACGTACGCCGAGCCCCGGTACACCTCCTTCTTTCCGCCGGTGCGGCCGAAGCCCTTGACTTCGGTCACGGTCATCCCCTGCACACCGACCTCAGCGAGGGCGTCCTTCACTTCGTCGAGTTTGAACGGCTTGATGATGGCTTCTATTTTCTTCATTCGTGTTCTCTTGGCGGAGACGGATGGAAGCCCGGCGGGGCGCCTGATGCAAGCCTCATGAAAGCGCCTACCAAAGCCAGGTTTCGTATGTGTTTCGGCTAACCCATGACGCGACGTGCCGCCGTGCCATTTCCCGCCGCCCCCCTGATCCTCGGTCGGTATCCGACGCCGGTCGAGCGGCTGGACGAGCTCTCCAGCGGAGAGGGGTCGCTGTGGGTGAAGCGCGACGATCGAACGAACGAGATTTACGGCGGTAACAAGGTCCGCAAGCTTGAACGCCTACTCGCGGATGCCCGCGCGCGCGGCGCCCGGCGCATCGTGACGGTCGGAGCCGCCGGTAGCCACCACGTGCTGGCGACGACGTACTTTGGAGCGCGTGAGGGGTTCGCCGTCGAGGCCGTCCTCGTGCCGCAGCCCCGTACCGATCACGTCGTCGAGGTCCTTCGAGCCGCCGTCGGTCTGGGGATGAGCCCATTTCCGGTGTCGTCGTGGGCGGCGGCCTTGCCGGCGATCGTACGGCGCGTCGCCGGACGCGGGCACGAGACGCGATTTTTCATGCTCGGTGGGTCGAGCCCCATCGGCGCCATGGGTTACGTGTCGGCCGCCCGCGAGCTGGCCGAGCAGGTGCAGGCGGGAGACCTGCCGGAGCCGGACATCTGCGTCGTTGCGCTCGGTTCCGGCGGCACGGCGGCGGGTCTTGCGGCGGGGTTCGCGCAGCTGCGAATGAAGACGCGGGTCGTAGGCGTGTGTGTGTCGAGGCCCGCCTGGGCACTGGAAACGGCCGCTCGCTTTCTCTTACGCCGCTGCAGCAAGCGAGCCGAGCGAGCGGAGCAAGCGGAGCCAGCGGAGCCAGCGGAAGAAGCCGCGCTCCGTCCAGCCGGCTCGAACGCGGGTGACGCAAACGGGCGGCGTTTCTCCGTAGACGCTCGCTTTCTCGGAGAGGGGTATGGTCATGCCACCACCGAGGGCCGCGATGCGACGGAGGTAGCAAGCAAATCCGGGCTCGCGCTCGACCCGACATACACCGCAAAAGCCTTCGCTTCGGCCCTATGGCACGTGCGGGCCCGCCGCGGCCGAACCATCCTCTATTGGCATACGCTGTCGAGCGCCCCGATGGGACCGCTGCTCGAACGCGCTCCGAGCGAGGAGCGGCTCCCGAGTGCGCTCCGGCGTCTTCTGCTCCCGGCGGATGCCTGAAGGGCTGGTGGGTAGGTATGGCTGGCTCGCGACCCTTCTGCCGCTACGCTACTCTTCCACGTTGCGCCTTCTCGCGCTGAAACTCCCGAGCCCCGCATGGCACAAAAGCACCGCTTTCCCCCCGAGCCAGACACGGACCCGGACCTTGGCCCCCCGCTCGTGTCGGCTCCACGGCCGAGCGCGCCGGCACCCAAAAGCAGACGCGAGCGCGCCGAAGCGCCGACGCTTCCGCCACCGCGCGCGGCGACGCTCGATCGCGCTGACCGCCAAACGCCGAACGGCACGTCCCAGCACCCGACCGGGCTTGATCTGGAAAACGTAGAAGGGCGACCCTCGGGGGTACGCTCGCGTCGAGCACCCCGGCCGTCGACGCCCGCCGCGACGGTCGACGAAGTGGTCGCGGATCTTTCGAAGGATCCGCGACATGAACAGGACGAGGAATAGGAATCGCACGGGCGCGATCGTCGCGGGGAGCCTCGC
>CAZVPE010000042.1:0-31179 GCA_964628155.1 uncultured Polyangiaceae bacterium | reverse complement strand
GCGAGCGCGCGGAGCGTACTCCAGTACGCGAGCACGCTCGACGCCGGGATCGCGCAGCTATCGGCGAAAAGCGCCGGGCTTCTACTCAGGACTTGAGGGCTTCGGCTCCACCGATGATCTCCATCAGCTCTTTGGTGATCGCCGCCTGGCGCGCTCGGTTGTACATGAGCGTGTAGTTGGAGATCATGTCTTTCGCGTTTCGCGTGGCCGCATCCATCGCAGTCATCTGCGCTCCGAAGAAACTCGCCTGACTCTCCAGGAGCGCACGGTAAACGCTGATCTCGACGTACATCGGAAGCAACCGATCCAGCAGCGCCTGCTGGTTCGGCTCGAAGAGGAAGTCGCTCGGCGCCATGCCTTGCGAGCCGACCTCCGTCGCGGATCCCCCTTCGCTCCCGCCAGCGGCCAGCGGAAGCAGGCGCTCGATGACGACCCTTTGCGTGAGCGCGCTCTTGAACTCGTTGTAGACGAAATAGACCGAATCGCACTCGGCCTTTTGAAAACGGGAAACGAGCCAACTCGATACGAGACGTGCCTTGTCGAGGTCGACGCCGTCGTAGATCCGGACAAAGTCGCGCACGACTTCGCCGTGGCGCCGGTTCAGGTATTCACGGCCCTTGCGACCGAGCGTCGCGAACACGACCTGAACTTCGCTCGCCACTTTTTCCTGCCACGCGCGCTCGGTGCTCTTGTTGATGTTCGTGTTGAGGGCGCCGCATAGTCCACGGTCTGCCGAGAACACGAGAAAAAGCGCCTTCTTCTCGGGGCGGACCGCGAGAAGAGGGTGAACCGGCTCGTTTTGAGAATCCGCGGCGGCGATCGTCCGAGAGACGGACTGGAGGACTTCGGCCGTCTTCACCGCGTAGGGCCGCATCGCGAGGATTCGCTGCTGCGCCCGCGTCAGCCGCGCGCCGGCGACCATCTTCATGGCGCGCGTTATCTTTTGCGTCGCCTTGGTGCTCGAGATGCGCCGGCGGATGACCTTGAGCGACGGCATGGCTACTTCTGCTCTGCGGCGGGCGAGAAGGCCGTGCCGAATTCGTCGAGCGCTTTCTTCAGCATCGCTTCGGTCTGATCATCGAGCGACTTCTTGGTGCGGATGTTCTCGTAAATGGCGCCGTACTTCTTCTCGATGAAGTCGTAGAGGCCTCGCTCGTAAGCGGCGATGTGGGAAATCTCGAGCTTGTCGATGTAACCGCGCGTTCCGGCGTAGATGATGACGACCTGCTTTTCCACGGGCACCGGCACGTACTGGCCCTGCTTGAGGATCTCGACGAGCCGCGCCCCGCGTTCGAGCTGGTCTCGCGTGACCTTGTCGAGGTCGCTGGCGAACTGCGAAAACGCCGCCATCTCGCGATACTGCGCGAGCTCGCCCTTCATACGACCGGCGACCGCTTTCATCGCCTTGATCTGGGCGCTTCCGCCGACGCGGCTCACGCTGATGCCCACGTTGATGGCCGGTCGGACGCCGGAGTAGAAAAGGTCGGTCTCGAGAAAGATCTGCCCGTCGGTGATGGAGATGACGTTCGTGGGTATGTATGCGCTGACGTCGCCCGCCTGGGTCTCGATGACAGGGAGCGCGGTGAGCGAGCCGCCGGAGCGTGGGTTCTTCAGGATGTAGAAGCCCTCACCCTTCTCCTTGAGCTCCGTCTCGGCGTGATGCCGTCCAAGCTCACCCTTGTGAATCTTCGCGTCGCCGCGCTTGTCCCAATCGGTGACGTCTTTCCGGACGACAGCAGACTCCTCGGCCATCTTTGCCGCGCGCTCGAGCAGGCGCGAGTGAATGTAGAAGACGTCGCCGGGGTACGCTTCGCGGCCCGGCGGCCGCCTCAGGAGTAGCGAGAGCTGACGATACGCGACCGCCTGTTTCGAGAGGTCGTCGTAGACGCAGAGCGCGTGCCGCCCGCTGTCGCGGAAGTACTCAGCCATCGTAACGCCCGTGTAAGGCACGATGAATTGCAGTGGCGCCATCTCGCTGGCCCCGGCGACGACGACCGTCGTGTACTCCATCGCTCCTTGCTGCGTCAGCTTGTCCACCACGCTCGCGACCGTGGACTGCTTCTGACCGATCGCAACGTAGAAGCAGTAAACGCCCTGCCCTCGTTGATTGATGATCGTGTCGACCGCGACGGCGGTCTTACCCGTCTGACGGTCCCCGATGATGAGCTCGCGCTGCCCCCGCCCGATCGGAACCATGCTGTCGATGGCCTTGAGACCGGTCTGCAGCGGCTCTTTGACGGATTGTCGCGCGAGAATGCCGGGCGCTTTGAGCTCGACGCGGCGGCGGTGGGGCGTCTCGATCGGTCCCTTGCCGTCGATGGGCAAGCCGAGCGCGTTGACCACGCGACCGACCAGCGCCTCGCCGACGCCGACGTCGAGGATGCGCCCCGTCCGCCGCACGACCGAGCCTTCTTTTACGTTCGTCACTTCGCCGAAGCAGACGGCGCCGACGTTGTCCGCCTCGAGGTTGAGCACGAGGCCCATGAGGCCGCCCGGAAATTCGAGCAACTCGCCGGCCATTGCCCCCTCGAGGCCGTAGATGCGGGCAATCCCGTCTCCGACGCTGAGCACTGTGCCGGTCTCGGTCGTGAGTGCGGCTTTCTCGTAGTTCTGGATCTGCTTCTTGATGATGGAAGAGATCTCTTCTGCCCGAAGCTGCATGGTCGTTTTCCTGGTCGTGTGGCTGTCAGAAAGAGCCCGTGGGGTTGCTCGGGCTTTCGATCAAATACCTGGAGGCGTCATCGCATCGCGAAGAGACTGAAGGCGGGTGCGCAGCGAGCCGTCGACGATCCGGTCTCCGATGCGCGTCACGACGCCGGCGATGAGCGACGCGTCGGTGCGCCGGTCGATTGCGACGCGCTTTCCCGTCATTTTCTCCAGCTGGACCTGGAGCCTCGCATAATACGCATCGCTCAGCGGAGCCGCGGTCGTCACCTCGGCGCGCACGACGCCTTTGCGCTCGTCCGCGAGCTCGCGCAGCAATCGCGCGACGTAGGGTAGCGTGGCGGTACGCCGCCGGTCGACCAGAAGCAGCATCGTGTTCCGTACGAGCTGCGAAGCGCCGAGGTTGTCTGCGAGCTCGCCCACCACGGCCTTCTTTGCCGCGTGAGGTACGAGTGGGTTCTCAATCGCGTTGCGCAGGTCCGCGCTGGTTTCCCATGCTTCGGCAAAAGCGGCGATCTCGTCGACCAGCCGATCGAGCTCCCCGTGCTCCACGCCGAGCTCGAGGAGCGCCCTCGCGTAACGCCGCGCCACAATCGAAACACTCATGTCGAACTCCTGGCACCGGGCGCCACCGGTCGCCCTTGGTCGGCGGATCGGTCGCCGCGGGGCTTGCCGGCGACATCGGCGAGGTAATCTTCGGCCATCCGCTCCTGATCCGCTTGCGTGACCCCTCGCCGGAGGATCTCTTCGGCGGCCACGACCGCCGCATCCAAGGTGTCCCTCCAGAGGTCCTGACGGACCTGCTTCAGCTCTTGCTCCACCAAAAACAGGGCGTCCTTGTGCGCGCGCTCTGCCTTGGCGTCCGCCTCGGAGACGATGCGATCCCGTTCCGCCTCGCCAGCGCGGACGAGCGCCTCGCGTGCGGTCTGAACCTCCGTTTCGAGGCTTTCGAGCTTGGCCTGGTACGTCTTCGCCCGAGCTTCGGCCTCGCGCCTCATCTTCTCCGCTTCCTCGATCTCTTTTGCGATCGCGTCGCGGCGGGTCTGGAGCGCGGCGGCCACGGGCTTCCGGCCGAAGAAATAGAACCCGGCGACCAAGATCGAGAAATTGACGACCATCGCGATGAAAGGCGGGGTCTCCGTCCCGAACTCGAACCAGTTGATCGGCGGCGGCCGCTCGTTCGCTGCCTCCTCGTGAGGCGCGGTGTGGGTCGCTCCCGCATTCTCGGCCACGGGGGGCCTCGCCGGCTTCGGCTGGGCCCAGGCCCAAAGGGACCAACCGGTCACGACCACCATCGCGGCCAAGGCGAACCGCCGCGCGCCAAGACGTGCGCGAACCCCTGCTCGGTCCCGGGACGTGCTCTCGCTCACGGCTCCACCTCTCTGCCGAGGACGCGGCTCGCGATGTCGCGTGCCATGTCGGCGGCCTGAATCTTGAGCAGCCTTCGAACGCGCTCGGCCTCGGCCTGCGCGGACCGCTTTCCTTCGTCGACCACCCGGGCGGTCGCCGCGCGCGCGCCGCCGAGGATCTGTTGCTCGCGAGCGAGCCCTTCGGCCCGGATCCGGTCTCGTTCCGCGCCGGCTTCTGCGCGTGCCTTGGCCATCTCGCCCTCGTATTTCCCGAGCGCGGTGGCGGACTTCTCGTCGATTCTCCGGGCCTGCAGCTTGGCCCCGTCGATACGACGCTCCCGCTCTTCGAAGAGCTTGAGCATCGGGTCGAACAGAAGAGGCTTGAGCACGAGCGTGAGAGCGACGAATAGAACGACCTGAACGACGAACGTGAGGTCGACGTCGACATTGATCGCTTGGGGCGCGACGCCCGCGGCAAGAAGGCCGGCGCCGAAGGAGGCAAAGACCATGCTTCTCCGTCGATAGGGGGGACTGAGTCGCCGGGGCCAGTAGCATCCCGTCGAGCAGCTGTCCATTCGGTCGAGGCCGGTCTCCAGAGTGATTCGTCAGCGTTTCGGCGCCGTGTTTCTCCGACGCTTCGTTTTGTGCTCGGTCGAGACCGGGGTGGAACGGCGTGTCCCCGATCCCCCACCCGACCCCTTAGCCGGCGCATCGCGCACCGGGGCCACCCCATAAGGACGCTGCGGCGCGGTCCGGCTCGCGACCAGGACGGGGCCGCCGCCTCGCAACTCTGGGTGGACGCTCGCGAGCCCCTCGGACTGCGCGAAACCCGCGAGATCGCCGCGATGCCCCTCCATCCAGTCGGCGTAGCGCTTCCAGAAGGCCCGCGCCTCCTCGTCGGGGATCGGCTTTTCGTCGATGAAGACGCGAAGGGCGGTCATTCGCCGAAAAGCATAACGACCGGGGACCGGCCGCCGTCAACCCATGGTTTCGCCGACGCGCTGGCCCAACCTCTCGCAGCACGATTCGTACTTGAGATCCGCGTTTCCACGGGCGTCGAAATGAACCCGCACGCTATGTGCCGTTCCGCCGTGCACCGGACAGCGGATGGCAGAGAGCCGTCGCGCAATGTCCTGGCCAGCGGACCGCAGCGAAGACGCAAGGCGCGAGTCGGCGATGTCCTCGATCGACACGTTCCGGCTTCCGACGGCGACTGTAACGCGCACGGAAAACACGAGCGCTTAGCCCGCCTTCTTGGCGACACAAAGGGCGAACGCTCCGTCGTCCGTCACGAGCCAATGCTCGAGGAGCATGCCTCCGAGGAAGAGCATGCGCTCGACCGTAGACTGGGTGAATTTGCGACTGAGCTCCGTCATGATGCGCTCGCCGGGCGCGAGCTCGACGCAAAGGTCGATTGCCCGGAGCGCGGCCACCTGCCGTCTTTGGGACACGAGATGCATCTCGATGCGCTGTCTCTCGCCGTCATAGAAGGCGAGGTGTTCGAACGCCCGCTCGTCGAAGTCCGCGTCGAGCTCGCGCGAGAGCACGCGGAGGACGTTCTTGTTGAACGCCGCGGTCACTCCCTGCGCGTCGTTGTATGCGGCGTGGAGAACCCGCTCGTCCTTGACCAGATCGACGCCGAGGAGGAATCGGTCCCGCTCGTGGAGGAGCCGCGCGACGTCACCGAGTAGGGCCGGCGCCGCGCGCTCGTCGAGATTGCCGATGGTGCTGCCGAGAAATGCGAACAGCCGGGCCCCCGCCGAGGCGGGCGCGGCGGCTGAAAGCTTGGGAAGGTCGCAGCCGAAATCGCCGATGACGCCGCACACGTTCAGGCGTGGGAAGCGCGCGAGAAGAGCCCGGGCTGAGGCCTCGATCGGTCCCGGCGCGATGTCGAAGGGAACGTATCGGGGTGACGCCGTGCGCGTGAAGAGCGCCTCGACGAGCGGCCCCGTTTTTCGCGCCATCCCGCTTCCGATCTCGATGAGCGCAGTCGCCCCCGTACGCTCGACGATCTCGAGCGCGTAACGGTCGAGGAGCGACGCTTCGGCGCGTGTGAGGTAGTACTCCGGCAGATCGCAGATCGCGTCGAAAAGGCTCGAGCCGCGCGCGTCGTAGAAGTACTTCGGCGGAATCGAGCGAGGGGCGCGCGCGAGGCCCGCGCGCACTTCGCGCGCCATGGTCGCGTCGCGTCCACGCACGCGATCGCTCGTCCTTACTTCGAAGCGAGGCATCGTCACTCGACCGACTTCGTAGCGCGGTCCGTGCCAAGGCGAAATGGTCACGCCGCTGGCCCTCGAGGCTCCCGCCGAAGGCGCCAGGTACCGGATTCGTCCATGACGAAGTCGACGACCTGGCCTGCGTCGCTCCGGAGCTGCACGCGAAGAGGCGGGCCCTCGCGCCATGACCACTCGACGACCGACCAGGTGCGGGAGTCGTCCTCGAGCTCGCTAGCGGCGGAAGTGGCGCGAAAGCGATCGAGGTTGCGCCTCGCGGTTTCGGTGACGTGAGCGCTGGGCATGCGGAGCATCAAGCATGGGCATGCCAAGCCGGAGCCTCCCCCGCAAGGGGTATTGCTCGTCGCGCGACCGCCGGGTACGATTCTCGGGCGTCGTGACCGGCGCGGGGGTTGCCGTTCAGAAGACACGGACGTGCGCCACGCTGCCAACGACGCCAGAAGCGATGCGAAAACGAACGATGGGCTCGCTCCGGTCCGCGCCGGGTGCCCCGGCGGTCTTCGGGATTGCGCTGATCGCTTGGAGCGGTTGCCACGACGGCAAGACGTCGCCGGCGGCCACCGAAGGGGCGGCCACGCCGAGCGAAGACGCTTTGCCGGTGGCGGAGACCGTGATCCGCGTCGACGACGACGGGAAGACGTTCGATGTCGCACGCGGCGCCACCGTCACGTTCAAGCTGGCGAGCCACGGGGGTACCGGATACGCATGGGCTCCCACGCAGGTGGACTCCGCGGCGCTCGTGCAACAGGGAGATCGAACGAGTGAGCTCGCCTCGGACATTCCGGGAGCGCCGAAGCTGGACGTGTTCCACTTCACCGCGAATGCGGCCGGCGCGACGACCGTCGAGATGTCGCTCCGGCGCCCGTTCGGCGACGCGGGATCGGTGCGGGTCGTGCGCGTAGCCATCCGAGTGCGCTAGAACCCGGGTGATTTTCGGCGAGAGCAAGCGAGGCCGGCGGCGAGCCGCGCGGAGCGTACTTTTGTACGCGAGCACGCTCGACGCCGGGATCGCGCAGCTATCGGCGAAAAGCGCCCGGGTTCGCCGACCGGCGCCTTCAATCGTACCGCTCGGCGTGTACCTGCTGGCGCGGTAGGCCGATTTCATTTCGCAGCAATTCGCGCACGGAACCGACCATCCGCTCGAGACCACACACGTACGCGTGCGGCGCCGAGTCGCTCGCGCCCTCCAACTCGGCCCAAAGCTCTCGGACGTGCGTCTGCACGTATCCGCGCCGTCCCACCCACGCTTCGGGCGGACTCGACAGCGTGGGCTCGAAGCGGACGAACGAATGCTCGTGCGCAAGGAGACGCAGCTCTTCGCCGTACAGGAGATCCTCCGCGTGGCGGACCCCGAGCAAGACCCAGATCCGGGTGCGGGAGCCCGCTGCGAGCGCGGCTCGCAGCATGCTCCGCATCGGCGTCAACCCGGTACCGGTCGCGATCATGAGAGAAGGCGGCGCCCCTCGGGCGGCGCGCGTGAAGAACCCTTGGGGTCCACTGAAACTGAGGATCGCCTCGGGCTCCAGGGTGTGAAGCCACGTCGAAGCCGGCCCTCCCTGCACGCGGGTCACGGCGACCGCGAAGCGCGATGAGCCGTCGGGAGGCGACGCAATCGAGTACGAGCGCTTGGTCACACCTTCGCCCGCGAGCTCCCCAGGCAAGAGAACGTTCACCCACTGTCCGGGTTCGAATTCCATCGACGCGCCGTCCAGCCGCTCGAAGGTCAGCTCTCGCACGTTGGAAGCCAGCTTTCGTGCGCTCGTGAGGCGGGCTTCGAACGGCGGAGGCGGGGGCATCCCGCCGTCTATGTAGACGGTCTTGCCGCGCGCCGCATCGGAACCCCGGCGCTTTGCGGCATCAATGTCTCGGGACGGTAGGCGTAGGCAGCTTTCACCCTCGACAGAGACCGAAGCATCCGCTCCATACGGAGAAGGCCGTCGAGGACGTCGTCGGTGGAGAGCTCCCTTGCCCGAGCCGCCGCGAGGACGACCTCGATCGAAGCGGTCGCGTCGCGTGGGTGAAAGATCGCGCCGGGGACGAGCGCCATGACAAGCCCGGATTCCGAGCCTGGGGATTGGCCGGCCGGATCCGGGTCGAACGATCCGACGACGGTGCCGTCGAGAAGCTGGCCAGCGGCGGCGTCGAGCTCGGCGCGCGAAGACTCCTCGACCAGATTGACGACGAGCTCTGCCCCACTCCAAACGTCGACGAGCAGGTCCTCCTCGGCGCGGAAGAGGCCCCGATGCGCCCGCTCGAGCGGTACCAACCACCTCCGCTCTTCGGCCGTCAGCGCCTCTTCGACTTCGCGCCCGAACCGGCCTCGGGTCACCGCGTGGCACCAGAACGCCCGACTTCGCTCCTCGAACCAGTCGTCGTCGGGTGCAAACGCCCCCGTCCTCTCCTCGAAGCGCGAGCGCATCGCCGCCACACGGGCCATTCGAGCAGGGTCGCCCCCGAGCTGCACGATCCGCGCGAAGGCATCGAGCACGCGCATCCAGCCCTATGTGGTAGCTTGTTACCGTAGAGCATGCATGGAAAATAGGGTCTTTTTTCCCCAAGCAGCTCTTGATCGATGGATCGTCGACGGGACGATCGACCTCCACCAAACCGAGCTGACGGTCCTCGCCAACGGGCGCGCTTACAAACTGGCGGAGGGGGTGCACGTGCTCCGCGAGGTGAGCGGCGGCGGCGATCCGCACGGGCTCGTCGGACGGGTGAAGACGCGCGCCCACATCGAGCAACTTGGCGGCGAAATCATCGAATCATCGCTGCTGCTCGGCGATGCCGCTTACGACGTGGAGCCGGGGTGGCTGGGCGTACCGGTGGGCCTTCTCGCTCGCGACATTCGCTCCGCGTCGCAGAATGACGGGGCGGGCGCGCGGTCCGCCGGAGACCCCACGACCGAAGAGGACCTCTTGGCACGGCTCGTCGCGGGGACCCTATGAGCTCCGTCACCCCGCGAGCTGGCGAATGAGGCCAATACGTAGCACGATCCCCTTAGCGTGAAAGTCGAGCTCGTAGACCTTCTCTTCGGGGCGACGGTGGCCGCCTACGCGGCGGCATGCCTCATGTTCACGGCATTTCTCGTTGGTTGGCCGTCCGGCGAATCGGCCGCAGGCGGCGCCCGCCCGCTCGCCCGGTGGGCGCCGAGACTCGTCGCCTTCGCCGTGCCACTTCACGCGGCCCACATCGTCACGTCGTCGCTCGTGCTCCACGTGTGCCCCGTCGAGGGCATTCACTTCGCGATGAGCATCGCATCGATGCTGATCGCGCTTGCCTACGTCCTTGCGCGCAGTCGTTTCCGCATCGACGTGGTCGGGGCGTTCGTCGCGCCCTTTGCGCTCACCTTCTTGCTGGCATCGCGCTTCGTGGGCACCGGCGGCGGCCCGAAGCTCCGGAGCGCGATCTTGCCCTTCCACGTGGCCGCCAACCTGATCGGCGTCGCGCTCTTCACGCTCGCCTTCGCGGCCGCGATCGCCTACCTGCTGCAAGAGCGGCACCTCAAGCAGAAGAACCTCCACGGCGTGTTTCAACGCCTTCCGCCGCTCGACGCGCTCGACCGCGCGGAGCACCGCTTTCTCGTCGCCGGCTTCCCGATGCTGACGATCGGCATTCTTACCGGCACCCTGTGGGCGAGAGAGGTCGAGGCGGGAGGGACCGCGGAGATCGCACGCGCGGCCTTCAGCTACGTGTCGTGGGCGCTTTTTGGCGGTGTGCTGCTTCTGCGAGCTGCGGCCGGCTGGCGGGGAAGGCGCGCCGCCTATGGAACCATCGCTGGGTTCGGCTTCACGGTGTTGGTCCTGCTCCTCTACATCGTCCGCGACGCGACATCCGCGGGCGCAGTGGCGGCCGTGGGTGCACCGTGATTCTCGCCGTCGGCCTCTCGCACAGGACGGCGCCGGTCGAGGTGCGCGAGCGCCTTGCGACCGGGGCCGACGCGCTCGCGACCGTGCTCGCTCGGTTGGGCGCTCGAAGCGAGCTCACCGAGGTGATGTTCGTGTCGACCTGCAATCGGGTCGAAGTAATCGCGCTTGCGCCCGACGACCGAGTCGACGCCGCTCTCAGCGCCATCCGCGAGGAGCTGGCGCGCCACGGCGGTCTTGCGTACGACGCGGAGCTGGCCGCCTATCTCTACGATATTCGCGGCGACGAAGCCGTGCGGCACATCTTCCGGGTCGCGGCGAGCCTCGACTCGATGGTGCTCGGCGAACCTCAGATCCTCGGTCAAGTCAAAGACGCGTACGACGCCGCCGTCGCCGCCGGTGCTCTGCGAGGGAAGCTCGCGCGATGCGTCAGCCGATCGTTTGCGGCCGCCAAGCGCGTGCGCACCGAGACGGGGATCGGCGCGGGCACCGTCAGCATCTCGAGCGTCGCCGTAGACCTGGCCCGACGCGTCTTCGGCGATCTCTCCGATCACGCCGTGCTCCTTCTCGGAGCCGGCGAAATGGCAGAGGCGGCGGCCCGTAGCCTGGGCCGGGGAGCGCGCGCGCTTCGCGTGTGCAACCGGAGCTTCGATCGGGCGGCGGCGCTGGCGGGAGAGATGCACGCGTCCGCCGTACCCTGGGAGGGCTTGGAAGCCGAGCTCGTACAAGCCGACGTGGTCGTGGCCAGTACCGCCAGCCGCACGCCTGTCGTCACGCGCGACATGGTCAAGCGAGCCATGAAGTCCCGACGCGGTCGCACGCTTCTTTTCACGGACATCGCGGTCCCGCGAAACGTCGAGCCTGCCGTGCACACGATCGACAACGTGTACGTGTACAACGTCGACGATCTCGAGCAAGAGGTCGCGCGGGGCATGAACGCACGGCGAGCCGAACTCGCGGCCGCCGAGAAGATCGTGACCGAGGAAGTGACGCAGTTTCTTGCCTGGTCTAGGGGCATGGAGGTGCAGCCCACGGTGGTCGCAATGCGCGCCAAAGTGCGGGCCGTGTTCTTCGCGGAGCTCGAGCGATCGATGGGAAGGCTCAAGCACCTCGAAGGGGATCGCGCCGCGCTCGCGCAAATGCTCGACAGCGCGGTGAACAAGTTTCTTCACGCGCCGACGACGCGGCTCAAGGCCCGCGCCGCCGACAAGAGCGACGCCGCGGAGCTGGCCGCGGCGGTGAGGTTCTTGTTCGACCTGGAAGACCTGCCGGCCGCGGCGGACCCGGAGCAAACCGAGCGCGCGAACCAGCCGCAAGCGCCGGACACGGACGAAGACGACGATCGGACCGTCAACTAGGGTAGGCAAATGCAAGCTTCGTGCTCCAGGCGAAACACCCCAACATCGGCGGGATCTCCCGGCTAGACTTCAGCTTGAATGCGCGAGCCTGGGCACGAGCGCCTGATCGGACGGACGATCGCCGGCAAGTTCGTCGTCGAGGAGCTCCTCGGGGCGGGCGCCATGGGCGCGGTCTACCGCGCTCGCCAAAGCGCGCTCGAGAAGACCGTTGCCATCAAGGTACTTCACGGAGATCTCGCGCACGACGCGACGTTCGCCGCGCGCTTTCACCGCGAGGCCAAAGCCGCGTCTCGCTTGAATCACCCGAATTCGATGCAGGTGGTCGACTTCGGCACCGAGCCCGATGGCCTTCTTTACATTGCGATGGAGTATCTGGACGGCCGAAGCCTTCACCATGTGCTGCGAGAGGAATGGCCTCTCGCAAGCGCACGAATCGCAGATATCTTGATGCAAGCGCTGGCTGCACTCGCTGTGGCGCACGACATGGGAGTCGTTCACCGCGATCTCAAACCCGAAAATGTGATGGTCCTACGCGGCACCGACGACGACGGTCGGCCGAAGGATCTCGTGAAGGTCTGCGACTTCGGGATCGCGAAGATTACCGATTCGCGATCTTATCGCGGCGAGCGTGAGTCGAGCGCGCCGGTGACCAGCGCGGGCTTCCTGGTCGGGACGCCGGAATACATGTCTCCCGAGCAGGGACGCGGTGAGAGACTCGACGCGCGCAGCGACTTGTACTCGATCGGCGTCGTCCTCTTCGAGATGCTGACCCGGCGCGTTCCCTTCGAGGCCGAGAACGCGATCGGCGTTGTCCTGCGGCACATCACCGAAGCGCCCCTCAGGCCGTCCGACCTCGCGCCGAGCGTCGACCTCCGACTGGAGGCCGTCTGCCTGCGCGCCCTCCGGAAGGCGCCATCCGAGCGATACGCCAGTGCCCGAGAAATGCGGGCGGACCTTCGCGCAGTCGCGCTGGAGGGCGCCGCGGCGACGGCTCCCGAAGCAGGGGCGAGCGCACCCGCGCTCGCCGTAGGAGGCGCTCCGCTGGCACGTACCGTGGACACGCAGCCCACCGTGCACGCCCGGCCCTTCCCCGACGAAGGAGCGCAGAAGCCCACGCTGCTTGGCACCGCCACGACGATCCCGGGCTCGCCAGCTCGGCGCGCGCTGGTCGTCGCCAGCGCCGCGCTCGTCAGCGGGGCGCTGGCCGCCGCGAGCGTGGTGATGTTGGCGCGCCCGCACCTGCGTGCACCGCAGGCCGCTCCTTCCGCGATCACGACGGACCTGGCCCGGACGACACCCGCCGCGCCGCCGATCGCGCACCCGACCGATGTCGATTCGACTCGTCCGGATCCCTCTCCGTCTTCCGTGCCGCACGCGGCGGTAACCCATGGACGGACGTCGCTGCCGCAGGCCGCAAAGCCCGCGCCGGCGGCAATCGGGCCTCCAGCGGCGAGTGTTTCCGTTGCGCTCGTGCCGTTGCCAATCCAAAGCGCGCCCCCGGCTCTCGGAACATCGACTGGGCCTCCTCCAGCAAGGACGCCACCGGGGCCAATCCAGCCGGCGGAGCCCGATCCGACGTTCGATCCCGAGCACGCGTACGTCGAGGTGGGCTTGGTGAACGCCCAAGGCGCGCGCGAGCCCGCCGTGCGGGCAGCCATGCGCAATCTCGGCCTCGCCCGATGTTACCGAGGTGCGCTGAGAGCCCGCGGCGGGCGCGCGACCGGAACGGCCACGCTCAATTTGTCGTTCGACGAGTCTGGTTTTGCGCGGTCCGCCATCGTCACTGGCGCGGACTTTCTTCCAGGCCTCGCCCGGTGTCTGCAAGGAGCCAGCGCAGGAGCACGTATCCCCCACGCCGCGGTCGATCCCCCCGGCGCGACCGCGGAGGTAATCCTGGCCTTCAAAGCCCCCTGAAGGCGGCTCGTCACCCGTCAGCGCTTCTTCTTTGGATTCGATTTCTCAGGGCCGGAGGCCTGCTTTTTGGCCGGTGGCTCGCTCTTGGCGGCCGGCGGGCGTGCGGTCGTGCGCGCCGCGGCCCTCTCCGGTTTGTGCTTCGCCCGCGGACCCTCTGCCGGGCTCTTCCCGAGCACGGGGCTGGAGGGTGGGATGGTCAAGATTGGAGGCCGGCGCCTGGCTTGGCCGCGCATTTCGACCGGAACGACGCATTTGTGGGCGGTCTGGGTCTTCGAGAAGGAGACCACCTTCGTATCGACCAATCCCGCGTTCCGAACGGCCTCGAAGACGTCGTGCTCGGAGATTGCCTTGCTCCCCTTGGTCCGAAGGATCCATACCGAGCCCGTGTCGATCATTCGCGCGCGGATCAATGGCAGTTTTCGAAGCGCTTCCCGCGTTTCGGCGGCGAAGAAGATGGCTGTGGCACCCTCGGGCACGCGCCCTTCGGCGACATGGGACGTACGTTCGCGCAGCGCGGTCAGAAAGGGCGCGTCCCGCACGTCCACGACCGCCACTCGGGACTCCGGACCGATTTCGAGCTTTTCGAACAGTCCCTTGGGTTGTTGGATTCGCCGCATCCAGCGTTCGGCGACCGATGCGCCGAGTTCGAATCGAGCCTCCTCGTCGGCCGCCACCACCAGCGCGCCGCCGTCCACCGCCACGTCGCGGATGCGTTCGAATGGGATTTCTAGACGAAAATCTCCACGAAATACGAGCATTTCGCTCTCGAGCTGGGCCGTGCCCGCCGACGTCCTCCGCCCCACGCGTACCGTGCATTCAGCCTCGACGCCCATTCGCACAATCGTAAACCGCGCGGCGTGCGAATGCGGCATTTCTTACAACGAAAATCCGATCCTGCTCGGAGTCACATCAGACTTCGGCCCAACTCCATGCCGAGCGCCCGCCCCTCGGCCTCACTGGCCGGCCACGGGACCACGCGCTCCCCGCGCCGAACGTTCGACCCGTCGGCTGCGGAGATGAACGCGGCAAGGCGCAAGAAACCCCCGACCCCTTCGGCGTACGCACCGAGGGGAGTCTTGCAATCCCCCCCAAGCGCCTCCAGAACACCCCGCTCCGCCGCCACGCAAGTGGCCGCGGACACGTCGTGCAAACGCGCGAGTATCGAGCGCACTTCGAGATCGTCGCGGCGGCATTCGATGCCCAGTGCCCCCTGCCCGGGCGCCGGGAGCGACACGTCGAAAGGCAGCACCTCTGTCGCCCGTGCTTCGAGACCGAGCCGCACGAGGCCGGCGCGCGCCAGCACCACGGCTTCGCAGTCCCCCGCGTCGACCTTCCGGAGGCGGGTGTCGACATTCCCGCGCATCGGCACGACCTCGAGGTCGGGCCGGCGCGCGCGAATCGCGACCATCCGGCGCACGCTCGACGTCCCGACCCGCGCCCCGCGCGCCAGGGCGTCGAGCGTGCCGTGCCTTGGGGCCACGAGGACGTCGTGCGGGTCTTCGCGCGCGGGAACGCAGGCCAGGAGCAGATCGTCGGGAATCGCGGCCGGAACGTCTTTCATGGAATGGACGGCGAAATCGGCGCGACGACCGAGCAGCGCCTCCTCGATTTCTTTGACGAAGAGCCCCTTTCCCCCCACCTCTGAAAGTGGGCGGTCCTGAATGCGATCGCCGCTCGTGACGACTTGAAGCTCCCGCACTTCGAGCGATGGCTCGGCTGCGCGCAGCCGAGCCACGAAGGCGCGGCACTGGGCCAGCGCAAGCATCGATCGCCGTGTGGCGTAGACGATGACTCGCATGCGGTGTCGGTAGCATAGCCGACGCCGCGGACCGACCGGGAGTAGGGGGGTAGCACGCCGGACATCGCGCGTCGAAGCTCGCTGGCCCGGCGCTCACCCCCGCCTTGCCTCGAGCCTGCGCCTCGCGGTAAGCCCAACGACTCCTCGTGCCGAAGGTTCCTAGCCCTCCACGTGCCCTCGTCTTGGGGCTGCTCGCGACCCTAACGTGGCTCTTCTTCGCGGGCCCCGTCGAAGCGAAGGAAGCTTCGAGCACGGGTGACCCGATGACGCTCGAGGTGCCCGGATTCTCGGACGCGTACTATTTCAAGCCGCGCACCAAAGCCCGCCGGCCCATCATGCTCTACCTCCACGGCCGCGGAGGCAACGCGCTCGAAGATTGCCGGAAGTGGGCGCGAGTCGCACGTCAGTTCGGATGGGTGCTGTGTCCGCAGGGGCCCGCCTCGACCGACAGCGGCGGTCGCACGTGGAACAACGACGCGGAGTCGGCCAAACGAATCATCGACGCGACCGTCGTCGCGCTCCAAGAAAAGTACCCGGGCCGGGTCCGTTCTCGCGGCGATGTCCTCATCGGCTTCAGCGAAGGGGCCTTCATCGCGCAGCAGGTCGGAGCACGCGACCCCCTGCACTGGAATCGGTGGCTGATCCTTGCCGCCAACGACCACTATTGGCTCGGCGACTCGCCCCAGCTCCTCGAACAGAATCGTGAAAAGATCCGACGCGTCTACCTCTTCACGGGGGAAGACGACCAGGTCGCCGAGAATACCAAGCGCGCGGGTGAGATCCTCAAGGGCGCTCACATCCGCGTGAGAATAAAGATCGTGCCCGGTCTCGGCCACGAGGTGCCTGCCGACAGGATGATTGCGAACTATCGGCGCCCCTTGAGGTGGCTCCTCGCGGCCAACTGATCGGCCTGAAAAGAAGATGCCTTTCCGAGGGCGCGCCGACGTGTTTCATCTTTCCGTACACGGCTCCCGGATCGCGCTAACGTCGAGCCGCAGACGTCCGTAACCACGAATATGCGCTCTGTTGCAGCGACGGCGGCAGCTGAGCCCTCGCCGTGGCCGATGCCGGAGCGATCCGAGCTCGATGCGGTGCGCTCTCTCGACACTCGGTTTCCGACCGCGCGCCTCCGCCGAGTTCCCGTCGTGCGGGCGTCCGAACTCGACGCTCGCGCGGATCCGAGCGGCGCGACCCGCGTATGGCTCGCGCTCGAAGCGCTCCAAGTTACAGGGAGTTTCAAGGTACGCGGCGCGCTCGTGTCGCTCGATGCCAATCGAGCGCGGGGCCATGTGGTAACCGCGAGCGCTGGTAACCACGGCGTGGCTGTTGCCTATGCGGCCGCCATCCTGGGTCTATCGGCGACGGTGTGCGTACCGCGTAGTACGCCTCGGATGACCCGCGCCAAGATCGAGAGGTATGGTGCAGAGCTGGTCGTGGCGGCAAGCGACGACGACATTGGCGAAGATTTCGTCAGAGCGACCGCTGCGGCGCATGGAGCCTACGTGCTGCCGTATGAAGGAGTCGACCTCGTAGCGGGGAACGGGGCATCCCTCGGCTTCGAAATCGTGCGCGCCCTGGGCGGAGTGCCGGAGCGCATCTTGGCCCCCTTCGGACGCGGAGTGCTCGCAACCGGCCTCGGTTGGGCGCTCGCAGCCGAGAGCGACGGCGCGGTCGATTGCACCGTTTGGGGGGTAGAGGGCGAGAGTTCGCGCGTCGTGACGACACCAGGGGATCGCTGCGCGCGACCACCTCGGCTCCGGACCGACCCGGCGCCGCCGGCCGAAGGCGTTGCCGGCGGAATCGGCGAATCGGGTTCGTATCGCACAAAGCTGACCGTTGCCGGGATCGTGCTTGCGACGGACGCGCAGATTGCGGCGGCGATGGTCCACGCGTATCGCGACATGGGTCTCGTCGTCGAAGCGAACGCCGCGGCCGCGCTGGTGCCTGTGCTCTTCGGCCTACCAAAGGGGATCCGCGGCGGCGACCTCGTCGTCGTTTTGACCGGGCGCAACGTCGACCCCGAACGGCTCGACTCCGTGATGCGCAGCGGCCGGCCGTAATCGCCCGCTTGATGATACGCTGAAGTGAGCGTGCCCGCAGCCGAGACCCAGGCCACGAAAGCCGCAAAGACCAAGCGCGTATGCGATTGCCTCGTGCGCGACAAGGTCCTCAAAGCAGAGCAAACGGAAACGGTCATCGCGCACGTGCAGCGCACGGGTGATCGCGTCGAGGAAGCGATCCTCGAGCTCGGCCTCTCCTCGGAGTCGGAGATGCTCAAGGCGCTGTCGGGCCATTACCAGGTCCACTTCGTGTCGTCGGAGAAGCTCGCCAAGGCCGACGTCAACCGCGCTCTCATCGACATGATTCCGCAGCGATTCGCCGAGAAGCTCGGGCTCTGTCCCGTGGTTTTCGACGCTCGCGCGCACGCATTGACCGTCGTGACCGCAGACCCCGAAGACGTCGAAGCGCTTCGCGAGGCGCAGGTCGCGTCGGGCGCACGCGAAATAAAGGCGGTGCTCGCGCGCCCCGCCGCCGTTCGGGCACTCATGGCAAAGGCCTACGGCGGCGACATCCACGCCTTCGCGCTACTCGACCGGCAGGCCCACGCGCAGCTTCAGGCGATGCTCAACGTGTACGAGCGCAACCTGGTGACCGACGACTCGATGACGATTTCGATGGCGCGCGCGTAGGCAAAGGGACGCGGCCGCGAGCGCATCCTCAGTGAAAAGGACATCTCGGACGCCGGAAGCACGACCATCGCCGCGGGCGGCGGAGGCTCGACGGAGTATCTCGAGCTCTTGAACGTGCTCGTGAGCCTGCTCGAGAGTTCGCGGGCCGACCTGCGCGGACACTCGTCCCATGTTGCGCGTCTCGCGAGCCGAATGGCCGAGAAAATGGGCCTCGACGAGGCGAGCGCAGGCGCGCTCGTCGCGGCGGCGTACGTGCACGATCTCGGGAAAATGGGCCAATACCACCTCACGGCTTACAACTGCGGCGAGTACGACGGTCACAGGGCCGCCGCGCAGAAGGCGTGCGGCGTGCCGGCGCGCCTGCTCGAACCCGTGCACATGGCGAAAGACGCGATCGCGGCAGCCTCTCACATGTACGAACGCTACGACGGCAAAGGGTTCCCCGACGGAGCGAGCGGCAAAGAAATCCCGCTTTCGGCGCGCGTGCTCGCCATTTGCGACACCTATGCCGATTTGACGCAGAACCCCCGCAACCCATTTCGCAAGACACTCTCCGCCCAAGAGGCGTGCGCTGCACTGAGTAAGCATCGAGGAACGATCTTCGACCCGAACTTGGTCGACCTGTTTCGTCACACGGTGCTCGGTGAAGATTTGAAGGCTCGGCTCTTGGCCAACCGGTTGCAGGCGCTCATCGTCGACATCGACCCCGAGGAGACGACCGTTCTCGAACTTCGTCTCATCGAACAGGGGTTCATCGCGAGGACGGCGCGGACGGCAGAGCATGCGCTGACCATCCTGGCCGAAGGCGAGACGGACCTCGTGGTGAGCGAGATCGATCTGGCCCCAGCCGACGGTCTCGCGCTCCTGGCCGAAGCGCGCAGGTCTTCCTGGGGCAAAGACCTGCCTTGGGTCATCTACACGCGGCGCCAGGAGCGAGCGTTGGCGCAGAAGGCCTTCGAGCTTGGCGTGATCGATTTCGTGAGCAAGCCGGCGAACGCCGACCTTCTGGTGGCGAAGCTCCGAGCGATGCTCGATCAGCGCGCCAGCCCGCGCACTTCGCGCGGCGTCAGCGGACGGCTTCGCGAGCTCGGGCTGCCCGACATGGTGCAAGTGCTCTTCCACGGGCGAAAGAGCGGCAGCCTCAAGATACGCGCGCCCGAGGGGTCCGGCGAAATCCACTTCGCCGACGGCAACGTGGTCAACGCGCTTTGGGAAGAACTCCGGGGCGAGGAAGCGTTCTACGCAATGCTCAAACTCAAGGACGGCGAGTTCGGGCTCGACCCATCCTTCCGAACGCAGTCGCGCATCATCGACAGCTCGAGCGAGGCCCTGCTCCTCGAAGGTATGCGCCGAATGGACGAATCCTAGAAGCCTGCGTGATTTCCGCCGATAGCTTCGCGATGCTGGGGGCGAGCGTGCTCGCGTACGGTCGTACGCTCCGCGCGCTCGCCCCCGGCCTCGCTCGCTCTCGGCGGAAATCACGCAGGCTTCTGGGTCCGGTCCGCCGGACTCGCGACTGGGTTCGCTCGACTCGCCACCCGGTCCGCACAACTCATGACCGAGTCCGCTCGACTCGCGACAAAGTCGCATCGACTCACTGTCGGGCCGGCTTGTCAGAGCTAGTCCGGCACGCTAAGAGCGCGCGCATGCACCTCGGCCGGATGACGACGCTTCTCTTGTTGTCGATTCTCACGGCTTGCGCCGCCGAGCCGCCGCCGGTCGCGCCTGCTGCGCCGCCCCCACCCACGGCGGCACCCGTCGCGACGGCACCGCCGCCCCAGGCCGCACCGCCTCCACCCGTCGAACCGACGCCGGAGGAGAAGAAGAAATCGGAGGAGGCCCGACAGCTCAAAGAAGATCGCGCGAAGTGGGAGGCCCAAGACGCTGCCGAAGTCTCGCGCTGGACGCCGGAGATGCATGCCGAGGCCAAGGCGCTCGCCGAAAAGGCGTTTCCGAGCGGAAAAGCGGCCATCCAGACCGCCATGAAGGGTAAGCACCGAGCCGCGGGGGATGCGGAGCGCGACAAGTACCGGCACCCGGCCGAGACGCTCGAGTTCTTCGGATTCAAGCCGACGATGACGGTGCTCGACATCGGTCCCGGGGAAGGCTGGTACACGGCGCTCCTGGCGCCCGCGCTGGCGAAATCCGGGCAATACGTCGCCACGACGAACGACCCGAATGGACCGGCGGATCTGAGGGCGACGTTTTACGGCCAGCGATTCAAGGCATTCCTCGATAGATCGCCGGAGATCTACGGTAAGGCGCAGACCATCGTCGTCGATCCCAAGGCGCCGAAGATCGGCAAGGAGGCAGCGTTCGACTTGGTCGTCATCATGCGCGGCGTGCATGGGATGAAGAACAACGGAACCATGGACGTGTGGCTCGAAGAGATTCATCGATCGCTCAAGCCCGGGGGAGTTCTCGGGATCGAGGAGCACCGGGCGGCGGCAGGAGCCGACCCGGCCGAGAGCGCGAAGAAGGGGTACGTGCCCGAGAAATGGCTCATCGAGCAGGTCGAAGGTGCGGGTTTCAAACTTGCCGGGAAGTCCGAAATCAACGCGAATCCGAAAGACACGAAGGACTACCCGGAAGGCGTTTGGACGCTGTCACCGACCTTTCGGTTGGGCGACAAAGACCGTGAGAAATACGCCGCGATTGGCGAGAGCGATCGGATGACACTCAAGTTCGTCAAGACAACGTCGAAGCCCGCCGGCAAGTAGGCGAATCCCAAGTTCGTGGCTGCCTGGGGCCTCTCGCCTTGTCTGCGCCCGCTGTGGCGTGGACCGGTGGTTGTTCTCGCCGTCGGGGCGCTTGCCTGCGGGAAGAGCCCAAAGCCCGGGATTGTCGCGAGCGCCAGCCTGGGAGGCGGCGCGGCGCCTGTCGGGGCGATCTCCGTTCTTCAGCACCACATGAGTCCCACGCGCGACGGGCTCTATACGGACCCGACCATGACGAAGGCGTTCGCCGCGACGCTCCGCCTCGACCCGACGTTCGTACCGACGGTCACCGGCGACGTGTACGCGCAACCCCTCTACGTGGCGGACGGGCCCGGCGCGAAGGAGGCGTTCATCGTGGCAACCGAAAGCAATCATGTCACCGCAATCGGTGGAGCGGGGGCCGTGATTTGGGACCAGACTTTTGGCACCCCCGCCGCGCTGACCAACCTTCCCTCCCCGTGCGGCAACATCAACCCGCTCGGAATCACCGGCACTCCCGTGATCGACTTGGCGTCGCGTACGATTTACTTCGACGCGATGACGCTTCCGCTCGGGGCCGGTCCCGCCGATCATCCAAAGCATTTCGTCCACGCCGTTTCCCTCGATGACGGAACCGAGAGCTCGGCGGGGTGGCCGGTCGACGTCGACGCGAGCGTCAGCGGGTTCGATTCGTTCTCGCAGAATCAGCGCGGTGCCCTCGCTCTCATCGACGGCGTCGTCTACGTGCCGTACGGAGGACACAACGGCGACTGCAGCAGCGCCGCGAACCCATATTACGGTTGGGTCTTGGGCATTCCAGTGGCGGCACCTCGCTCGGTGACGGCTTTCTCCACCGGCACAATCGGCAAAGGCTCGACGCAAGGCGGCATCTGGGCGGTCGGCGGCGTTGCGAGTACGACCGACGGGACGTCGCTCTTCGTGACCACGGGCAACACCGGAGGCGCTTCCACGTGGGCTGGCGGCGAGGCGGTGCTCCGGCTTACCGGCGGGCCCAAGTTCACCGATCGGAGCGCCGACGAGTTCTATCCGACCGAATGGATGATGGACGACCAGACGGATCAGGACTTGGGCGGCGCCAATCCGGTCGTCTTGGACATTCCGGAGGCCGATGACGTGCAACATCTCGTCGTCGTGCCCGGCAAGGACGGCTACCTCTACGTGCTGGATCGAGACAACCTCGGCGGGATGGGAGCGGAGTTGTCGAGGTCCCCCGTCGGGCCCCAGAACGCCGGAGGCAAGGGCGCGTTGAATGGCGCGCCTGCTGCCTACACGACGAGCCAGGGGACGTACGTCGCCTATCGCATCAACAGCGGACCGGCCGGGACGGGTTGTCCGACCGGCGGCGCGCCGAAGAGCATAGGCGTCGCAAAGCTCACCGGAAGCCCCCCGACCCCCCACGTCGTTTGGTGCACATCGGAAACGGAACTCGGTTCACCGATCGTCACGAAAGCCGGAAACGGCGACGTCATCGTTTGGAGCGCCAGCACACGGCTTTACGGCTACGACGGTGATACGGGGACTACGATCTACTCGGGAACGGACGTGATGTCGGGCGGAATGCACCATTTCAATTCGCCAATCGACGCGGGCGGACGGATCGTCGTCGGGACTGCGGCGCCGGGTCACCTCTACGTCTTCAAACCCTGAGCGAAGGGTGCTCCGCCATCGATTGCCCCATCGCCGCGGTGCAAAATGCGACCCGAAGGAGTGACTCTCGTTCTGCGGGGGCAACCAGGAGCGAAGCGCACGCGTCGTCGATGAACAGAGCGATCTCCGCATGTGCGCGTGCAATTGCCCCAGCGAGCGCTCCGTCCACGGCCGCCTCCAGCCAGGCGTCCGACAGGGCGTAGGGTCGATGCACCCGAGCCCGAAGCGTCGCCGTGTCGACCGGAGACGAACAGGCGCTCGAGCACTCGAAGGTGGAGCGGGCGTGGCGAAGATGTTCGTAGACGAGTTCGGCCAATCGGCCGGCCACGAGCGCGTCGCGAATGTACACCGCGGCGGTTGCACACGCGTCGGCGAGGTCTGCCTCTCGGCGGCGTACGGCCTCGGCAATCCATGACGTTTCCGCTTGGGTCGCGTCCATGAGGTCACGACAGAGCACCCGCGATGCCGACGGTCGCTCAGCCTTGAGCGCGACCGAGACGCATGAGCACCGCCACCAACCCCGGAATCGCCGCCGCCATGCCGTCGACGTTCGGTTCCGAAGGTCGGCCCCCCATCGAAACCCATCGGGTACGATCCGCAACCATCACGCCCGGCCAGCCCCGCCGACGGAACGACGCTTCGTCGGACGAAGCGACGCCGGGGAGCCACGACGGGAGAACGAGCGCTCGCGCCGGGACGCGCGACGAAGCCCGAAAGGCCGCCCGGGCGGCGAGAGCGAGCGCCCGCGAGCGCAGGTCGCCCAAGAACACCAGCCCTCCCCCCCCGGGGGCGAGGTCCATTCGGGCGAATGAGAGCATCGCGTGGACGTGCTTTCCCTCCCGGTGCAACCGTTCGACGTAGCGCTCGCTCCCACCCAGCTCCGCGAATGCGACGAAATGCAGCGGGCGATACCAGCGCTGACCGGACAGGGCGCGCAGGAGCGCGAGCGCTACGACGGCCCCGCTCGGGTCATCCGCGTCGTAACGGGCGCCCACGACCACGCTCGGGGCGTCGCGGGAAGCGCCGACGAATTCGGTCTCGACGTTGTGGGCGCGAAGCGTCTCGTCGACGGGCGACCGAACGACGGCCTTACCGGCGTCGAGCATCGACCGAGTGACGGCGTCTTCGAGGGCGCTCCGTCGCCTTGCGTCATCGGTGCGAGACGCGTGGACCAAACGCTCGAGGTCTGTTCGGAGGGAGGCGCGTAGCTCGAGGCCGTGTTCGAGCGTCCATGGTGGATGGGAGGGGGACCCGGCGTGCGTCGCCGTCCACGCGGGCGCATCGCTCGCCGGAAACGACTCGGCCGTCGCCTCGTCGATTCGCGCTTCGTCGTTCTGGCTTTGGGGAGGCTGCGCCATTTCGGCCTTTGGCAGCATCGGCCGTGCCACCGGCACGGCCGGGCATTGCGGACTCACAGAATCCCGAATTCCCTCAACCGACGATAGAACGTGCGCCGTGGTACGCCGATCATCTTCGCGGCCTGAGCGCGGTTCCAATTGCACGCCGTCAGCGCCGCCAGTATCCGTTCGCGCTCCGCCGACTTGAAGTCCGAAGTGCTCCCCGCTCGCGATTTGGCCGAGGTATGGCGCGAAGAGGATGCTGCGCGCCCCGGGGTCGACTTCGAGGGGAGACGCGGCGGCGCGGGGGGCGTCGGTAGCTCGACGTCATCGGCTTCGATCTCGGCTCGCTCACTCATCAGCCACGCGCTGAGCAGCGCATGCTCGAGCTGGCGGACGTTTCCGGGCCACGGATAGGCGCATATTTTGCGCACCGCGTCGCGCGAGAACGCCCTTCGTTCGCGCCGGTATCTGGCCGCGAAGAGCGACAGGAGATGGTCCATGAGCGGCGGGATGTCTTCGACGCGGTCGCGCAGCGGCGGGACGTGCACCTCGACGACGTGCAGTCGATAGTACAGATCTTCTCGAAACGTGCGCGCTGCGACCATTTGTGTAAGGTCGCGATTGGTGGCAGCGACGATCCGGACGTCGACCGCTTCTTCTTTCGTCCCGCCGACCGGACGCACGCACTTCTCCTGGAGAGCGCGAAGAATCCCAGACTGCATCTTGAGCGGCATCTCACCGATTTCGTCGAGCAAGAGCGTGCCCCCGCTGGCCTCCTGAAAGAGACCGGAACGGTCCCTATCCGCGCCGGTGAACGCCCCGCGGACGCTGCCGAAAAGCTCCGATTCGAGCAAGTTCGCAGGAATTGCGGCACAGTTGACTCCGACGAACGGCCTCTTGGCGCGGGGTCCCGCCTGGTGGATGGCGCGCGCTACCATCTCCTTGCCCGTGCCGCTCTCACCGGTGACGAGGACGGGAACGTCGGTATCTTTCAAGCGCTCGATCAGGGCATAAACCCGGCGCATCGCGGCGCTCGTCCCGATGAGCCCTGCGTATCCGAAATGGCTGCGGAGCTCGGCGCGCACTTGTTTCAGGTCGCGCCGAGCTTCGGCGAGCTGCTCCGTGCGCTTGCCGAGCAGACGAGCGACCTCGTCGTGCGCCACGGCAAGGTCGCCGTTGGCGCGCGCGAGCTGGTCGGCACGTTCGCGGTTCTCGGCGAGCAAACGCGCATTCTCGATCGCAATCGCGGCTTGATCCGCGAACGCCGAAAGCGTCGGAAGCTCGCGCGCGAAGCGTACGCCTGGGCGCAGGCGGGTCTCGACGTACAGCGCACCGATCGTGCGCCCGAGCGGCGGCGCTCCGCGAATCGGTACGCAGGCGATCGATTGGATCATCAGCTGGTGCACGCTGACCGCCTCCGCGAGGCGTTCGTCGTCGCGCGCGCTTATCGTGACGACGGGCTCCCCGCGCGCGACGACGCGCTCGGCGACCGAGCGAGAGAACTTGGCGTGTGGGTCGTCCTCGCCCGCGCGCCCTCGCGCCGCATGCGCCTCGAGCTCGCCATGCTCGTTCGTCAACACGACGAAGCCGCGCTCCGCACCGAGGAGGGCGACCGCATGATCGGTCACGCGGAGGAGGAGGCGGGGCACGTCGTGCTCGCTCGCGAGCTCCCGGGTGATCTCGAGGATGCGCGCCAGACGGTCTTCCGTGGCATCGTGCTGCGAGGCGCTTCCCAACGAAGAACGGGTAGTCGCGCTCGGACCGAGTTGCGAAAACACGGGCGCCACGACCGTACCCGAGTGGGCCTGCCTGAGCGCGCGGCGCCGCGGATCGTTCCAGAAGACCTCTCGAAGATCACGCGGCAGTTTGGCCGCCGTCTCCTCGAGCATCGCGAGCGCCTGTTCGCTATCGCGGCGGGCGGTGGCGACCGCTCCCTGGGAGGTGGCCAGACGCGCTCGCGCGTCGAGGGCGCGCCAGGCCCACTCCCGCCGCCCGGCCTTCCGCGCCAAATCGGTCGCCGCATCGAGCGAGCGACGGGCTGCCTCCTCGTCGCCCGCCGCGTGCGCGATCGAGCCGCGGACGAGCTCGGCCAGGGCCGCGTGCTCCCCCAGCCCCTCCTCGCCGAGGGCCCCGCACACCTCCTCGAGTTCCCGCCCGAGCCCGCGCGGATCGGCGTCGCGCTCGCGGGTGCGCGACAGGAGTCCTTCGAGTCGCGATTCCACCGCGTCGTGGGTTCTCTTTTGAGCCTCCCACGCGCGCGCGGTCTCCTCGTACAGGCGGGCTCCACCCGCGACGTCGCCCGTGCAAATCGCATGCTCCGCCTCGAGGCCGAGGAGCTGGGCGCGAGCCGCCGGCGAGAGCTCGTCGCGTCGCGCCAGCAAGAGGTCGATCGACGAACGGGCCCGCGACCACCGGCCGAGATAAAGGTCCAGATTGGCCAAATTGAGTAGGGCTTGCGTGACCGTCGCGCCGTTGCCGGCGCGCCGTCCCATGTCGACCGCGGCCTCGAGGTTCGAGAGGGCTTGGGCGAGGTCGCCCTCTGCCTGCGCCAAACCCGCAAGATTGAGACGCATCGCAGCCACCGTCGCCGCGTCGCCGGCCCTCTCCGCGGCGGCAAGGGAGGCCTCGTAGGCGCTGCGAGCGTCGCTCGTACGACCGGCCCGCTGATGCGCGATGGCGGCCGACCCGAGCGCCACCGCCTCGGCCCGTGGCTCGCCGGTCCCCCGCGCGACGCGCACGGCCTCGTGAAGGGCTTCGCCGGCCCGTTCGTCTTCGCCGGTGAACGCAAGGGCGACGCCTCGCACGCTCAACGCGTCGGCGGCGAGAGCATCCGAAGCGCCCGCGTCGACGACCGCCTGGGCAAGCTTCGCGGCCTCGGCGTACTGCCCGGCACGCAGACAAACTCGGGCACGCACGGCGTGCCACGCGCGGCTCTCGCTGCCGGAGAGCGCTTCCTGCTCGATACCCTCCAGCTCCGTCAGGGCCCGCTGGGAATCCCCTCGCCCCACGGCGATGCGCGCGCGCGCAAGCCCGACACGGACGGGGTCCTTCGGAAGCGACACGTCGTCGCGCAGCGCGTCGAGATCGCGCTCGGCGTCGTCGAAGCGCCCCATCTCGAGCGCTCGCTCGACGGCTTGCAGAGCGTGCCCGACCGGTGGCGTGGACGGTGAGTTGGGCTGGGCGAGGGCCGACTCCACGTCTTGCTCGGAGACAATCGCCTTGCCCGAAAGCCGCCGCACCGCGGCTCGAAGCGCGCCAGGGCGCCCCCGAACCCGCATGATCAGGTTTGTGCGAAGACCGTCTGGCAGCGAAGGTACCGACCGCTGCACGAGCTCCGCTGCCGAGGCGGCGTCGAGCGGGGGAACGACGAATGCCGTGCAATCGCCCGTCACCAGGCGCCGCACGACCGCGCGGGGTGCGACTACGACGAGGAGAGCACCCGCGTCGGACGCTCTGCGCAGGGCCGCGACGGACGCTTTGTCGAGTCGCTGTCCGTCGTCGACGATGACGACCGGCGGCGAGGCCTTAGGGGCGCCGTCAAGCTGCGCCAGCTCGCTGTCGACCAAGTCGCGCATCGGCGTCGGGCTGTCGGGCGCCTCGATCATCGCGACCATCCGGCCGGCCATCCCCAAGGTCCAGGCGAGCCGCCGAGCCAGGGTGGTCCTCCCGGCGCCCCGAGGTCCCTCGATGGCAATCGCGCCCTTCGGCTGAAGCGCACGTGTCTTGTCGAGGAGCGACCGGGCCGTGGCGTCCAACCCCAGCACAGGCCACGGCGGCTCACCCAGCTCCGCACCGTGAGCCAGCCCCGCGGCGCGTCGAAGCGCGCTCGCCAGTTCGTCGACGCTCGGCCATCTTGCGGCCGAGGAGAGCTGCGTGGCGCGACCCGCCACTTCGGCAAGCGCGGCGCGAACCTCCGCCGAGAGCTCGCCGCCTCGGCGCGTAAGCGCCTCCCGCAGCGTCGCACCGATCGCGTAGACTTCGGCGCGAACCGTCAGCGGCTCGCCCTCGAGGAGTTCCGGGGCCGCGTACCTGGGTGTCAGCCCTTTGGCTTCGGTGCCCCCTTCCTTCCAAGGAGCCGCCAATCCCAGGTCCACCAACGTCCCCCGCCCATCGGCCCCGACGATGATGTTCGCTGGCTTCACGTCGCCGTGAAGGAGCCCTGCGCGGTGGACGACGGTGAGCGTGTCGCACGCGCTCGCGATGGGCTCGAGCCAGAGACCCTCTCGCTGCGTCAGCACCTCGTCGAGGCTCCGTCCCTCGACGAGCTCGCGCACCATGTATCGCCGGCCGTCGCGGAGAGCGCCGAACGCCATGATTCTCGGCACGCCGAGCCCTTCGAGTCCGCTGAGGGCGATCGCCTCTCGCACGAGGGCTTCGATTTCCGCCTCGCCGGCGGTTTCCGACAGAACCTTCAAGGCGAGCACCCGGGTGCTCGTTCGGTCGCGCACCGACCAAACCTCTCCGCCGCCGCCCGCGCCGAGCCGGCGGATCTTTTCGTAGCGGGCGGGTAGGCCGTCCCCTCGCCCCGGGGGGGAGAGGGACCGCGCAACCTCAGGAGCGTCTGTCATCCACTACAGCATATCGTGCATCCGGCCGAGGCTGCTGCTTGCCTTGGGGGACTTGTCGGGGGTCTCGAGACCGTAGTCAGCGCTCAGCCCGAACCAAAAGCCGGTCAGCGAAAACCCTACGCCGAGCCGCGTCTCCAGCTGTTTGATCGGCTTGTAACGGACCCCCAACTGGGGAAACGAGATGTAAGGAAAAATATTGGGTACCGATCCGCCGCTGAACCAGAAGGGCTCCTTGTATCCGTTTACCTTCGCGATCTGTGGGTTGCCCGTGTGGTTTCCAGGCTGGCAGCTCGCCGGGCCCGTGTTGACGCACTCGGCGAAGTGAACGCCCGTGCTGGCCACGAGCGGGCCGTTCGGCGTGTCGAACACCCAGTTGTTCTGGAGATCGCCGAAGAGAAGCCCGACGCCGACGCCGAAGCCAAACTCGAAGTCCCAGTGGTGGCTCTCGTCGATGGGCACCGACCAAAGCTGGTCGAGACCGAGATACAGCGCCTTGAGGCTGCTGTTTACCACGGTGTAGTTGCTCGGGATCGTGGGCTGCCCCTTTTGATGAAACAGCGTGTCGCCCATGCTGTAGTCCGAGTAGACGATCCACGGGATGGTCGACTGGCCCTGCTTTCGCATGTCGAACTCGATCCCGATGTTGTTCGAGTAAACCGTCGTTCCTTCGTCCACGAACAAGTCCATGAGGAACTGCGGAATGACCGTTCCGCGGTACCGAACCCCGATGAAGTAGTAGCGACGGTTCGGATCTTCGCGGGTGTCCGTGATGGGCACCTCGGTGTCCTTGGCCGTCGCCACGGGCGCCGCGGCTGGCTTCGCGGACGGCGTCTCCGCGTCCTCCGTGTCAGCTCCACGCGCCAAGGCAGAGCTGCTGAGGGCGGCGAGAGCGAGCGTAAGAGCGAGGCAGTGGGGGCGGATATTCATGACGGTCCTCGACGCAAGAAGGCCAGGCAAACTCAGGCGGTGGCGGGCCGGCGCGATGCTACACTAGACGAGCGCTGCGCGGGGAGACGCCTCGGCCGCAGGGCACCCAGTGATCCTCCACGGAAGAATCGTCCAGCAGGTCATCGATAGGGGCGAGATCGGCTCGTTCGTGAAGGAAATCGTCCTGACCGGCAGCCGAGTCCCGCTTGCCATGGTGCGGAAACGGGCGGAGAGCGGAAAGGGAGGAACGCGCGCGCCCGTGCTTCTCGTGCACGGGTTCGGCCAGAATCGTTACGCTTGGCACCTGCCGGCCCGCAGCTTCGCGAATCATCTGGCCGAGGCCGGATTCGACGTCTTCAACCTCGATCTGCGGGGACACGGCCGGTCGCGCCACTTCGGGGCGCGCCGATGCAAAGGAGTAGAAGACTACGTCCAGGAGGATGTTCCCGCGGCCGTGGAAGAGATTCAGGCGCTCTCGGGGGGTCGAAGCGTATGGGTCGTAGGACACTCGCTCGGAGGGCTGGTGGCCTACGCGTCTGCCCCAACCCTGCTGGGTGCCGTATCCGGCGTCGTGTCGATCGGCAGTCCCTACCACTTCGCGCGCGGGTCGTTCACGCTGGGCGCGATGGCTTTGATCGCCCGAGCGCTGACGTTCGCACCGCTTCCGAACCCGCCGCTCCCACTCGCGCCCATCGGGGCGACCATGCGCCTGCTCCGACGATTCGCAGAGAGCCCATTTTATCCGATCCCGCTGCGCGGATGGCACGCCGGATCGTGCGAACCCCAGGTGCTCGAGCAACACCTGGAGCTCGCGTTCGACCGCGCGGCCCTCGCCGAGACCATCGACATGTTCGATTGGGCAGCACAACGACGCTTCGGCGGGCGAGAGACGGACTACGTGGAGCGCTTCGAACAGATGGATCTGCCTCTTTTCGTGCTCGCCGGCGCGAACGACGACCTCGCCCCGCCGATCAGCGTTCGACCTGGCTTCGCGCGCAGCCGATCGCGGGACAAGACGTACCGGGTGTTACCGCTCGGCCATATCGACCTCCTCGTCGGCCGCGACGCGCCGATGATGACATGGTCGCTCGTCACCGACTGGCTGCAGTCTCGGCTAGAAGCCCGGTGATTTTCGCCGATAGCGGCGCGATCCCGGCGTCGAGCGTGCTCGCGTACGGGAAGTACGCTCCGCGCGCTCGCCGCCGGCCTCGCTTGCTCTCGACGAAAATCCCAGGCTTCTAGCCCCAATCCGATAATAAACGCCGAGCAGAAGCGCGAAGCGATATATAGCTACAGGATCTAACGCGCGTCGCCGCTCTTCTTCTTCGCGTTGCCGGTCGCCACCTGATCGGCGCGGATGCGCGCCAGCTCTTCCTCGAGCTTGCGCACCGTCCGTTGGAGGTCCCTGACCTCGCCCTCCGTGGCCAGGGCCATCGCCTTGGCAATGTTCTCCGCCTGCTCCCTCGCGAAGCTCTGGGCCTTGCCGGGCATGCTCATCGCGGCCATCACCGCTTTCATCACGCGCTCGTCTTGCATGAGCTTGACCACGCGGGGGTCGCTCATGAGCTTCATGCCCTGCTGGAGAAGCGTTTTCTTCAGGGTGCTCATCAGACGCGTGGGTGTAGGGCCGCCGTGCTCGCGGCGCAATGGCGGCCCTCCGAACCCATCGCGATCGACGTCAGTCTTTGGCGTCCCCGCGCGCAAAGATCGACGCCACGTAGTTCAAGACGTCGGTCGCGCTCACTTCGTTGTAACCGAAGTTCTTGATGAGCCGCGACTTGATGATGTCGATCTTCTCCTGGGTGTCCTTGTCCACCACGGCGCTGACCAGCGTCTTGAGCTTGATGCTGTCCTTCTGGTCTTCGAACAGCTTGAGCTCGAGCGCGCGCCGCAGCCTGTCGTTGGTGTTCCACTCGAACCGTTTGCCCTCGACCGCCAGCGCGCCGATGAAGTTCATGATCTCGCGGCGGAAGTCGTCTTTGCGATTCTCGGGGATGTCGATCTTTTCTTCGATCGACCGCATCAACCGCTCGTCGGGATCTTCGTCCTGGCCCGTGTAGCGGTTCTTCACCCGCTCTTTCAGCGTGAACGCCTTGATGTTGTCGATGTA
>CAZVPE010000041.1:19140-31562 GCA_964628155.1 uncultured Polyangiaceae bacterium | reverse complement strand
GGGCGGCGGCCGATCGGGACGCGGTGGAGTCCGAGACTGGCGTCTCCAAGTCGAACGCGGCGACCTGCGGCGCCTTTCGAAAGGCGCCGCTCTCCCAGTTGGAGACGAGCACGCCGGCGCCGGCTTCGCGCCGGACATATTCGCCTACGACGCGCGGGGTCGCCGGCGCGACCGGGAGCGCTTCGAGGGCAGCGAGGAACTCGGCGGCCGAGTGGAAGCGAGCGGCAGGGTCGCGATTGAGAGCACGAAGCACAATGGGGTTCAGAGCCCGCGGGAGGCTCGTTTCGACCCTCGACGGCGCGGGGACTTCGCGCGTCAGTACGGCATGAGTCGTCGCCGCGTCGCCGTCGCCGCAAAAGAGGGCTTGGCCGGTGAGCGTTTCCCAGAGCACGACACCGGCCGAAAAAATGTCGGCGCGTTGCGTGACGTGCTCGGCGGAAAGCTGCTCGGGAGCCATGTGCGAGAGCTTGCCCTTGACGAGACCGCGCCCTTCCACGACGCGAGCCGCGGCCCTCGCGATTCCGAAATCGGTGATCCGGGCCGTCCCGTCGATGCCGACCAGAATGTTTTGGGGCGACACTGCGCAATGAATGAGCCCGAGGGGCCACCCGTCCGCACCGCAGCAGTCGTGGGCCGCCTGGAGTCCCGCCAGGGCGTCGATCATGATTCGGAGCGTGACTTCGAGGGGGAGCCGGAGTCCCCGGCCAGCAGCGCGCCGGGCCAGGGCGGACAAGCTCTCGCCCTCGACATATTCCATGATCAGGTAGAGGGCGGGCCCGTCGTTCACGTCGAGCGTCGCCACGACATTGGGGTGCCGGATCCTCTTCGCAAGCCGCCCCTCTTCGAGGAACATCGAGACGAATGACTCGTTCGCCCGAAGGTGTTCGTGGCAGCACTTGATCGCGACGATGCGCTCGAAGCCGACCGCGCCGCGCTCCCGAGCCACGTACACCGTCGCCATTCCGCCCGAGGCGAGCTCGCCGAGGATCGAGTATCGGCCGAGCTCCGTGAGCACCGCGCGAGAGCCCATCGAGCCTCCGGAGCCTTCGATCGGCGCCCCCGAACCGTGCTCGTGCATCGGCACAGACGGCATGATTGCAGCCATGTTGGCCTCCTCGCTTTGTCTTCCGGCAGGCGGCGGACTTGCCGCTCCGGACACGGCGGACGTGTCCCCCCCCTCGGGCCTCTGTCACCGAGCTCTAGCCCAGTCCGCCCACCCCCGACGGTGCCGACACGCCTTCCGAGGACAATGACGTCCGCTTTCGTGGAGGGAATAAGTGCGCGGCTCTCCTTGGCGAAAGATTCCTCGGCGGAGCGGGTTTTCAGCCGTTCGTGGAATTCGTCCTCGGTCGGCCGTTCCCCCCACAAGGATCCGTTCGCGGCCATCGAACGTAGTGATCCGGACGCTCCGAACGGCGTCTTGCGTAGGAAGGGACAAAACGATGACTGGACTAACTTCGAGAACGAATGACTTGGTCAGGGGCGCCCTCGGTGCCTTGACCTTGGCGGTCGCGCCCACGTTTGCCGTGGGGTGCGACTCGAACGACGACTCGAGCCCGGGGCCGGCAGCCGATTCGGGCACCGCCGACAGCACCGTGACGCCCCAGAGCGACGGGAGCGCGCCGGACGCGGTTGGCCCGGATACCGGAAGCGCCGAGACTGGAGGTTCGACGCTCTACGGACGGCTGGGCGGGCACGCCGGGATTCGCGGCGCAGTCAACGCGATCGTCGCCGCGGAGCTCCAGAACGCCGACATCGCCAGCTACTTCTTCTTCCAGCAAGGCGCGCCCGGAAACGGACATCCGACCGCCGATCAGATCGAAGAGTGCTTCACGGACCTCGTCGGCGCAGCAGCGGGCGGCCCCGAGACGTACCCCGCGACGCTGACCGGCGACGCTGGATCGTACACGTGCCGCTCGATGCAGGACATCCACGCGCCTCTCCTCATCTCCGGCGGCACGTTCGACACGTTCATCATGATCGCCGGTCAGACGCTTACCAGCGCGGGAGTTTCGTCCGCCGATGTCACCACGCTCGCCGGCGCGCTCATTGCGACCAAGTCGCAAATCGTCACGAGTTCACTCGCCGACGCGGGCACCGAGCCATTCCCCGGCGACGGTGGAGGAACTCCCGGCGACGGTGGCTCTACCGGCGATGGTGAAGCCGGCACCTCCGACGGAGGGCCGGCAGACGCTGGGTCGACGCTCTACGGCCGGCTGGGCGGGCACGCAGGGATTCGCGGCGCCGTCAACGCGATCGTCGCCGCGGAGCTCCAGAACGCCGACATCGCCAGCTACTTCTTCTTCCAGGCAGGAGCGCCCGGCAACGGACACCCGACCGCCGACCAGATCGAAGAGTGCTTCACGGACCTCGTCGGCAGCGCGGCGGGCGGCCCGGAGACGTACCCCGCGACGCTCACCGGCGACGCCGGGTCGTACACCTGCCGGTCGATGCAGTCGATCCACGCGCCTCTTCTCATCTCTGGCGGCACGTTCGACACGTTCGTCATGATCGCCGGTCAGACGCTTGCCAGCGCGGGAGTTTCGTCCGCCGACGTCAACACGCTCGCTGGCGCGCTCATTGCGACCAAGTCGCAAATCGTGACCAGTTCACTCGCCGACGCGGGCACCGAGCCGTTCCCGGGCGACGCCGGGGCGGAGCAATGAGGAGAACCGCCATGCGCACAAAACGAGTCCTCGCCATCACGGCGGGCGGTCTTGCGGCCGTCGTCGCGGCCGTGGGCGTCCTCCACATGCCCTTCGCGCGCGGCTTTCTGATGAGCGTCGGCGGCTGCCCCGTGGGTCACGCCAAGCTCGCCGAGCTCGAACCGGCGCGCCGCGCCGCCATCGCCGCCGAGCGAGGCATCGAAGCGGCGCCCGCGCGGCCCGCGCTCGGGTTCGAGCTCGATCGCACGACCCGCGCCGAGACGCGGGCCTGGGCCGACCGAACCCACGTCGCGTGCGACGAGGTTCGAGAGGGGCTGCTTCGCTGCAAGGACGTCCCTTCCACGGCGCTCGGTCTCTCCGACTCGGACGGTCCGGTGAGCGAGCTCTACTTCGGGTTCGACACCCGCGGTCGACTCGTCGACGTCTCGACGATGCGCATGCATCTCTCGAGCTCGCGGGTGGCTCGCGACGTCCAGGGCAAGCTCGTGTCCGAGGTCGGCGCTCCCCATCAGACGTCTGGGACCTTCGACGAGGCCCATCTCTCGCGCGAGGGAGCGCAAAGCCTCGCCTCCCTGCGCTACCGGTACAAGGACTACTTCGCCGAGGTCATCGCGATGCGGTTCGCCGGAGACGGTTTGGTCTTGCGCGAACACTACATGTCGGCAAACGACTGAAGCAAAACCCCCTCGCTGCGCGCCCAAGGCGCGGCGTGGAACTCGTATCGAGGCATTTGGGGCGCGTTCGAATCGAGCGTGACGCGAGCGGCCGGCGGGCGGGGGCGCCGGCCCCGCTCCGTGCTTGCGCAACAGGCTTCCCTCGGGCGGCATCGCAGGCTAACGCACCCCCTAGGATGCCAATCCCGATGTCTTGCAAGCCGCGGTTGCGGCACGCCCTCTTCTGCGCCGTCGTGGCTGCCCGTTCGGCGATCGTCGAGCCGGCGGTCGCCGAGCCGCCCCAGGATCTTCCGGAGATCGCGGCACCGCCCGTCGCCGATGGCATGCTGGCTCCCCCGCCCGAAGCGCCGCGCCAAGTCGGCTCGTGGGACGAGGCCCTGGCGCTCATTCGCGCGCAATCGCCGGATTACTTGTCGAGCTACGAGAGCGTGGCACGCGCCGAAGCGCAAAAGCGGATCGCGCTCGCGGCCGTTCTTCCGGTGCTGACAGGACAAGGGAGCTACACGCATCAATTCAGTACCGAGCTACTTACCATTCCCGGGTTCCCCCCTATCGTCACCCCCCCTCCCAACGTGTTTGCCATCGGCGCGACGCTCGCCTGGTCCGTCCTCAATCCGCGGAGCCTCTATGCGCAAGGGACGGCGGCCCGCAACGTCGATGTCGCTCGAATGTCGTTCGAAGACAAGCGGCGCACGATCGCCACAGCGGTCGTCACCGCGATGCTCGCGACTCTGGCGGCGTCCCGAGTCGCGGACCTCAATCGGGTGGGTCTGCGGGCCGCCCTCGAACGGCTCGCCCTCACCCAAACGCGCCACGAACTCGGCCAGGGAACGGCTCTCGACGTCGACCGAGCCCAGCAGGACGTCGAGGCGGCGCGCGCGCTCATCATCACGAGCGACGAAGCCCTGCGCCAGTCGCGCGAAGCGCTGGGGCAAGCGCTCGGCTCTCCCATCGCCATAGCGGCTCCGGGAGACCTCGACCTCGAGCAGTTCGAAGCGGCGGTCGCCCGCACCTGCCGGTTGAACGAGAATATCGAGAAGCGGCCGGACGTGCGCGCGGGACGGCTGCAGGTCGAAATCGCCGAGCGGGCCGTGCATGACGCGAATCTCCAGTGGGCGCCTTCCCTCAACCTGCTGTCCCAGCTCAACTACGCGACGCAGACGGTGCTCGCCCCCCAGACCACTTGGTCGCTCGAGGGTGTTCTCGTCGTGCCGATCTACGACGGTGGAGTTCGCGGAGGAGCGAGACACGACGCCCTCGCCGCGGTCGAGCAAGCCCGGCAGGCGCTCGTTTCGACGCGCGTCGCGGCCATCGTGGGGTCGGCGCAAGCAGAGCGGTCCGTTGGCGTCTTGCGCGCGTCGCGCGACGTCGCCGCTCGGGAACGGGAACTTGCCGAACGAATCGATCGGCGGACGCGCGCCGGCTACACTCAGGGGCTCGGAACCAGCCTCGATCTGGTCACCTCCGCGCAGGCTCTGAGACAAGCGGAGATCAACCTGGCGCTCTTGGAATTTCAGGTCGGGCAGGCGCGCGCCAATGCCGTGCTCACCAATGCGGAGTGTGTCTATTGAACGCCAACCCCAAGTCCACGCCCACCGCCGGGAACGCGGGGCCCCGCGCACGCGCGGTCCCCGGGATTCTCCTCGCTCTCTTTGCGGCCCAAGCGGCCTGCGACAAGTCGAGCAAGGCGCCCCCGCCTCCCCCGCCCACCGTGTACGTCGCCGCTGCCGAGCGCCGCGACGTCCCGATGTTCATCGAGGCCGTCGGTACCCTCGACGGCTACGACAACGCCGAGATCCGCGCCCGCGTCCGCGGGTTTCTGCGCACGCAGGGCTACAAAGACGGGTCGTTCGTGAAAGCGGGCCAGGCGCTCTTCACGATTGAACCGACCGAGTACCTGGCCGCGCAGAGCTCAGCGCGGGCCGCCGTCGTGCGGGCCAAAGTCAACCAGGCGCACAACCGCGTGCAGCTCGACCGAGAGCAATCGCTCTTGAAGACGGGGATGGTGTCGCAGCAGGATGTCGACAACGCCGCCGCCAACTTCGCAGACGCCGATGGACAGGTGCAAGCCGCCGAGGCGCAGCTCCAGCAGGCCGACCTGAACCTCTCCTACACGCAGATTCGATCGCCCATCGACGGGGTGGCCGGGCTCGCTCTCGTCCGCATCGGGAACCTCGTCGGCCAGGATGGACCGACGCTGCTGACGACCGTCTCTCTCATCGATCCCATCCGCGTGAACTTTCCGATGAGCGAAGTCGACTTCGTCCAGTACCCCGATCGCTTCAAACAGCTCGATCTACGCGACATCGCCTGGGCGAAAAGGCAGTTCGCGCTCCTCGACTCCGGCGCGAAGACCGAGACGGGCGACTCGGGCATCGAGATCAGCCTCACCGACGGGAGCGTCTACCCGCACCGCGGGGTCATCGTGACGACCAATCGCCAAATCGACCCCAGCACGGGGACCATCCAGGTCCAAGCGCTCGTCCCCAACCCCGAAGGCAATCTGCGCCCGGGTCAATATGGGCACGTGCGCATCCGCCGAACCGAGGCGGGCCGCGCCGTGCTGGTCGTCCCGGAGAAAGCGCTCATCTCCGTGCAGGGGACCTACTCGGTCGGTGTCGTCGGCGCCGACAACAAAGTGCAGCTGCGCCGGGTCGACGTCGGGCCGAGCGTGCAGGGCTTGCGCGTCATCGACAAGGGCATCATCGAGGGCGAGCGCATCGTCGTCGAAGGGGTCCAGAAGATCTCCGACGGGGTGGCGGTCGTTCCCAAAGCCGCTCCGGAGCCCGCGTCCTCGAGCGCATCGGCCGCGCCGGCGGCGACGGCCAAGTAAGAGAGGAAGCTGCCAGATGTCCTCGTTTTTCATCAGGCGGCCCATCGTGGCGATGGTCATCGCCATTCTGACGGTGCTCATCGGAACCGTGTCGCTCCTCGGCCTTCCGATCGCGCAGTTTCCGCAGATCCTGCCGCCTCAGGTCAACCTGACGACGACGTATACGGGCGCCGACGCCCTCACGATCGAACAATCGGTCGCAACGCCCATCGAGCAGCAAATGAACGGCGTGGACCGGATGCTCTACATCCAGTCGACGAACGCGAACGACGGGTCGATGAACCAGACGGTGACCTTCGACGTCGGCACCGACATCGACGTCGACAACGTCCTCGTCAACAACCGATTCTCGCAGGCCCAGCCTTTCTTGCCGCAGGACGTGAAAAACTTCGGCGTCACGATCAAGAAGTCGCTCGCCTTCCCGCTCATCGTCGTCTCCCTTTACTCGCCCGACGGCCGGTACGACCCGACCTTCCTCGCCAACTACGCCCTCATCAACATCAACGACGCTCTTCTTCGCATCAAAGGCATCGGCGACATTCGAAACCTCGGCGCCGCCGACTATTCGATGCGGATCTGGATCAAACCAGATTTGCTCGCTCGACTGGGTCTGACCGTCAACGACCTTCAAAACGCCGTACGCGCGCAGAACGTGGTCAACCCGGCCGGTCAGGTCGGTGCGGAACCCGCGCCTGCGGGGCAGCAGCTGACGTTCACGGTCCGCGCCCAGGGCCGGCTCGTCGAGCCCGAGGAGTTCGCCAACGTCATCGTGCGCGAGAATCCCGACGGTTCGAACGTGCGCCTCAAAGACGTGGCGCGCGTCGAGCTCGGAGCGCTCACCTACCAACAGTACGGCACGTTCAACGGCAATCCGGCGGCGGTCATCGCAGCATTCCAGTCGCCGGGGTCGAACGCGCTCGAAGTCGCCGACAACGTCCGCAAGACGATGGCCGATTTGGCCAAGCGATTCCCGCCCGGCGTCGCGTACGAGATCTCGCTGGACACCACGGCCCCGGTCAAAGCGGGCATCCGCGAGATCGTCGAGACGTTGGTCGTCGCCGTCGTCCTCGTTGCGCTCGTCGTGTTCCTTTTCCTGCAGAGCTGGCGGGCGACGCTCATCCCGCTGCTGACCGTGCCCGTCTCGCTCATCGGCACGTTCACGCTCTTTCCATTCCTCGGATTCTCGGTCAACACGCTGTCGCTCTTCGGCCTGGTGCTCGCGATCGGCCTGGTCGTCGACGACGCCATCGTCGTCGTCGAAGCCGTCGAGCACCACATCGAGGAAGGGATGGCGCCGCGCGAGGCCACGTTCCGCGCGATGTCCGAGGTGCAAGGTCCGGTCGTCGCGATCGCGCTCATCCTCGCGGCGGTCTTCGTGCCGGTCGCGTTCATGCCCGGGGTGACCGGGCGCCTCTACCAGCAGTTTGCGTTGACGATCGCCGTCTCCGTGCTCATCTCGGCGTTCAACGCGCTCACGCTGAGCCCGGCGCTCAGCGCGATGCTGCTGCGACCGCGAAAGCCTGTGCGAGGGGTCTTCGGCGGGCTGGGAAGCGGATTCAATCGATGGTTCGGAAAGACCACCGATGGGTACGTGTCGGTCAACCGCCTGCTCGTCCGCAAGCTCATCATCCCCTTGGCGCTCTTGGCCGGCGTCGTGGGCGCTACGGCCGTCGTCGGCCAACGGATTCCCGCAGGCTTCGTCCCGGACGAGGACCAGGGCTACGCGATCATCGGGGTACAGCTCCCCGACGGCGCTTCCCTCCAGCGCACGAAGGCCGTCTACGAGAAGATATCGGACATCATCGCGAAGCAACCGGGCATCCGCACGTACAACGGCATCGCGGGGTTCAGCTTCTTCACGCGAACCGCGGCCAGCTACCTCGGCACCGGGTTCATCGGGCTCAAGCCGTGGGATGAACGCAAGTCGCCGGAGCTCGCCTCGAGCGCCATCGTGGCCTCCCTCAACGGCAAGTTCGCGGCCATTCCCGAGGCGCGGGTATTCGCCGTCGGGCCGCCTTCCATCCCCGGCATCAGCGCGACCGGCGGCTTTAGCATGATGCTCCAGGATCGCGGCGGGTCGCCGTACGAGTACCTCGCCCAGAACGTCGGCCGCTTCTTGGCGGAAGCGAAGACTCGCCCGGAGCTCGCGGGCCTCAGACCGATTTTTTCTCCGTCCGTTCCTCAGCTCTTTGCCGACGTCGACAAGGACAAGGTCTTGAAGGAGGGCGTCGCCATCGGCGACGTCTACGCGGCTCTGCAGACGTTTCTCGGAGGCACGTACCTGAACGACTTCACCCGCTTCGGGCGCCAGTGGCGGGTCTTCCTGCAAGCCGAGCCCGCGTATCGGACCAAAGCCGAGGACGTCGGTCAGTTCTACGTTCGAAACGGCAAAGGGGACATGGTCCCCCTGTCTTCGTTCGTCCGCGTCAGGACGACGACGGGACCCGAGTATACGGTGCGCTTCAATCTCTATCGCGCGGTCGAAATTCAGGGCGTCCCCGCGCCCGGATACAGCTCCGGGCAAGCGCTCGAGGCGCTCGAGTCGGTCGCCGCGAAGACGCTGCCGGCCGACATGGGCTACGCGTTCAACGCCCTCTCGTACCAGGAGAAGATCTCGGCGGGCGGGACGGCGCGGGTGCTCGGGCTGTCGCTCGTCTTCGTATTCTTGATCCTCGCGGCGCTCTACGAGAGCTGGTCTTTGCCGTTCAGCGTGCTCTTGAGCACGCCGGTCGCGGTCCTCGGCGCGTATGTGGGGCTTCTCTCACGCAAGTTCGACAACAACGTCTACGCGCAGATCGGCCTCGTGATGCTCGTAGGACTCACGGCAAAAAACGCGATTCTGATCGTCGAGTTCGCGAAGGACCGGCTGGAGGCCGGCCGGCCGATCGTGGAAGCCGCGCTGGAGGGCGCGAGGCTGCGGCTTCGGCCCATCCTCATGACGTCCTTCGCATTCATCGCCGGTTGCATTCCGCTGTGGATCGCCACGGGCGCGGGTGCCGCCGCGCGCCGGATGCTCGGCACGGCGGTCATCTCCGGCATGTTGGCGGCGACGCTGCTCGGCATTTTCTTCATTCCCGCCCTATTCGTCGCGGTCGAGCGACTCTCCCGCCGCAAAGGAGCAGAGGAGCACCCGAGCATCGCCGTCCAAGGGGCCGCGGTCGGCGACGTCGAACACCCAGCGCACGCGGAGTGACATCCTCGCGCCGCTGCCCCGAATCCTATTGCGTAAGCCGTCCCCAGGATGGGACATTCTCGGATGGGGCTCGCGCGACGGTCGATGGGCAACACGGCTGAAAAGGACCCGAAAGACCTCGCGGCGACCGCACCCACGGGGGGAGTCCCCGCGGGCTGGAGCGGCTTTCCGATCGCCTACGCCCTGCGGCGCGCACTACGCAAAGGGTATAGCGCACGGGACTTTCGAGCGGACGTTCTCGCCGGAGTCGTGGTCGGGATCGTGGCGCTCCCGCTTTCGATGGCGCTTGCGATCGCCGTGGGCGCACCGCCGCAACACGGCCTTTACACCGCCATCTTCGCCGGCTTCTCGGTCTCACTCTTGGGAGGGTGCAAGTTCCAAGTAACCGGTCCCACCGCGGCGTTCGTCGTGATCCTGGCCCCCATCGTGTCGCGCTACGGTCTGGGCGGCCTGCTGACCGCCGGGCTCATGGCCGGCGTGCTCCTGGTCGCGATGGGCGCGTTTCGGCTCGGCAGCCTGATTCGATTCATCCCGTATCCCGTGACGACGGGCTTCACGACGGGGATCGCCACGGTCATCGCCACGCTGCAAATCAAGGACGTGTTCGGGCTCTCCGTCGGCCCGATGCCCGACCACTATGTCGAGAAGGTCGCGGCGCTTTGGCAGGCGAAAGGCTCGGCGAACCTCCAAGAAGTCGCGGTCGCCGCCGCGACCCTTGCGCTTCTCCTGACGGTGCCGCGCCTCACGAAGCGCGTCCCCGCACCCCTCGTCGCCATCGTGCTGGTTTCCGTCGCCGCCACGCTCGCGCACCGCCTGGCTCCGGCGATTTCGGTCGCGACCATCGGGAGCCGATTTCACACCATGGTCGGCGGGGTGGACGTGGCGGGAATTCCGCCCGTCGTGCCCACGCCGGCACTCCCCTGGGGCGGCTCGTTCTCGTTCGCGCTCGTGCGCGATCTCTTCCCGTCGGCGTTCGCCATCGCGATACTCGGAGCCATCGAGAGTCTGCTCTCCGCGGTAATCGCCGACGGCATGACAGGGACCAAACACGACCCCAACTCGGAGCTGGTCGCGCTCGGCATCGGCAACATCGTCGCCCCGATGTTCGGAGGGATCGCAGCGACCGGTGCCCTCGCGCGCACGGCGACGAACATCCGCGCGGGCGCGCGTTCGCCGATCGCCTGCGCGACGCATTCGCTCGTGGTCCTACTGGCGATTCTCGTGCTCGCTCCCCTCGTCGCCTACGTACCGATGGCGTCGTTGGCGGCGCTTTTGCTGCTCGTCGCTTGGAACATGTCCGAAATGCGGCACTTCACGGGCATGGTCCGAATCGCGCCGCGGAGCGACGTATTGGTCCTGGTCACCTGCTTTCTTCTCACGGTCTTTTTCGACATGGTCGTCGCCGTGACGGTCGGCTTCGTGCTCGCGGCCATCCTCTTCATGCAGCGAATGGCCGCGATTACGGAGACCAAGCTCTCTTTGGACAATACCGAAGAACACCGGCTCATCGACATGCCGCCCGGCGTGAGCTTCTACGAGATCAACGGACCGCTCTTCTTCGGCGCCGCCCAGAATGCCATGGAAGCCCTACACGCCAGCCACAGCGACGCATTTCACGCGTTGATCCTTCACCTCGGAAAGGTCCCGATCATCGACGCCACCGGCTTCGCAGCGCTGGAAAACGCGGTCGAGGGCTTGGTGAAGCGAAAGAAAGTGGTCATCATCGCGGGCCCGCTGCCGCGGCCGCGGTCGATTTTCGACAAGGCGGGTTTCGAGCGCCGGCACGCCGGAATGATCCATATCGCCGAAGACCTGCCGGCCGCACTCAAGCTCGCTCGCGAGCTGAAGGCACCGTCGTCGCTCGGGACACGCTCGACGCCCGCGCCTCGTCTCGCCAGCGGATGAACGAGATCTCGACGCAATCACGTCCCGCGCCCTGCTGGAACCCAGCTCCCGTGAAAACCGAACGGAACGACGTGCGGAAGGCGCACCCTGGCCACGGGGGGCGCGGCGATGTCCGCGCCGTCGAGAACGCGTAGCTCGGTCGACCCGGAAGCGCCGTCGAGAACGAGCGTGAGCAGCCAGACGTCGGACTCGGACGAGGCGCGCGCCTTGGAAACCGGCACACATTCCCCCGCGAACTCGTCCGGACCGAGCGCCGCGAGAGACGCCGCGCCCGTCGCCGTGTCGATCGCCGCAGGCTGCGCAAGGAATTGCCGTCCGTCGGGCCACGCCACCCCGTAGACCATCCGATGGCGACCACCCAGCGCGCTCGGTGCCACACGCGGAAATTCGATCGGGCAGCTCGAAAGACGCGTTCGGTCGACGCCCCCGGAGGGCCCAATCCGGACGCGGTCGACGTAGGCGCGTGCGGCGTGCGGCTCGCTTCCCACCATCACGTCCTCGATCGTCCGCATGATGGTCCCGTCGGCGTAGGCGCAAAGGTCGACGACCACGTCGTCGCCGTCGTCCCAAGCGTGGACGGTATGAAACATCATGAAGGGCTCGGTGCGCGACCACCTCGCTTTCCCGGTGGTTCGATCCACGATGGCCAGGTTCACCCCGAGGTCGGGTCGGTATCGCAGCGATTCGCCGAAGCTTCGCTGTCCGAGAACGAGGCCGACCGGCACCCGCGGGAGCACGATAGGGGGGATGACGAGAACCACTTTCGTCTTCGTGAGGGCAAAGTCGTGAACCATGGCGGGGACAGGTAGCGTCACGCTTGCGGCAATTTCCGTCCGCCCGTCGCGCGAGGTTCGGTAGAGGCGGAGGAGCGCGTCCCGGCCGTAGGTGATGCCGAAGTTCCACATCTCCCCGGTCTCGGGATCAATCTTGGGATGGGCCGAATAGGTTGCGTCCGCCGAAAGCGCCCCGCCCATGTCGTCCTCTCCGAGGGTCGCCAGCGTTTCGGGGTCCAGCCGGTACGGCCTCCCCGCCTCGCAGAGCGCCAGGAGCTTTCCGGCGTGGAAGACGACGCTCGTGTTCGCCGGATTCTTGCGATCGTTGCGATGAACGAACCGCGACAACGGACCGCTCGGACCGCGCGTCGCGAACCC
>CAZVPE010000041.1:0-19040 GCA_964628155.1 uncultured Polyangiaceae bacterium | reverse complement strand
TGTCGTCATTGTCGCTACCCTCTTTCTTCGTCAGTCCTATGTGGACTGTCAGACCCCCTCTCTTTGGACCCTCCACATTAGAATGTCAAGCGACGAGCTCAATGCGACTGCGGCTTCGCTTCTCGGCTTCCTCCACGACGGCCCCAAGACGGGGTGGGACCTCGTCGAGGCCATCGAAGGTTCCGTCGGCTACTTCTGGAACGTCACGCGGAGCCAGGTGTACCGCGAGCTCAAGACTCTCGCGGCCGAGGGGTACGTCACAGAGAAGCGGGCCGGGGCCCGAGACAAGGTTCCCTACGCCATCACGACCGCGGGCAAACAGGCGTTCTCCGTCTGGATCGCCGGAGAGCCGGCGCCCGACATCATGCGCTTGCCGCTCGTTCTGACGGTCTTTTTCGGGCGCAACGTGCCCCCCGATCTGCTGCGCCGTCACCTGGAGAAGGCCCGCGTGGAGCACGCGCGTCGCCTCGACGAGTACCGGAGGATCGAAGCCGAGGGGTTGCCGGAAGACGAGTTTCAGCTTTCGACGCTGGAACTGGGAATCGCGTACGAGGAGGCCTTCCTCGGGTGGCTCTCGAAACTGCCCTGGATGAAAGAAGGCGGCAGGAAAGCGGGCGCGCGGCGAGGCCGTTGATCGTCACCGCGTGGTCGGTGCCGCGGGAAGGGCCGACGCGGACGCCTTCTGGTTGAGCGCGGCCGTGAGCGCCAGCACCGCGGAGCGCGGCGAGACGCGAAGTCCCTGGACTCCCACCTTGTTCTTGATGCCCGGGATGGCCAGCCGATCGCCGCGCATCATCGCCCGGTAGGCATATGCCGCAACCTCGCGCGCGCCCGTCGTGCCCGCCCGGAAGAGCCGCGAGTCGGCGATGCCCGCGACCTCTGCGAACTCCGTCGCCGTAGCTCCCGGGCACGCGACCGTGGCGGTGACCCCGGTACCTCGGAGCTCGAACGAAAGCGCCTCGGTGAACGAGTTCACGAACGCCTTCGACGCGTAGTAACCCGCCATGAACGGGCCCGGCTGGAAGCCCGCGGTAGAGCCGATGTTGAGGACGCGCCCGCTCCGGCGCGTAATCATCGCCGGCACGAGCAAGCGGGTGAGGTGGACGAGAGCGGCGACGTTGACTTGAATCATCTCCATCTCGCGCTTCGGATCGAGCACGCAAAACGGGCCGGAAGTGCCGAAGCCTGCGTTGTTCACGAGGAACTCGATTTCGATGCCCCGGTCGTGGAGGGCTTGGACGACCCGCGGGGGCGCGTCCGCGTCGGCCAGGTCTTCGACCAACACCGTCGCGCGGACGCCGCACTCTTTGACAATCTCGCCTGCTCGCTCCTCGAGCTTGTCCCGCCTGCGAGCGACGAGAACGACGTCGTGTCCTTCGCGCGCGAAGAGCGTGCTGAACTCGGCCCCGAGCCCGGCCGAGGCGCCCGTAATCAGTGCGGTCTTGTTGCTTCGAGGCATGCGCGGGGCTCCTTTGTAGGTCCACTTTGATAGGACATATTGGACCGTCAAGCGTGGCCGCGTCCGGCGTCGACCGCGGGCGTCGAACTTGCTTCCCTGGACGGAGATCTCGCGAAGACGAGAGAACAGCGACGCTCCGTGTGGGGAACGAGTGACAATGAAGTCGGCAATGCTTGGAATCGTAGAAATTCGAGGGGTGACGCGGCGGCGGTTTCTCGTGTGCGTCGGGGCTACGACGACGGCCGCATGCTCGTCGGGCGCCTCCCAGCCGGCTCCGGTAGGCAATGTCGCGGCCGGAAACCTCTCGCAGTTGCCGGTCGGGTCGCTCCGCGTCGCGGGCAACGCGGCCGCCTGTATAGGACGCGACGCGGGGGGGGTTTACGCAATGACGCTGACCTGCACACACGCCGGCTGCGATATGGGCACAAACGGCAGCGTCTCGTCACAAGGCATTTTCTGCGCGTGCCACGGAAGCGAGTTCGACGCGAACGGCGAGGTCGTGCGCGGGCCGGCCAGCTACCCGCTCGACCACTTCGCGGTGACGATGGACACGGGCGGCAACCTGACCATCGAGGGCGCTCAGATAGTCAGCGCCACCGAGCGACTGCCCGTTTAAGCCCCGTCGAGGGGTCCTCCGACCCCGACGCGGCCCACTCCGTTTCAGTTGTTCGTGGCCCCGGCAGCGACCCACTCGACCAGCGCACACTTCGCCGCTGCGCTGATGCCCGCGCCGCCGGGAGGCATGTTGCCACCGAGTATTTTGAAGGGAGACCCCCCCTGCGTGGCAATGGTCGACGAAGTCCCGCTGATATAGCCCTGGCCCTTGAGCCAGGTGTACGCGGCCGACGCAGAGCTCGCGCTGCCGTGACAGGTGTGGCAGCTCGTCGAAAACCCGTCCGCGCTCCAAATAGAGGACCAGGTCGGTGCCGTACCCGAGGCCGGCGGACAACTGGTGGCCATCATGCCCCCGGAGCTGCTCCCACCGCTCGAGCTCCCGCTCGATCCCATCCCCCCCCGCATGCCGGAGCTGCTGCCCCCGCCCGAGCTCGAGCCGCTCGAGCTGCTGCTCGATACGCCGACACCGATGACGCTGGACCCGCTCGAGCTGCTGCTCGATCCGCCGAAACCGACGACGCTGGACCCGCTCGAGCTGCTGCTCGATCCGCCGATACCGGTGGCCCCCGAGCTACTCGACTCACCCCCGGAGCTCGAGCCGGCCATCCCGATCGGGAGGCCCGAATTGCTCAGCTCGGAGCTGCCGCTGCTCGATCCGGAGCCGAGCCCCTGGCCTGCGTCGTCTCCAAAATCGCCGCCGTCCCACGGAGCGACGTAGTCCCACGGAGAACTGCAGGCGGAAAGAGTTCCACCCAGCGTCACCACCAAACTTGCCACGACGGGAAGACCGGCACGAATCCGCATCACTTCTCCTTGGCGCGCCCTCGATCAAGAAGCACGCAGGAAATGGTTGGAAGCGCTAAATTTACGCGGCATTTCTTGTGAAATGATGAATTTCCACTATCAACGGTAGATAGTCCGTGCCGGGGGAGTCGGAGCGGATCAAACGACGAATGGCTCAAGCGCAATCCATTGCCCGGTGGCGAGGGCCGCGTTCATTGCTGGTTCGCAATCTTCCGTGCTGGCGCCAAGATTCCGGGGAACAGCGGGGCGCCCTCCGGGGAACATGGAGAGGATGAACGCGAGGCAGTTCGAATCGCGGCGACGGAAGGGCGGGCGCCGTCGCGCGTTCCGCCGCGCGAATATGCAAGGATGGAGTGGCCCATGTTCCGCCGGCCCCTCGCGCTCATCGGGGCTCTCATGGCCGTAGGGCTCCATCCGCTCGCGCGTGCGCGCGCCGACGAGCCCTGCGCGCAAGTCGTGGCTCCGGCTGGGCTATCGCCGGAGTGGGCCGCAGCGGTGGAGAATCTGAGGAGACAAATCGCGCAGCTATCCGCGGCAGAGTGTCAGGCGATGACGATCTCGATCGAGCCGAAGGAAGAGGGCACTCGGATTGTCGCGACCACCTCCGACGGACGGCGCACTTCCAGAACGATAAAGGGACCCGACGTCCTGTCTCCTGTCGCGATCGGTTTGCTCATCACCGTTGGGGCGGAACCGGCTGCGTCTCCCGTCGCGGCTCCTCCGTCGGCCTCCGCCGCCGCACCTCCGCCCCCGGCGCCTCCCGCAGCCCCGGCGCCGACCGCCGCTCCCTCCGCGGCGCATCCGAGCGCGGGTCGAACGGCCGCCCACGTCACGTCCCCAGTCGAACCCACCGCGAAGACAATTGCGTTGTGGGCGGGCGTCTCCGGAGGGATCCGCCTCACGGCGCCCACCGGCCTCTCTGTGCTCGACGTCGAAGCGAGGGCCGACCTCTTCCTCGAACCGTGGCTGATGTTGATTGCGGTTCGCTCGGCTCTCGTCGCGTGTCTGGGCCAGCAGGGCGTCGATTGCGACGTGTACAATGACGTGAGCATCGGAGTCGGCGTCGGTCGTCGCTTCCATATCGGCGCCCCCGATATCGACGTCGCGTTCGAGCCTTCTCTGGTCGTGATGCACATGGAGTACGACAGCGATTCGAGCGGCGAGGGACAGACCGTCGTGGACACGGATACCGCACTGCGGCTGGACGTTTCGGCCCGTCTTTCGATTCCATTCGACCCGAGCTGGGCGCTCACGCTCACACTGGACGGGGGCCTTGCTCCGTCGATGCTCGCACGGCCCGCGAACATCCAATTGCCCATCGGAGGAGCAGCGGGCGCCCAAACCCTCCCACCGTTCCCCGCGTGGTCGGGAGGCTTGCGACTGGGCGTATCGGGAGCGCTGCTATGACCGCATACCCGCACGCAGTCCGCGGCCGATCGACGCCCGACCCGGAGCTCGTGCTCGGCGTTGCCTCAGGCGATCTGGACGCGCTCGGCGAGCTTTACACCCGCTACGCCCGGGATGTCTGGCGCGCCGTACTGCGCGTTCTGCCCGACGGAGCCCATGCAGAGGACATCGTTCATACGACCTTCATGAAGCTCCCGGAGATCGCCCCGTCGTACGACGGGCGCGCGCGCTGCCGAAACTGGCTTTGCGGCATCGGCGTTCGCCTCGCCCTGCGGCATCGGCGAGGGAGCGGTCGCTTCCGGCGCATGCTGCAAGCGTTCGCGGACGTCGTCGTGGTTCGCCCGAGCGCCGATCCGGAGCGCAAGGCGAGCAACGCACAAGAGCTCGCGGTGCTCGAACGTGCGCTCGCGAAACTCGGGGAAAAGAAGCGCGCCGTCTTCGTCCTGGTCGAGCTCGAACAGCTCTCGACCGAAGAGGCCGCGAAGGCGCTCGAGATCCCTCCCGCGACCGTGCGGACTCGCCTGTTCCATGCGCGCCAAGAGCTGCAGGAAGCCCTGCGGAAGGGGGCAGCCAAGTGAAAGGCGCCCCCTGCCCCCGCCGCTGGGAAATCGACGCCCACCGCGAAGGACGGTTGGGCGCGAAGGCCGTCGAAGACTTTCGCCGCCACGTGCGCGCATGCGCCGATTGTCGGACGCAAATCGGCGAAGACGAGGCTCTCAGGCAGCTCGCCCGAAGCCTTCCCGATCGCGCCCCGGAAGAACTCCCGCTGCGTCGGCTCAAGGCTCGGCTGCTTCGCGACGCGGCCCTCGGGGCGCCGGCGGCCGTCTTCGACCGGCGGCCCATGATGGCCGCCGCAGCGGTCCTCGCCGTGGCGGTGGGACTAACGGCTTGGCTGCTCGTCGCGGCCCGCACACCGCCACGGGCGATGGCTCCCCGGCTTGCGCCAGCCGCGGCGGGGCGGTCTCTGCCCGAAGCGACGGCGCCGCCCGAAGCGCTCGCCGGGACGGTCTTCGCCTCCCCGTTGGCCCGCTGGTCGCAGACGCGCGGCCAGGGGATCGAGCGGGTGAAGCTCGACGAGGGAACGATTCGCGTGCACGTGCGTCATCAGTCGAGCAGTGAGCGCTTTCTCGTCTTCGTCCCGGACGGAGAGATCGAAGTTCGAGGCACGACGTTCGACGTGACGGTAGAACACGGGGCCACGTCGCGTGTTCACGTCGACGAAGGAGTCGTGGAGCTGCGGGTCGGAGATCGCGCGACGGTACGCCTCGCGGCCGACGAGACATGGATCGCACCGCCGCTCCTTCCATCCGCGTCCGCGACCCGGAAAACGTCCCGTCCCCCGCGCCCGGACGTGACCGCGCCGCGCCCACCGGCCCCACCCGCGATGCCCGCGGTCGACCGCGACGCCGACTACGCGAGCGCCATCGAGAAATTGCGCAAAGGCGAGTACGACGAAGCGGCAGCCGCGTTTCACGCCTTGGCAGAAGCCAGCTCGTCGCCTTGGGCCGATGACGCGTCTTTCCTCGAGGCCGTCGCGCTTTCTCGAGCCGGTCGCACGGACGCCGCCGCTCTCGTCGCCGAGCGCCATCTCGCTTCGTTTCCCGCGTCGTTCCACCGCAAGGACGCCTCGATTCTGGTGGCCCGTGCGGCGAGCCGGCGGGGGGACTGCGCCAAAGCGCGGACAACAATGGCTCCGTGGATGGGAGCTTCGCTAGAAGCGAACGTGCGCACCGCGCTAGGACCCTGCGACGCCTCGCCCTGAACGCCAAGTCGCCGTGTCGGGCGCTGGGCGCGTCCCGGTCCGCGCGAAGTGCGCCACGAAATGCAGCGCGTCGACGTCGAGGAGCCGGCCGACGACGAGGCCCCCGTCGCCCACCACGGTCACCTCCCTGACGCGATGCCTCCCCATGACGGCAAAAGCGTCGCGAAGGCTCGCGCTCTCATGGACCGCGAGGGCGGTCACGGCCAGGTCGGCGACGGACACCGGACCGCCGGCGAGGCGACTCCGGCCCGCCAGCGCCAACGTCGTCCTCGGCAAGAAGAGTACGAGCTTGCCCTCGCGATCGAGGACCGGTACCCCGCCCGGACTCCCCAGGAGAACAGGCGTTCGCGCCACCGCTTCCCACGGAAGGCTGCCGTCCACGCACACGACCGGCCGTGCGAGCACCAAGCCTACCGGGAGGACCGCCGCCGCCGCGGGCGGAAAACTCGAAACCGCCGAGTTCGCGATCGGAGGGATGGATCGGCGGCAGTCCACGATGCGCCCGGAGGCAGTGTCTCGCGCCGGTGCGCCCGCGAATGGGCAGGTCTGGCACCGCGAGGTCGCCACCGACCGCAGAACGTCTTCGCAAAAGACATACTCCCGCGCTTCGGTCGTCCCGTCTCCCAGCACTGTGAGCCGCCTTCGAACTGGCGTGGCGTGTCGTGGGAGCACATCATTAGTTTTCCTGTGGCGACGTCGATGTTCATTCCGAACGGGGATTGGAGCGATTCGCCGCCCGTCGAGAACCGGCCGTCGGCGCGACTCGGCGCGGCGGTGTCGTCGAAGCTAACGTAGGGGCATGAAAGTGCGTGCGCGAAGCGCCACCTCGACACTCGTCGAATGGACGATTGTCGCGGTGGTCGTCAGTGGATGCGGGGTCAGTCGGACCTCGCCGCCGGGGGCCTCGGACGCGGTTGATGGCGGGAGCTCGGGGGCCGAGGCAGGCGGCGGTCCTTCGGGTGGCCCGGGAACAGGCAGTTCGTCGAGCGGCTCCCCCGGCGCGGGGGACAGCTCCGGCGGCGGGGGGAGCTCCGGGGGCTCATCGAGTGGCTCCGGGGGGACGGGAGACGCGTCCAGTGGATCGAGCGGCTCCGGGGGCTCTTCCAGCGGCGCGGCGGGATTGGGAAGTTCCTCCGGCGGCGCGGGCAGCTCCTCCGGCGGGTCGAGTGGATCGTCGGGGGGCTCTGGGAGTTCGTCCGGTAGCTCGGGCAGCTCGTCGAGCGGCGGGTCCCCTTGTGCCCTCATCACACAAGGCACGAATTACCCCGGCATGACTCTCACTCCCTGCCCGAGCAGCGCCAAGAACGTGGCCGGCGCCATCACGCCCGGCGGTGCCAGCGTCACCGCAAAGGACAACGGGACCACCGTCACGCTCGACAATGGGATCGTGTCCATCACCGTCACCAAGGCGAGCGGCGATATCGACTCGTGGACCTACGACGGACAGAACCTGCTCGCCGGCGGCGTCGGCGGCGGGAAGGTCTACTGGGAACTTCAGGCCGGAAACGGCGCGTACACCTTGACCGCGGACCCGGCAACCAACGGCGGTGACCAGGCCGAAGTTCGGATTCACACGACGGGCAGCACCAACAACCTCGACGTGGACATCGACTACGCGCTTCTTCGCGGGAGCAGCGGCTTTTATGCCACCGGCGTTCTCACGCACCCCGCGTCGTATGCCGCCACGAGCGGCGGCGAATGGCGCGCCAACGTCTACAACGGGACCATCTTCGATTGGCTGAGCGTCGACGCGGTGCGAAACAAGGAGATGTGTACCCCGTCCGATTGGGCCAATGCCGTCGCGGTCACCGGCGCGCCCCAGGAGGTCGAGCTCCTGACGACGGGTATCTACAAGGGCCAATACGAGTGCAAGTACAGCTACAGCGCCGACATCGGGGACCAGGACGCCTGGGGGTGGAGCTCCACGAGTCAGAACATCGGGATGTGGGTGACCAAGCCCAGCGGGGAGTACTACAACGGCGGACCCAAGAAACGGGAGCTCATGGCCAACATGGCGGTGGGGCCCGGTCCGAACGTCTTGAACATGCTCGGCGGGAGCCACTATTTGCCCAATGCGGACTTCGCCGAGACGGTCGCCGCGGGCGCGACCGCCAGCAAGATTTTCGGGCCTTTCTTTTATTACAACAACAAAGTTCCAGCGGGGACCGCCAACGCCCACGACGTCCTCTTCGCAGACGCAATCGCACAGGCCAAAGCGGAGCAAGCCGCGTGGCCGTATCCCTGGTTCACGAACTCGGGCGACGGGACGTACGTGCAGGAGAGCGGACGCGCCACGGTGGCGGGCACGTTTTCCATCACGGATCCCGGCGCGCCGAGCGCCTCACCCGCCGGAGTGTGGATCGGGCTCGCTCCCGACAACGGGGTAGATCCCCAATACCAGTTTTTCACCTATCAGTTCTGGGTCAAGACTGCAGGCGACGGATCCTTTGCGATCCCACACGTGCTGCCCGGCACCTACGGCCTCTGGGCCTTCGGGCCCGGCGCCGCCGGGACCTTCAAGAACCCGACCGACGTCACCGTCGCCGCCGGCCAGTCGCTCAACCTCGGCGCGGTGTCTTTTACTCCGGCGCGAACCGCGGCGACCGTCTGGGAGATCGGCGTGCCGGACCGAGACTCTCACGAGTTCTTGAACGGAGCCTACAACTACTCTCTTTGGCCAACGTCCTACGTGACCTACGCCGCCAGCTTCGGCAAGGGCGTCCACTACACCGTGGGCGCGGACGACTACGCCAAGGTTTGGAACTACGCGATGGTCGGCAATGCGACTTGGACAGTGAACTTCACGTTGCCCGGAGCCCCCACCGCCGGCCGCCAAGGACGTTTCTACCTGGCACTCGCGTCGAGCGACAGCGCGAATCTGTCGGTCGCCCTGAACGGAACGTCGATCGGAACGTTCAGCCCGGCCAATCCGACGGACGCCGTGGTTCGATTGGGCAGCCACGGTGCATTCTGGGATACCCAGTTCCTATTCAACTCGAACCTTCTGAAGGCCGGCGCCAATACGCTGACCATCGAAGACACGAGTACCGGCGGCACACTCGAATGGGACTACCTGCGACTCGAAGTAGACGGAAATTGACGGTAGAGCGACAAACGGTGGCGCACTTCGAACTGATCGGTGCTCTAGGATCGTAATGCCGCGTGATCAACGCGGCGGCGTGAGCCGACGCGTTCAGTACCGCGACCGGTCAGGGAGGGTCAGGTTTGGTTCGTTCGACCGCCTGGGCTCGTCGTCGGAGCACCTCGGTCCCACGACTTGACGGTCGGTTCCGACGGAAGTATTGCCTTCGTTAGTGAGAACGGTTCGCAACAACGTTCGGCCGTCGGCGGGAACGGCGGAGCGCGCGCTGGCGCGGTTCCGATCGTTTTTGCACGAACGAAGCCTCCGGGAGACCGACGTCCGCGAGGCCATCGTTCGAGCCGCGGTGCTCCGCTCCGGCCACTACGACATCGACGAACTCGCGGCCGACGTCCGCAAAGACGGGATCTCGAAGGCCACCGTGTACCGGGCAGTTCCGCTCCTCATGGAAGCGGGCATCATCCAGCCGACCGTGCTCTCCGGAGAGCGGCGGCTGTACGAAACGTCGTTCGGGCACGAGCACCACGACCATCTCATCTGCAGCCGATGCGGCGCGGTCGTCGAGTTCCAGTTCGAGGCGTTCGCCATGCTGGAGCGCGAGGTGGCCGCCAAGCACGGGTACCGCCTGACCGCCCATTTTCACGAGCTGATTGGAGTCTGCCCGCGCTGCGAGGGCACGCCCCCCGCGGGGGAGGACCCCGGCTGATGCCTCTTTTTTTGTCGCTTCAAATGCGAATGAGTCGCATGTTCATCACGACAAGGACGGTCTTTGCGATGCACGAGACGCGAACTTTGGCGAGTGTATCCGTTGCCTTTCTCATGCTTTTGACGCGAACCGCGTCGGCGCAGCAAGATGCGGGACCCGCCTCGTCGATTCCGGACGGCGGCTCGCCCACCTCTGGACCCTCCGCGCCCAGTCCCGAACCGGGGGGCCGCGAGGTGCCGCTCACGGAGCTCCCGCGGGAGGATGTCGTGGAGACCGCCCTTGCCCCGAGCCCCTTCACGTCGAAGACCGCGTTTGGCGGCTACGGCGAGCTGACGCTCAATTCTCTCGGCACGCAAGGCGCCCAGAACCTTCAGAACCGAGGGGCGAGCAACCAGTTTACGGCCACCCCCTCGAACGTCGTCGACCTCCGGCGGGTCGTCTTCTTCTTCGGCCACGAGTTCACCGACCAATTCCGCTTTTATTCCGAAGTGGAGTTCGAACACGCCGTCACATCCATCGGCGACCAAGGCGAGGCCGAGATCGAGCAGGCGTTCTTGGACTGGCTTCCCTCGAAACGCGTGAACGTGCGGGCCGGCCTCATTCTCTGGCCGATGGGAATCATCAATATCTACCATGAGCCCCCGAGCTTCTTCGGAGTCGACCGGCCCGACGTCGACACGGTCGTCATCCCGACGACGTGGCGGGAGGCCGGGTTCGGTGTCTTCGGCGAGCTGTCCGAAGATCTCCGCTATCAGCTCTACGTCGGGACCAGCTTCGACGCCCATGGCTTCGACGCCCAGTACGGGCTACGCGACGGTCACCAGGAGGCCCAGCTCGCGTACGCGGGTGACGGCAGCGCGATCGCGCGGATCGACTACGAGCCGCTCCTCGGCACGGTCTTCGGCGCGTCCGCCTGCGGGGGAACCTCGGGCAATACGCTTGCTTCGACGGTCGGCAGGGTCCCCTTCGGCTTGTTCGACCTCGATGCACGGATGCATCGGGCCGGGTTCACCGCACGCCTCGAAGTCGCCGCCATGGTGCTCGGCGACGCGGGAGCCCTGGACCGCGCCCTTCTCGCGGCGTGGCCCGGGCCCGGTCCGTGGAACGGGCCTGTCCCGAACGCGTCGTGGGGAGGCTACGCGGAGGTCGGCTACGATCTCCTTCGCCTCGCCGCACCCGGAACGAGCCAGGAGCTCCACCTCTTCGATCGATTCGACGCCGTCGACACGCAGGCCTCCGTTCCCGGGGGCTTCACGGCCGTCCGGGAAGACCGGCGCTACTCCGACATGGTCGGGCTCGTGTACAAGCCGATTCCGCAGATCGCCCTAAAATCCGACTACCGCAGGCAACAGCTCGGGACGGGTACGGGGTACAACGAGTTCGACGCCGCCATCACGTGGCTGTTCTGAGCCACGTCGCCGCGGTAAAGGCCTCCCGACTTTTCCCCCAAGCGACCCATGCGCAACTTTTCAAGACCAGGCTTCCAGCTCCGGCGAGCGCCTCTCGAGATCCGGATCGCCTATACGGGCTTTCTCGTCCTCACGGCGTTCGGCGTCGTGACGTTGCTCGCGCTCTCCGCCGGACGGATCGGCTTCTCGCCGGCCTCCGTCGCGACCTATTACCGAGGCGGCGAGAGCGAGATGAGCTTTCCCAAGACCTTTTGGCAGCTCATGGAGGTGAGCCACTTCCACCTCTTCTCTGTCCCGACGGTCCTCCTCATCCTCACGCACCTGCTCTTCGCAGGGCCGGCGTCGCTTCGGCTTCGCGTCGGACTGACGATCGGGACGTACGCCGGAGCGTTTCTCGAAGCCTGCGGGCCGTGGGCCGTTCGGTACGTCTCCGCGAGCTGTGCCTACGCGCTGCTCGCCGGGTGGGCGCTCCTGGCCGGCGGATGTACGCTGATCATCGGGCTGACGCTCGGGTCCATGTGGGGACCGGAGACCTGGTTCGCAACGCGGCCGGCCGGCCCTCGGTCAAAAGGAGAAGAACCGTGAATCGGCGCTTTGGCGCGTGGATCTTGACGGGCACGATGGCGGTGTCGAGCGCCGGCACGGTACGAGCCGACCAAACGTTTCTGCGCGAGGCCGACGCCCCGCACGTCATGTTTCCGGAGAGCACGGGCGCCGAGCGCCGGACGCTTGAGCTCACGGACGCCGAACTCAAGTGGCTCGAGAGAACGCTGTCGCGACGCACCGACGTGACCAAGTACCCCTATTTCGAAGTGAGCAAACAGCACGAGCCGCTCGGACGCATCTTCATTCTGGATGTCGTCGGCCAGGCCCACCCGATCACGTTCGCCGTCGCCGTCGGACTCGACGGCCTGGTGAAAGACGTGGAGGTTCTCGTGTACCGGGAGCCGTACGGCGCGCAAATCGAGGAGGCGCGCTTCCGGCGTCAGTTCACCGGCAAGAAGCTGACCGATCCCATCACCCTGGGCCGGGACGTGGACGTGATCACCGGAGCCACGATTTCTTCCCGGGCGGCCACGTACGCAGTCCGCAAAGGGCTGTCGCTCGCCGAGGTCCTGCGGGCGCGAAGCGCGGGGCCGTAGGGGCAGTCAAGCGGACGCTCGGCGGCCCTTCGCACGATCATCTGGGTTGCGCGAATCGCCCGCGCCATCGCATTCTCCGCGGATGACTCCGAGGCTTGGTTGCGGGATGCTGGGGCTCTTGCTGGCGGCGGCCGGGGGCTGCAGCGAAAGCTCGGGGGCACCGAGCGGCCCGGACGCTTCGGCGTCGAACTCCTCGTCCCGCTCCTCGTCCGGCTCCCCCAGCTCCTCTTCCGGATCGTCCGGCCCTTCTTCCTTCGGTTCTTCGTCTGGCTCTTCGTCCGGCGGATCATTCGGCTCGTCGTCCGGACCGCCCGCGACTTCTTCTTCCAGCTCTTCGTCCTCGAGCTCTTCGTCCGGCTCGTCCTCGAGCTCGTCGTCTAGCTCGTCTTCGAGTTCCTCTTCGGGATCCCAGTCGTCCTCCGGTTCGCCCTCGGGGTCGTCCTCCGGAGGATCCCCCAGCGGTTCGTCCTCCAGCTCGTCCGCGTCGTCATCGAGCTCATCTTCCGGGTCGTCGTCTGGTTCGTCGTCTGGCTCGTCATCCGGCTCGACAGGCCCAACGGGGACCGACGGGGGCAAGCCCGACGCTGGCAATCCGAGCACGCTTCGAGCTGCGGGCGTCGTCGCCAATCGCCTCGTCGGCGTCGCCCTGTCGGCTGCCAAGCTGGCCAACCAGTCGTACGCGACCGTCGCTGCCCGTGAGTTCGACTACGTGACGCCCGAGAACGAGACGAAGTACGCGGCCCTCGAGCCTGCGCAGGGACAATTCACGTACACCACCGCCGAGCAAATCTTCACGTTCGCCGCGACCAACGGCATGAAGGTCAAAGGCCACAACCTTCTCTGGCACCAGGCCGTTCCGGCATGGCTGCCGCCCCTCGGTCCTCAGGGCATCCACGACGCGATGGTCAACCACGCGACGCAGGTGGTGACCCACTTCAAGGGCCGCGTCGTCGCGTGGGATGTCATCAACGAAGTGATCGACGACACCGCGACCGCGGCCGAGGCCATGAATCCCATCACAGCGCTTCGCGTCGGCGACCCCACCAACTACCCCCTCTATTACAGCCTCGGCACCACGAACACCGAGAGGCAGACCAACCTCTACGCCCTCATGAAGGACCTCTTCGCCGCCGCCCACGCCGCGGACCCCGCGGCCCTCCTCTTCTACAACGACTACGGCATCGAGGCGGCGGGCCCCAAGGCAGACGCGGCCTACGCGCTCGCGGTCAAACTGAAGAACGACGGCGCCCCCATCCAGGGGGTCGGCCTCCAAAACCACGACGCGCTCACCTCGCCTGCGCCCGCCGACCTCGCCGCGAACATGCAGCGGCTCGTCGCGCAGGGGTTCGTCGTCAACATCAGCGAGCTCGATATCACCGAGTGCGGCGCCGCGTCCGGCCAAGGCAACATCGCGCAGGCGACCCAGTGGCGCGCGATCGCGGCTGTTTGCGTGGCGCAGACCGGCTGCAACGGGATTACGACGTGGGGCATCGACGACCCCGATTCATGGAAGACGCTCGATACGGCGTTCAACTGCACGACCGGCGATCCCCTTCCCTATCCGCTGATGTTCGATGGCGCGTTCGCGCCGAAACCGTCGTATACCGCGATGTTGAACGCGCTCCTGGGGAAATAAACGATGCTCGACCGCGTCAAAGGCGCCCTCTTCCGGGCCATCACGACGACCCGTGGCGACTCGCTCGCCGCGGTGCGCATTCCGAAGGAACTGGCGAGACACGTGAACTCGACGCTTGGCCGGCCGCTCGCCACGATCGAGGAGCTGGGCCGACGCGCCGAGGCGCGCGCTCGACTCGCAGCGCTGCGGTCGCCGGGGGCCAAGAAGACGGCCGTACCGGCCCGGGAGGCCGCGCCGGTGCTGGTCTACTTCGAGCGAGACCGCAACGTGCGCGAGCTCGTCCGAATCGAAGAGCTGCTCGCCGGTCGGGGCATCCCATTCAAACGCCTCGACGTGACGGGCGACCAACCGATGACCGAGTTCGTCACGCGCGCGGCGAAGTGCGAGCGAGACGACCTGCCGGTCGTGTTCGTGGCGGACCGCGCGATTGGATCCTATCCGGCGCTCGTAGAAGTCGACGTGTCCGGCGAATTGGCGCGGCTCGTGCGCGGGGAGTGACGGCCGGGCCAGGGGGGCAGTGCATCGCGGCCGGTCCACAAATGCTTGACGCTAGAGCATGGCTTGCGGGTGTACCATCTATTGGTATTATTGTGACATTGAAACTGCGCGGAGCTAGTGCATGCCCAAGAACACCAGCGTCAGCTTGAGCGAACACTTCGAGAACTTCGTCGCCAGCGAAGTGGCCTCTGGGCGCTTCGGCAACACGAGCGAAGTGGTCCGCGCCGGGCTGCGGCTGCTCGAGCGCGAGGAGAAGGCGCTAGAAGCGCTCCGCGCGGCCGTCGACGAGGGCATGAACAGCGGAGAGCCGGTCGACGGCACGGAGGCCTTCGCCCGCATCCGCGCGAAGTACGGGCTCGAGAGGCCGGGTGCGTAGGTTCCGGCCACGCCACGCCGCGTTTGCTGCCGAGCCCTGAGCGACCCAAAGGGCCGATTTGATCGGGATCCAATGGTAAAAATGTTGGCATGGCCTCGGACAATCACCGTGCACGCTTTACACCACCCTTGCGCAGGATTCCGAATCCGTAGCGGTAGATGTCGGGTACGTCGATGCGACCGTCAGAACGCTCGCTCATCACGCCGAGTTCGATGAGGGTGCGGAGAACCTGTTCGCCATCCGTGCCGTTTTCATCATGTATCTTCGACGGGTTACTCAATGCCTCAACGGCGCGCTTGCGAGGGAGCATCACTGTCGACCCGCGTAGGTTCTCGAGCCGCTCGACGACTGGGAACTCTTCTCGCAGCTCATTCGCACGACGCTTCGAAGTTTGCTCAAGGGCCCCCTGAAGTTCAGTCGGAGTCAAGAGGCGGAGACTCTGCGCCTCGGGACCTCTGGTTACTGCGAACGTAGCCGCGTTCCGCACCAGGCTCAGAACCGATCGCGGTACCGCCCGGGCGTGAGCGTCCTGGAGGCGATTTGGAATCCACCGATAAGTTAGACCCTTCTTCGTGCCGCTCCCCATCAGCTCTCCAGCTAAATGGTCTACGAACGCCTTTTGCGACCCTTTTCCAGACTCGGGTAGTGCAGCCGGTGGCATCCACCCCAGACCCTCGATGTTGGTCAGGGGTATCCCGCGCGTACTCGACTCGACCCAATGCTTCAGGTCATCTGAGGTGTTGGCCATGTGCTTGATGAGCACGCGATAGAGATCCTCAACGCGCCATTCGATCGAGACGGAACGCGCCTCGAGCTTGCTCGCATCGGGAAAAGCCGACAGCGACGTTTGAAATAGGTCTTCTCTTACGAAGATCTTCGGACGAATGCGACGGTAACGGTCGGCGAGCGAGAGCCACATTGCAAGCAAGCTCTCTGCCATCCGTCCCCGCACGCTTGAGTCGCTCCCGATCCTATCGAGGGCGTCATAGGTCACAACGATTGGACTCGAGACACTCCGCTCACGCCCATCAAGCCATCCGCTAAGGGAAGCAAGCTCCGCGCTTGTCCCCTCCGCGATACTCGCGGGATCGCGAGCTTCGACCGCGCGTGCGACCTTTCCCTCGGGTAGCGGGACACCCGACGCTGACGACAGTCGGGCACAAAGCCACGCGAACCAGAAGAACCGCCGCATGTCGTCGGTCGCCGACGTTCCGAAGGCGCCAACAACTTGTAGCGATGGATGGTCGACGGAACCGCTGAAGCCCTCGACCCACGTGATTGAAGGTGCAGCCGACGTAACGCTTGCAGCCAAAACAGGCCTTTTCTGCATATGGCCGAGAAAATGAAACAGAGATGATTTTCCGGCCCCACGGCCACCGCGGACGACTAGTGTTTCAAGGCGCAGCGCTCGCTCGTGTGCGTCGAGAGGCAGGAACCACTTAGGGTCCTGAGCGACGGCGTCGTCGTCATCCGACTTTAGCGTTGTCAGATCGCTGAGAAGCTTCTTCCGCCCAGCGTCGTCGAGGGCCCTAGGTGCCGTCATTCGATTTCCTCGTTTTCGTCCGCCTCTGCTCCTTCCGACTCACTCTCGAGCGCGCATTCGTCATCAATACGTCGACGAACCTCCCGTAGATCATCATCCTGTAAAACACTATCTAGATGGCCGGCTAACGAGTCAATTCCGTCCAGCCACTCGCGCCTATGCACGCTGACGACGTCGTGCGGTTCGCCGATGTCGACGAGCTGAGGGGGATCTTCATCCGGATAAACATGTTCACACAGTAGTTCGTAGACTTGGCCACGAGTGCGTTCTCGGTGTGATAGAAATAGTTTTTCGTCATTTGGCAACATCGTCTCGACAAGCACGAGCTTGGACGCTTCCTGAGAACCAAGGACGCGCAATGTCTGTCCGAGCCCGGTGAGATGTTGTTTGGTTCCGCGAAACACAAGCACGTGGACGTGCGCGAGCCCGTGAAGCGACATCCCGGCGAGATCGTGCAGTCCCGCACGTGAGTCCAGAAGGATCACGTCGTATTTGGCCTTCATGCTCTTGAGCATCGAAGCGAGTGCAGCGCCCACGGGATTCTCCTTGCCGGGCTCGGTCGACGAAAAGTCGAGCCGTGCGAGTTTCTGGAGGTAGACGTCATCGGGGCGACCGGCTGGAAACACCGTGATTTGCGAATCGATCGTGCGATCTATCTGTGTGGGAGCCCCGGAGCCCTGAAGATCGATGTCTCCCGTAGCAATGTGGTCGACGAGAACATCGATCACTCCACGCTCCGTATCCGCGCCGAGCAGCAAACCAATTCCTGGAGCTTCGAGGTCGAGGTCGACGACAGCAACACGTCGTGGATGAGTCCCGCTCGCGAGTCGGATTGCGTATGCCGCGAGGAGCGTAGTTCGCCCGACCCCGCCTTTGAATGAATGAAACGTCACGATTGCCGGAGTTCGGCCTTTCACTAGCGCCCACGGGGGCTTAGGGGGGGTGGTTGTTAGCCACGCTTCTTTCCCGATGGTGCGTTCGATCCCCGTCCATCGCGACTTGGTGTCAATGGGCGTCTCGGCTCCACCTAGCACGTTGTTGAATGCTTGAGGCCACGCGGCTGGCCATTCTCCCTCCGACTGGTCCAGGAGGTGCTTTGCGAGACGCCGGGCGTCTCCGCCGCTAGCCGCCGAAAGAATCGGCGGGGCGAAGTATTTCCCGAGCGTCGCGGTCAAGGACGCCTCAAGCGTCTCCAATGGCGCAGATTCATTATCCTTCGGTTGGATGACCAATCGCACACGACCACGAACGTCCCGAACGATACAGTATCGAGAAACGATGGAGCCGGACGCTGCGTCCTCGGAGCAAAGGCGGATGAGCTCCGGCAGCACGCGGTCAAACGTCAGCATCCGATCGACGCCCGTTCGAGTGATCCATTCAGGAACAACGCGAGGATGCAGGAGTCAACGGCGTCCCGGCCCTGTCTTACCAAGTCTTCGATGTTTCGGTCCTCCGCGTGGTCCGACGCGCCTGTACGCTCATACCGATGCTCTACGCGCCATGCGACGATCGCTGGGTAGTGAGCGGCCCACTGTCTGACAGGGAAGCGGCTAGCTCGAGGGTCAAGAGCTATCGCAACTTCGACAACCTGCTCGTTCGCGTCAGAAAAATCGTGGCCCAGCAGCTTCGGGATCCAGCTGTCGCCGATGCAGGCTTTGCGCGCGCACTCGTGCGCGAATCCTGCGAGATGCCAGGCCTGGTCTCGCGAAGAGTGCGCGCCTGCTCTAAGCAAGTGTTCGGCATCGCGAATGTGGCGGAGCGCGGCGGAGGCGAAGTCCCATCCCATGTCGTTCATGCTTGGCCGAGTCTACAGCGAGGAATGGGGTCGGATCACGCGTAAGTCGGACGTTGCACAGCGAATAGGCCAAGCGTGCCGGAACGGACGGCTGAGGATGTCACCGATTCAAAAGGCGATTGCGCAACTGGGCCCGTGGCGCGCCCTACCCCCCCCCCCCGCCGCTAGCTCGCCCACAGCCACACGAGCTCGAGCTCGATGTCTCCGAACGGCTCGATACGCGCCTTGGCGTCATTGCGCCATGTTCCGAGGACCACCCATCGGGCATCATCGAGTAGGAACGCCTCCAACGTCTTCGCAATGGGATCGACGAGCCACGCGTGCGCGACGCGTTCGCGGGCGTAGATCGGCATCTTCTGGGCTCGGTCGACCCCCGCGGTCGACGGCGACAACACTTCGCACACCCAATCGGGCGCGAGCTCGAAGGCGGGGGCGTCCGGAAGCTCGGGCATGCGCGAGCGCCGCCAGCCCGCCAAGTCTGGAACGAAGACGTCTCCGTGCAGGTGCAGCTCCGGCTCGTCGAGGATGATCCAGCCTCCCGGACCACCCCTCCCGCGGTCGAATGGACCATAGAGCTCGCCCCCGAGCGAAGACGCGGCGCGCGCCTGGCGCGACGCGGGCCGCGGCTGCGTCACGAGTTCGCCGTCGAGTATCTCGGCGATGCGGTTCTCGGGGACGGAAAGAAGATCCTCGTACGTCGCGCGCCGCTTCGCCGGTTCGCCCATGCCAGAGCGTAGCTTACCCGTCGGCACCGGAGTGAACCACGCTTCTGAACTGCTCGATTCAGC
>CAZVPE010000040.1:0-31668 GCA_964628155.1 uncultured Polyangiaceae bacterium | reverse complement strand
TGCAGCAAGTGCTCGAGGTATTCGAGCTTCGCCGCCGGCGCGAACGCGAGCTCGCGCTGGCGTCGATACGCGCTCATCGCGCGCCGGCCATCTGCGCTCTGCGACGCTTGAATGATGAACTGCCCCCATCCCGTGGGATCGCTCATCCGGATCCCTCGCTTTCGAAGAAACTCGCGATAGATGCTGCGTTCCGCGTCGTGCTCCGCCCGCTCCTCTGGGGAAAGCTCGATCGATACGTGCTCGACGTCGTACTCGGCCAGGTAGTCGCCCGAGAGCTCCACGATGTCTTTGCGGTAGACGATGGGCCCGACGAGGTGGTCGAGTTCGGCGTCGCGACCGTCGGAGCGCTCGGGAGTCGCCGTCAGGCCGAGACGGAACGGCGCCAGGCTCGCGCGGGCCGCGAGCGCGTAGGCCGAGCTGGGAAGGTGATGACACTCGTCGAAGACGATGAGTCCGAACCGCGCGCCGAGATGTTCCATGTGGATGAACGCCGAGTCGTACGTCGTCACCGTGAGCGGCTGCACGTCGTGCTCGCCGCCGCCGACGAGGCCGACGTGCGTTCCGAACGTCGCCGCGAGGAGATCGAACCACTGGCGCACGAGGTCGAGCGTCGGCGCAACGACGAGCGTGCTACGCTTTTTGGCCTCGATGGCCAGCAGCGCGACGTGGCTCTTGCCTGCGCCGGTGGGCAGAACGACGACGCCGCGCCCGCGGCGGGTGACCCAGGCCGACAGGGCCTCGGTCTGGTAGGGGCGTGGATCGCGGTGAATTCGCGCGCCGCCGGTGAGCTCCGTATACCGGCGCGCCCCGTCTTCGTACGGTGTTTTCGAGGCGACGAGCGCGCGAACCACGTCGGCATAGGCCAAGCCGGGGGCTCGGTGGCATCCCGTGCGATCGTCCCACGCGCAGTTCGGCGGGAGCGCGACGCCCTCGGGCCAAGCCCGGAGTTCGAGGGTGCCGGACACGAACGAAACAGAGACCACGACCGGATCGGTAGCACGCGGCCGTCGGATTTTGGGACAACCACCCGCGTGAGCCTGCCGACATGGCATAAGGGAGTGGCGCCGTACCAATGACCCTCGCCGTCGTCGCCGAGAAACCGTCCGTCGCACGCGACATCGCGCAGGTGCTCGGCGCACGCGAGCGGGGCGAGGGGAGCTTGCGCGGAGGGGGCTACGTCGTCACCTGGGCGATCGGCCACCTCGTGGTGCTCGCGGAGCCCCACGAGCTCAGCCCGCGGTGGAAAGAGTGGCGGCTCGCCGACCTGCCGATCCTTCCCGACGACTGGCGTCTGATGGTCGCGGAAACGACACGCGATCAGTTCACGAACGTCAACCGTGTCCTCCACGCGCCCGACGTCACGGAAATCGTTTGCGCGACCGATGCCGGCCGGGAAGGGGAGCTCATCTTCCGCTACATCTACGAAGCTGCCGGCTGTCGAAAGCCCGTCCGGCGACTGTGGATCTCTTCGCTGACGCCGGAGGCGATCGCGAAGGGCTTCCGAGAGCTCAAGGACGCCCGCGAATACGACGCCCTTGCGCGCGCCGCCCGGGCGCGCAGCCGCGCCGACTGGCTCGTCGGAATGAACCTTTCGCGGGCCTACAGCATCGTGCACGACCAGGTGTTCTCCGTCGGACGGGTGCAGACCCCGACGCTCGCGATGCTCGTCGGGCGAGAGCTCGAGATTCGCTCGTTCGTCCCGGAGGACTACTTCGAGGTCGTCGCCACGTTTCGTCCGCAGGGTTCCGGAGAAACGTTCTCGGGCGTGTGGTTTCGGGGCGAGACACGTCGGCTCCGCGACGCCGACGAAGCCGCTCGAATCGCCGAACGAGCACGGAGTGGGAACGCGCGGATCGAGTCGGTCGAGCGGGAGGTGCGCACGCTGGCGCCGCCTCTTCTCTACGACCTCACCGAGCTGCAGCGACACGCGAACCGCCTTTTCGGGATGAGCGCGCAGCGCACACTCGACGTCGCTCAGGCGCTCTACGAGCAGAGAAAGATTCTCAGCTACCCGCGGACCGACAGCCGCCGGCTCACGCATGCCGTTGCGGAGACGCTGCCCGAGATCGTGCGGGCCATCGCCGGACCGTATCGCGCGCACCTCGCGGCTGGAACCGGCGAGCGATCGCTCGGCCCGCGTTTCGTCGACGACGCGAGGGTTACGGACCATCACGCCATCATTCCGACGACGACCCGCGCGCCGGACGACCTTCGGGAGGACGAGAGGCGCGTTTACGATCTCGTGTGTCGCCGGCTGCTCGCAGCGTGGCACGACGATCACTTGTACGCGGTGACCAAGGTCGTCGTGGCCGTGGAGTCCACCGAGGTCGATCGCTTCGCGAGCTCCGGGACCAGCGTCGAACGGGTCGGCTGGAAGGCGCTCGACTTCGATACCCACAGGGCGAGCGCCCCCGCGCCCGAGCTACCGGGCGGACTCCGCGAAGGGGACACGCAAGAGGTGGTGGACGCGAAGGCCGTCGCCAAGCAAACCCGGCCCCCGCCGCACCTGACCGATGCCACCTTGCTCACGGCGATGGAGACCGCGGGTCGGGAGGTCGCCGAGAAGGAGATCGCCGACGCCATGCGCGAGTGCGGGCTGGGTACTCCGGCGACGCGGGCTGCGACGATCGAGACGCTTCTCAAGCGCGAATACGCCGTGCGTGACGGAAAGACGCTCAAGGCCACCGACAAGGGAATCGCTCTCATCGAGGTCGTGCATCCCAACGTGAAGACGCCTGCGATGACGGGCGAGTGGGAGGCGAAGCTCGCGAAGATCGAGCGTGGCACGGCGGACTTCGACGGGTTCATGCGCGGGATCGAAGGGTACGTGCGCGATGTGGTCGGCGCCGTCGCGAACGGTCGCCCGGGCCAGCCGTCCCAGCTCGCGGTACGCACGGAACGTCACGGTTCCGAAAGCCCCGACTTCCAGCGCCGCACCCCCATGACGCGTCGCGAGCCCGTGGGAGTCCAGGGGCTCACCGCGCTCCTGCGCGAAAGGTTCGGCTTTTCTTCGTACAAACCCTTTCAGGAAGACGTGTGCCGGGCCGCCGCCGCCGGGCGCGACGTTCTGCTGGTCATGCCGACCGGCGCCGGAAAGTCCCTGTGTTATCAGCTTCCGGGGCTCGCGCGCGGGGGGACGACGCTCGTCGTGAGCCCGCTCATCGCCCTCATGGAGGACCAGGTCGCCAAGCTGTCCCAGCTCGGTCTGGCCGCCGAACGAATTCACTCGGGTCGGGGCCGCGAGGCTTCTCGCGCCGCGTGTCGCGCGTATCTCGACGGACGCCTCGATTATCTCTTCATCGCCCCCGAGCGTCTGAAGATTCCCGGCTTTCCCGAGATGCTCGCCCGAAAACCGCCGACGCTCGTCGCCGTCGACGAAGCCCATTGCATCTCGCAGTGGGGCCACGACTTTCGCCCGGAATATCGCATGCTCGGCGAGAGGCTCCCCCTGCTTCGGCCCGCGCCGATCATCGCGGTCACGGCGACCGCGACTCCGAGCGTGCAGGACGACATCGTGGCTCAGCTCCGGTTGCAGCACGCCGAGCGCTTCATTCATGGATTCCGCCGCACGAACATTGGAGTCGAAGTCATCGAAAAGGGACCCGGCGACCGGGCGGACGCCGTGGCGGCTCTCCTCGCCGACCGACAGCGTCGCCCGGCGATCGTCTACGCGCCGACGCGGCGCGAGGCCGATGCGCTCGCCCAGGGTCTCTCGACCAAGCTCCGCGCGGTCGCCTACCACGCCGGGATGCCGACCGCTTCGCGCGGCGAGGCGCAGCGGGCATTTCTCGACGGAGACATCGAAGTCGTGGTGGCGACGATTGCCTTCGGCATGGGTATCGACAAGCCGAACGTACGCACGGTGATCCACACGGCGCTCCCCGCGACGCTCGAGGGCTACTACCAGGAGATCGGGCGCGCCGGTCGCGACGGAGCTCCTTCGCGCGCGGTTCTCTTCCACTCGTTCGTCGACAGCAAGACCCATCAGTTCTTTCACGAGCGCGATTACCCGGAAGTGAAGTCGCTGCAAGCCATATTCGAGAAGCTCGGAGAAAGGCCGCTGGCGAAGGAAACGCTGGCGAGCGATTGTGGCCTTTCGCCTCCGGTCTTCGAGACCGCGCTCGAGAAGCTTTGGCTCCACGGCGGCGCGCGAGTCGACCCCGACGAGTCGATCCGGCGGGGCGACCCGAACTACGCGCAGTCGTACGAGAGGCAGATCGCTTACCGCCTCGAACAGATCGCCCGCGTGCGGCGCTTTGCCGAGAAGAGCGCATGCCGGATGCTTCTTCTCGTCGAACACTTCGGCGACAAGAACGATCCCGGAACGCCGTGCGGCCAGTGCGACGTGTGTGCCCCCGACGCCTGCGTCGCGCAAGTGCATCGCGAGCCGAGCGACGTGGAGAAGAGCGCCGCGGCCAGAATTCTTCGTGCGCTCGCCGATCGAGACGGACAGACCGTCGGTCAGATTCACCGCGACCTCTTCTCCTCCGGGGACTTCGATCGCCGCGCGCTCGAGCACGTGCTCGCCGGCCTGGTCCGCTCGAAATGGGTACGTCTCGAGGACGACTCCTTCGTCAAGGACGGCAACGTGATCCCGTTCCAGCGCGCGCGCTTGACGAGCACGGCGGTCGCGCGGTCCCTCGCGGGCGACCCGACGTTTCGCATTGCCGGCCAGACGCCCAGGCCGAAAAAGGGAAATGGGGCCGCGAAACGCAAGGGCCATCGGGCACTCGGTCGACCGCGGGAGAACCCCGCGCCGGCGACGCGGGGCCACTCGCCGGCGGATGTCGGAAAGAGCGCGAACGCCCTCTTCGAAGAGCTCCGGGCGTGGCGGCTCGCCGAGGCGAAGAGAACGGGACTGCCGGCGTTTCGTATCGTCAACGACCGCACCCTGCTCGGTGTCGCCGCCGAGGCGCCGGCCGATGAAGCGGCGTTGCTGCGCGTCGCGGGCATCGGCCCCGGCCTCGCTCGAAGATACGGGGCGGAGCTCTTGCGCATCGTCGCCCGATACTGCCAACACCAGGGGCAACCGCGAGAAGTCTGAGTTAATCCCCCCCCGCGCTGTCACCCGCCGCGGCCCCGCCTGCGTCAGGCCCTGCCACGGCCATCCCGAGGAGGAAACCCTCGCAGTCGAGGGCGCCCGTCGCGAACGTGAGCCCAAGCGTGCAGATGCTGCCGGCGTACACGTCGCAGTACGGGTCGACCGAGCCGCAATCGCCGTTCGTGGAACAAGGCTGTCCGCCGGTGGCCCGCTCCACGCAGAGGTTGTTCGAGCAGCGCTCTGCGCTGACACAAGGCGCCGTCGCCGAACAGGCCTGGCCCGCCTGCGCGGCCGGAATGCACGCGACAGCGACGCCCCCCGCGGGCGTTCCACAATACGTGTCCGCCGGACACTGGGCGCCAGGATCCGCGCAAAAGTCCATGGCGTTCTTCGCCACGGGCGATGCGCAGACCAGGGGCGACGAGGTCGTGCCGGGTTGTGCGGGAACGCAGATCAAAGCGCCGGAGCAGTCGTAGTCGGAACGGCACGGCTGGTTCGAGTTCGCGTTTCCAACGAAGACCCGTTCGCATTTGTCGGTGATCGAGCCGGGCCCGACGAGCTGTGCAAAGGGCACCTGAGAGGCGTTCTTGCCGAACGCGGCGGTGAGCGCGTCGATGCAACCAGGGGCATTCGCGGTGTTGTATTTGCGCACACCCGAGGCCATGGCAGCGGTCGCATCCGCGTCGCACTGCGCGACTTGGTTGGCCTGGCACGCCGTTGGGTCCGCCGCGCAGATGGCCGTCGCTTGGCAAATCGCGTGTGCTTTCGCGACGCAGAAACTCGAGACGTCGGGATACGGCGGGAGCGCCGTCCCCGAGCAGGCCGAGAAAGCGAGCGGGAGGGCCCCGACGACGAGGCCCCTTACGAGTCGACAGCGCATTGGTCCTCCAGGTTCGCGAGAAACCTAACGCGCGTCAGCCACCGACGCCGGTTATTTTCAGACGACCGCGTCTTTGACCGCCTTGACCGGCCTCGCCCGTACGCCCTTGCTCGCGGGTTTCGCCGCGAACTTCTGCTTTTCTTTGGTGAACGGGTTGATGCCCTCGCGCGCGGGCCGTGCCGGCTTCTTCACCACCACGAACTTCGCAAAGCCGGGCAGAACGAAGATGCCGTTCTTCTTCAGTTCGCGATGACCCACGTCCACGAGGGTCTCGACCACTTGCTTGACTTGCTTGCGCGAGATCTCCTCGCCGATTGCGTCGGTGACCGCTTGTAGGATCGCGCTCTTCGAGAGGGGTTTCTTCTTCGCCGTGTTCGATTTCGCCATCGTTGAGTCTCCTGAGCGCTCAGAAGAGCCCCGAGCCGGGCATTGGTCAATAAAATGGCGGACAGAAGGCGTGCGATCCGCTCAGTCTTCGGTTCGCCAACCGAGCCGGTTCGCGACGACGCGATCCAGTGAAACGGCGCCGGCGCCGAGGATCGCGATCATCACCAGCACGCAAAGGTACGTGAATTCGTCGAATCCGACGAGGTCGAAAAGTCCGTGCAGCTCGCTCCTTTTTGCCGTGAGAATGGCAACCACCATGCTGATGATGAGCGGGACGGTCGCGAGCCTCGCCAAAAGGCCCAAGACGAGGAGCGAGCCGCAAATGAGCTCGCTGTACCCGACCAGGACCGCTTGAAACCCGGGGGCGGGAATTCCGAGCTGCTCGAAAAAGTGCGTGACCTTGGGGATGTCATTCACCTTTCCCCAGCCGGTGGACACGAAGAGCAAACCCACGGCCAGACGGCCGATGAGCGGGGCGAGCCACCGGAGCCTGCCGATCATCTCGAGAGCACGCGTGCGGATCGTCGTCAGAAAGTCCATCATGCTTTTTTCCCTCGGTTTGCAGACGCTCGTAGGTACGGGCCCCGAGCCCAGACGTTACCGCTCGTGACCCAGCCGCGCCCCGCTTCTCGTGCGAACGTCCGCGCGACGGAGTGGCGACCGAACCGTGACGTTTCGCGATCGAGGCCCCACTTGCGGCCGGCCGGCAATTTGTCGGAGCCTGACATCGGTACGCGAAACGCGAAGCGGGCCTCGGGCAGTTCTTTTTTTGAAACAGACGCCCGCGGCCGACGTAATGTCGGTGCAAACGAGAGGAAGCCATGAACCTGACAAGCACGATGATCGCAGCAGCAGTAGGTGGAATCCTGATGGGCGCCGCGGCCTGTGGTGAATCGACGCCGCCTCCGGCCGCGCCGGAGAACTCGGCCGGAACGGCGACAGCGCCCGCCGCGGCCGGTGCGACCCCCGCCGCAAAGCACGCCTGCAAGGGGCAGAACGATTGCAAGGGCCAGGGCGGCTGTAAGACCGAAAAGCACGCCTGCAAGGGTCAGAACGACTGCAAGGGCCAAGGCGGCTGCAAGGGCTGAGAGAATTCCGGGTGCGCCGACCCGCCCGCGTTCAAAACGGGTGCGGGCGGGTCGGTCTGCGCCTCGAGCACGCCCATGCCCAATCGATTCGGCCTTCCCGATCTGGGCGTCGGGCTCGGGCTCCGCACCGTGCACTACGCGCGCATCCTCGAAGCGCGTCCCGAAGTGGACTGGTTCGAAATCATCAGTGAAAATTACATGCAGACGGCTGGCCGGCCGCTTCACTACCTCGACGCGATCGCCGACCGCTATCCCATCGCGATGCACGGTGTGTCGTTGTCGATTGGGTCCACGGATCCGCTCGATCGCGCCTACCTGACCGAGCTGAGAGCGCTCCGCGATCGAACTCGGGCTCGCTGGGTCTCGGACCATCTGTGCTGGACCGGCGTCGCCGGGAAGAACACCCACGACCTCCTGCCGATGCCGTACTCGGAGGAAGCGCTCGCGCACGTCGTCGGGCGCGTGCGCGCCGTACAGGACATCTTGGGCGCGCCGCTCGCCCTCGAGAATCCGTCGACGTATGTCGAGTTTGCCGGCAAATCGATGCGTGAATGGGAGTTTCTCGCGCGCCTCGCCGAAGAGGCGGACTGCGCGCTCCTTCTCGACGTGAACAATGTGTTCGTGTCGGCCTATAACCACGGGTTCGATCCCAGCACGTATCTCGCTGCGATCCCCTTCGACCGGGTCGTCCAGCTTCATGTGGCCGGGCACACCAACCGTGGCACGCACATCGTCGACACCCACGTCGGCCCGGTGGAAAACGACGTTTGGCAGCTTCTCGGCAAGGCGTGGCATCGCACGGGAGGGGCATCCGTGCTTCTCGAATGGGACGCCGAAATCCCAGGGTTCGACGAGACCCACGCAGAGGCCCTACGGGCGCGAGAGTTCATCGGGGGAGCGACGTGAATCGGCATGTCGTCGACGTCGAGTCGGTCCGCGAGCGCGCGAGCGCCACGCCGGGCGAACTCGGTGGGAAGATTCACCAGGAATCCCGCGAGACAAGAACCCGGTCCGGCGGTCTGAACGAAGCTTCGTGCGAGGAGCGTGGAGCAACGGATTCGCGTCTCGAAGGGCTCCGCGACGAGCAAACTTGGTTCGCGCGGGCCGTGATGCGCTCAGAGGAGGCGCCCGCCGCGGTGAGCAGCAGCGAAGCGAACCGCGTGCTCACGGCGGGTCCCCGTCTCGGGGCGCTGGACCGTCTGGAAGTGTATCGGAGGAGCTACCACGCGCGGCTCATCGAGTGCCTCGCCGACGACTATTCGGTGCTCCAAACGGCGCTCGGCGAGTCCGACTTCGAGAAACTTTGCCGCGCCTATATCGCGCGTCACCCGTCCGAGGGCCCCAGCCTCAATTTCTTCGGTCGGAGGTTCGAGAGCTTCTGCCGCGACGAGGCGCCCGCCCCCTTTCCGCTGCGGCATTTCGCCGCCGACCTTGCCGCGCTCGAGTGGGCGATCGTCGAAGTGATTCACGCCCCCAGCTCCGAACCGCTGACCCTCGAGGGGCTTCGCGAGGTACCGATAGAAGCTTGGGCGTCCGCACGCCTCGTTCCTAACTCCGCGTTTCGGCTCCTTTCTTTCGTCAATCCCGTGAACGGATACTTTCAGGCCGTGCGCGACGGCACGATGCCGGCAATCCCCTCCCCGAGGCCGTCGGCGACGGTCGTATATCGGAGTGGCCCCACCGTCTGGCGCATGGATCTTACGGTTCCCATGTTCGAAGTTCTCTCGGGGCTCGTCTCCGGAGAGACCCTGTCCGCGGCGCTGTCCAGGGCGGCGGCGAGCTTCGGGGCCATCGACGAGCAGGAAGCGTCGCAGCGGGTACTCACCTGGTTCCGCGACTGGGTGGGCAGCGGCCTCTTTGGCCGCGTCGAAGTGCCCTAATTCGTTCTCCAAAGACGCGCAATTTGGCCAATCGCAACCGTCGGGATACGTGCGCGAAACGCGCGGCGGGTAAGCCGTCAGGTGGAGGTGGCCGAAGTGCTGGACATCGCGGGCCGCTTCATTGGGACGGGGCGCCCTTGAAAACACCGACACCGGGTCCATCGTGACATCCAAAACTCCTTCTGGACGAGGTGATCCCACGGCAGAGGTCAGCCCGGGCTTTCACGCGCGTCTGGACGGGGCCAGCCTCGCCGATCTCGTTCAGATGGAGTGCTTGGCGGGATCCCGTCGTGTGGTGCGGGTCGCTTCGGGAAACAACGTGGGATACCTCTTTTTCCGAGGCGGGGCGGTGGTCCACGCGATCGCGCGCTCTTCGGTCGGGGAGTCCGCGGCCTTCGAAGTTCTCCTCTGGGACGACGGGTCGTTCGAGCCCGTGGACCGTGAATGGCCTATTAAGGAAAGCATTTCGTGCACATGGCAAAGCCTTCTTCTGCGAGCCGCGCAAATGCGTGACGAACGTCACGCGCCAACCGTCGTCAGCTTGCGCGGAGAAACGCGCAACAAGCCGACAAAGCCTTCTCTGGGCGAAAGCATGGAGTTCGACGCGACACCGATCGAAGTCGCCGGGCACGTCCTCAGGAGCGAAGACTTCCAGCTCGTCCTCCGACTCAATCCTGACGGCTCGATTGCGTTCAACCACGGCGCGTCTCAGGACTTCGCCGACATCGTCGCTTACGCCTGTCGCCTGAATGAGCTCATCGGAGCCTGCCTCGGGGCGGAGCAGTTCGTCGCGATGGAATGCAATTTCAAGAGCGGGCGGTGCTTCATCGTGCGCGAGAGCGGCGGCGACGTCGTCGCGCTGAGGCCTCGGCCCGCCGCGGACTCCAACATGATCGGCTCGCTCTTGGGCCTTTGACCCGAGGTACCCCATGGCCAAGATCGAAGAGATGCTGCGGGCGCTGCGCGACGTCGAGGGCGTCTACGGGAGCTTCGTCGTCTCGCGCGCCGGGGCACTCGTCGCCAGCGATCTGCCGCCGATTTTCGATGCCGAGCTGTTCGGGGAGGTCGGCCCGAGGTTCACGCGCCTCTTCGACACGTTCCGAGCCGGGGGCGAGGAGCTCGAAGGTTGCCTGCTCCGCTATGCAGAGCACAAGCTCTACCTCCGTGCGATGGCCTGGGGACTCATCGGCGTTCTTTCGACGGTCGCCGTGAACAAGCCCGCGCTGCGGATGGGCGTCAATCTCGTGATCCGGCGCGTTGACCCGGAAGTCGTCCCCTCTCTCCGTCCTTCGGTAACGCCCCCGCCGCCCCCTGCGAAGCTCCCCACTCCGCTCGCGCCACCGGTCCGAGCGTTTCCCGAGCCACCTTCTGCTGTCCACGAAGCTCGCGACTCCAAACCTCCGACGAGCGGACCGGTGCGAATGTATCGCGGACGGCCGGTGACCGACGACTAGATTCGTTCTCGTTTCGGGCCTGTCGCCGGGACTCGCCCCAGCCCATCAGCGCCCGACGATCGATCGAACGTTGGCCTCTTGAACGAGCATGTCTCGCCTCGGGTCGGCACCGTCGCGCGGCACGAGCTCTGGATAGGCCGGCCCTCCGTGCTCGGTCACATCCATGCCCATCCGCTCCCGTTCGGGCGACAGGCGAAGAACGCCCGCGAACTTGAGCCCATACATCAGCGCCAGCGACGTTCCGAAGGTCGCGGCCAGGATGCTGGTGCTCCCGATCATTTGCGCAACGAGCTGCGTCGCGCCCCCGCCGTAGAAAAGTCCGGTGACCAGCGCGGCCGGCGAGGTGTCCGCGCCGTAAGGCCCTGGCGCCCCGAACTGCCCCGTCGCGAATAGACCCAGGCTGAGAGTTCCCCAAATACCGCATACGCCGTGCACGGACACTGCTCCGACGGGGTCGTCGATCCGCAGATACTCGAAAAGATCGACCGACAAGACGCAGAGGACGCCGGCGACGGCCCCCAAGATGAAAGCGCCCGTCGGCGACACCCAGTAGCAGGGGCAGGTCACGGCGACGAGGCCGGCCAGAAACCCGTTCACGGTGATGCCGCAGTCCCAGTACTTGCCCCTCATGTAGACGAAGAAAAGTGAGGACAGGCCACCGCCGCAGGCTGCCAGCGTCGTGTTGGTGGCCACGCGTCCGATGCCGTGCATATCCATCGCCGACAGCGTGCTGCCCGGATTGAACCCGTACCAACCGAACCAGAGAATGACGCCGCCGACCGCGGCGAGGGTCATGTTGTGACCGGCCATGATGCCGCCGCCGTCTCTCGCGAACTTGCGCCCCAAGCGCGGTCCGAGCGCCATCGCGCCGGCGAGTGCCACGAATCCACCGATGGTGTGAACGACGGTGGAGCCCGCGAAATCGTGAAATGCGGTCGGCTGGATGCCGTTGAGCCACCCGTCGGGTCCCCACGCCCAGTGGCCGAAGATCGGGTAGATGAACCCGCTCACGCCGACGCTGTACCAAAGATCACCGACGAACGACGTCCGGCCGACCATGGCCCCGGAGGTGATCGTGCTGCACGTATCGGCGAACGCGAACTGGAACAGCCAAAAGGCAAGCATTGGGACGCCGGTCGTTCCGTACGTATCGGGCACGCCCTGCAAGAAGAAGTACTGGTGTCCGATGAACCCATTGCCGGAACCGAACATGAACGCGAAGCCGAAGGCCCAAAAGAGAGCGCCGCAAAGGCAGGTGTCCACGATTCCTTCGAGTAGGACGTTCACGGTCTCGCGCGTGCGTGCAAAGCCCGCTTCGAGAAACAGAAAGCCGGCTTGCATGAAGAAGACGAGAAACGCCGCGCTGAGGGTCCACGCCGTATTGATTGGATTGACGCACTCGGAGTGCTGCGCCGTCCCCCCGTCTACTCCGGCCGCGGCGTGCGCCGGGTGGCCGAAGTAGTCGGGGAGTGCGCAAATCGCGACGAACACGAGCGCCAAACCGATCGCCTTGCCACCGAGGAGGGCATAGAAAACGCGCCTGACTTTGCCGTCGCGCCACATCGTGGACAATCCCCTCGGTCGGCGGGTGGTCTATAGGTTCTGGAGTTGGATGCCGAACTGCAGAGAATTCTGCACCGGATTGGCCCCGGCCGTGCTGCCCGACCCACGATCGATGTGCTCGTACGTCGTGACGAGGCGGAGCCCGTAGTCTTTGATGACGTAGGCAAGCGCTGCGTCGAAGATCGTCCAGGCCGGGTCGATCGTCTGCTGCAACCGGATCATCGGCTGCAGCTTGCCGATCCCGATAGGCTCCGGCGTCAGGTAGCTCACCACGGCATAGAGCGCGTGGCTCGGAGCGAGGGTCGGACCGAAGTTGTAGCCGTCGTTGAACTTGTAATACTGCCCTTCGAACGTAAACGTCCCGGCGTCGGGTATCACCTCTTCGACGAGCGCGTCGGCCATGAAAAGAGCCGTGTCTTTCTTGGCCATGGTGGTGGTGTCCGTCGACCCGTCCTTTTGATACTGCGCTCCAATGCCGATCGTTGCCACGCTCTTGGCCCCGTAATACGTGCTCGAGCCGAAGTAGCCTGGCTCGCTCCCTTGGAGCGAGTACGAGATGCGTCCGGACCAGTAGGCCTGTTGATCTTGCTGGTTGAACGGCGTTCCGTTCGCCGACCCGAGAAAGGATCCGCCGAGACCGTAGACGCCTCCGTAGTACTTGAGCTTTGCGTCCAGCGCGTTGCCCCACACCGTTATGCCCACGTCGCGGCCGTTCGCGAAGTCTTTCGGGCCGATGGGCGGCGCGCCCGGAAAGTAGAAACCCGGATAGTTCCAGGGGCTCATGAAAAACGGACCCGAGAAGTTCGATCGGTCGGACGGAACGAGGAGCCGGCCCGCCCATACTTGAAACTCGTCGACCGCCTTGTACTCCGCGATGAGGTCCATGATTCCCACGGCGCCGGCGGGAGCGAGTTCGGCCGTATTGATGACCGCGTTGAAGTTGGCGACCCAGGCGAAGTGTTCGAACGCCGTGCCGTGGAAGCGCGCCTCGACGGTGGAGTCGTAGCCATAGGGGTCCAAGTGAAACTCGGACATCTTCTTCGGCTGATCGGGATCCTGAAGCCGAAACCCGACGCGAACCCCGAAGTTATACCCCATCGTCAACATGCTGGGCGGAGGGGTGGGCGGGGGCGGAGGTGCAGGCGGAGGCGGTGCGGCCATCGGGGGAGGCGGAGGCGGTGCGGCCGCCACCGGGGGCGGCGCGGGATCCATCGCCGGCGGTGGCGGTGGAGCGGGCGCCGCGAGCGGGGCGGGCGCCGGAGCCGGTGCGGGCGCGGCCGCCGGAGGGGGAGGGGGCGCAGCGGGAGCCGGCTGCTGCGCCCGGGCTGGGCCGACGAGAGTCCACTGCAGAAGCAACACCGCAAGAAACCCGAGCGGTACTGATGCCGATCCAGCCCTTGTTCGACTCATCCGAATCTCCTTTCAGACCCAAAGAGCGCGGCGTGGCGCTCTCGTCTGCGGGGTCGGTCGTACTCGGCACAACGTGTCGTGCCGATTTCACAGACATAAATGTTTCCTACATCTGACGATGAGTCCTCGTTTTGGAGACAAGACAATCAAAAAGGGGCGGGATCCGAATCAACGGTTCGTCCTGATCCGCGCGCAACTCCACGACAACGGGAAGGAAACCGTCGCGAAACGCGCGCCGGAGGTTAGTGCTTATAGAGGTTCTCACGATGACCCACGTAGCAGCGATACCGTACCCGTGGCCGTACGACGGCGACCTTCGAAGGGACAACACCGCCTTGGTGGTAATCGACATGCAGACCGATTTTTGCGGAAAGGGCGGATACATCGACCTGCTCGGGTACGACATCTCCATCACCCGCGCTTGCATCGACCCGATCCACCGGGTTCTATCTGCGTTCCGCAGACTGGGATTTCCCGTGTATCACACGCGAGAGGGGCATCGGCCGGACCTCGCGGACCTCCCCGCGAACAAGCGATGGCGGTCGCGCCGGACCCAGTCCGGCATCGGAATCGGGGATCCAGGCCCGTGCGGCCGCGTGCTCGTCCGGGGGGAACCGGGGTGGGAAATCATTCCGGACCTCGCGCCGCTCCCCGGGGAGACCATCATCGATAAGCCTGGTAAGGGCAGCTTTTGCGCCACCGACTTCGAGCTCCTGCTTCGATTGCGAGGGATTCAAAACCTCGTTCTCACTGGAATCACGACCGACGTCTGCGTGCACACGACGATGCGCGAGGCCAACGATCGCGGGTTCGAGTGCGTCGTCCTCCGGGATTGCTGCGCGGCGACGGACAAGGGAAACCATGACGCAGCGCTCAAGATGATAACGATGCAGCAGGGGGTATTCGGCGCGGTCAGCGATTCACGCGCGCTCCTCGAGGCCCTGGCGTGACCATGGCAATGGATTCCGCGCCATTGCGAAATTTCGCGTTCGAATCCATTACCTTTTACCGCGTTGCAACGATTGCGAAACAACTCTCTCCTAGGTTGGCCAGCGAGGTGGTGAGAACCGATGCCCGCTGTCCTCATAGAAGCCGAACCGCAGCCCGTTTCGATTGAACCGAGCCGGACCGCAGTCGTCATTATCGACATGCAGCGCGACTTTCTCGAGCCCGGGGGCTTCGGCGAGGCGCTCGGAAATGACGTATCGCGTCTAACCGCGGCGGTGCGCCCGTGTATGGCGCTGCTCGAGGTCGCTCGGTCGCGCGGCATCTTCGTCGTGCATACCCGCGAAGGGCACCGCCCGGACATGACCGACGCGCCGAAAGCCAAAGTCGAACGCGGCGCTCCAAAGCTCCGAATCGGCGACCCAGGCCCGATGGGGCGCATCTTGATTCGTGGGGAGCCCGGACACGACATCGTCCGCGAGCTCTATCCGAGGCCGGGCGAGCCTGTCGTCGACAAGCCGGGAAAAGGGGCTTTCTATTCGACCGATTTGCAGCTCCTGCTGCAGGACCGTGGAATCGAGAACCTCATCGTCTGCGGGGTCACGACGGAGGTGTGCGTGCACACGACCGTGCGCGAGGCCAACGACCGCGGATACCGGTGCATCGTTCCGGACGACTGCTGCGCCTCGTACTTCCCGGAGTTCCACGAGATGGGACTGCGAATGATCAAAGCGCAAGGGGGAATCTTCGGGTGGGTGTCGAACTCGAATCGAATTCTCAAGGCGCTGGCTTGAGGCGCCGGGAACAGCCCGACGAACGGCAACGACCCAGGAGCAAGGAGCGAACGCGATGACCACTGGAGCAACGACCGCAACTATGACGAAGCCCGCCCTTTGGACGCCAGGGGATTGGAACGCCTACTTCGGCTTCGGGACGAACATCCTCGTCAATCTACTCACGCTGACCGGCCTCTTGCGCTTCGTCCTCAAGATGCCCGATTCGCTGGTCTTCGGAAGGATCCTTCCGGCGACGGGCCTCATGATGTGCCTGAGTACGATGTACTATGCGTGGCTGGCGTATCGGCTCGCCAAGCGGACCGGCAGGACGGACGTGTGCGCGCTGCCTTCGGGCATCAGCGTCCCGCACATGTTCATCGTCACATTCGTCATCATGCTCCCCATCGCACTCAAGACCGGCGATCCGGTGAAGGGGTGGGAGGCCGGACTCACATGGGTGTTCATCCAGAGCTTCGTGCTCATGGCAGGCGGGTTCATCGCGCCGATCATCCGCAAAGTGACTCCGCGGGCCGCGCTGCTCGGCACCCTCGCGGGCGTGTCGGTCACGTTCATCTCGATGCGACCGGCGCTCGACATGTTCGCCGTGCCGGTCGTGGCCATTCCTTGCTTTGCCATCATTCTCGCGAGCTGGTTCGGCGGTGTGCGGTACTTCAAAGGGACCCCCGCCGGCTTGGTCGCCATCGCCGTCGGAACGATCATCGCGTGGGGCTCGACGGCCGCCGGGCTGAACTTCGGCGGGATGTCGCTTGCCAATCTCTCCGATTCCCTCTCCAGCTTTCATGTGGCCGTCCCGGTTCCCGCGTTCAGCCACGTGTTCGGCGGTTTCGAGTTCATCGGCGTCATCCTCGTTACCGCCATCCCCTTCGGGATCTACGATCTCGTCGAGGCGATGGACAACGTCGTGAGCGCGGGGGTCGCCGGCGACGAGTACCCGACCACACGCGTTTTGACGGCAGACGGCGTCGTCAGTCTCATCGGTTGCCTCATGGGCAATCCGTTCATCAACGCCGTCTACATCGGGCACCCCGGGTGGAAGGCCATGGGGGGCCGCATCGGCTACTCCGCGGCCACAGGCATCACGGTCATCATTCTTTCTTGGCTCGGCATCATATCGGTCATGATGGCGATCATTCCGGTCGTCGCGATCTCACCAATCCTTCTTTACATCGGCATGCTCATCGGCTCACAAGCCTTCCAGGAGTGTCCGAAGAGCCACGCACCCGCGATCGTCCTCGCCCTCACGCCCCATCTCGCCGCATGGGGAAAGCTCCAGATCGACAATGCGCTCGGAGCTGCCGGCACCAACGCCGCGGCAGTCGGAATGGACAAACTCGGCCAGGTTGGCGTCCTCTATCACGGGATGGGGGTGATGGGCGGGGGCTCCATCCTCGGTGGACTGATGCTCGGTGCCATCGCTGTTTTCATCATCGATCGACAGTTCATGAAGGCGGCCGCGTTCTCCGTCGTTGGGGCGGGGTTGACGTTCTTCGGCTTCATGCACGGTGAAGCCATCGGAGTCGGCCAAACCCCGCTCGTTGCGCTGAGCTACCTCGCCGTGGCCGGCATTCTGGCGGGCTGCGGGAAGTTCTCGCGGACTTCGTCCACCGAATCGATGCCTCCGATGGCGCTCGACCATCACGCCGCTCTCGAACCGGGCGAGTGACGCCGGGATATCGAGACAACCGCCAGGGGCGCCAGGAACGCTAGGAATCGGAAGGGGCCTCGGCGATCCTGGCGGTTCTCTCACGAACCCCCCTAACCGGTATTAGACCGCCAGGTGCCGCTGGACGAGGGCGTCGGAGAGTTCGGCCATCGCCCCTTGTGCCACCACGGCGCCGCGGTCCATGAGAAAGAATCGCTCGGCGACCCGGCGTGCAAAAGGGAGCTTCTGTTCGACGAGGAGAACGGCGACCCGCTCCTCCTGGTACAGCCGCCGGATGACGTCGCCCAGCTCGTGCACGATGCTCGGTTGAATCCCTTCCGTGGGCTCGTCCAAAAGGACGCACTTGGGCTCGATGGTCAGCGCGCGCGCAATCGCCAACTGCTGCTGCTGTCCGCCGGAGAGATCGCCCCCACGTCGCTTCATCATCGTACGCAGCACGGGAAAGAGCCGAAATACCAAGTCAGGAATCGTCGACTTCGCGTGCCTGTGGGCCAGCGTCCCGACGCGGAGGTTTTCTTGCACCGTGAGCTCCGGGAAAATTTCACGCCCCTGAGGAACGTAACCGATCCCGACGCGCGCGCGCTCGCTCACGTCGGCGCCGACGAGCTCGCGGTCGCCGAAGCGAACGCTCCCCGATCGAACCTGCACGAGGCCCATGATCGCCCGGAGGAGCGTCGTCTTGCCGACGCCGTTGCGCCCCATGATGCACGTGCACGATCCCTCTGGAACGGTCAGGGACGCACCGCGAAGCGTGTGGCTGCCGCCGTAGTACTGATGCAGGTCTCGCGTTTCGAGCATGTCAGGCTCCCAAATACACTTCGACGACACGCGGATCGTTCTGAACGTCCCGCATCGTCCCCTCGGCCAAGACGCTCCCCTCGTGGAGCACCGTCACCGTTCTCGCGATACTCCGCACGAAGTCCATGTCGTGCTCGACGACCACAATCGTATGTTCGCCGGCCAGCGACGCGAGAATCTGCTCGGTGCGCTCGATCTCCGGTTGCGTCATCCCCGCCACCGGCTCGTCCACGAGGAGCAGCTTCGGGCGCTGAACGAGGAGCATCCCGATCTCGAGCCACTGTTTTTGCCCGTGCGACAGCAGCCCTGCCAGTCGGTCGCGCTGTTCGGTCAGCCCGATGAGCTCGAGCGTTTGCTCGATCGACTGAAGGTCACGCGGCGAAAGCCGCGCGAAGAGCGCGCGCAGGACGCCCTTCTTTCCGTACGTCGTCAGCTCCAGATTCTGGAACACGGTGTGCCCCGGAAATACCGTGGGCCGTTGGAACTTCCGGCCGATCCCGAGGCGAGCGATCACGTGCTCGGAAAGGTGCGTAATGTCCTTTCCCGCGAAGCGCACCGCGCCCGTGTCCGGTCGACTCTTGCCCGTAATGACATCCATGAGCGTCGTCTTGCCGGCCCCGTTCGGACCGACGATGCAGCGCAGCTCTCCCATCTCGAGCGACAACGTCAGGTCGTTCAGCGCGCGAAAGCCGTCGAAGCGGACCGTGACGTTCTCCACCTCGAGGACGGCGCTCATGGCCGGGTCTCTTCGGTGACGGACACCGCTTGGACGGCGGCCGTGGGCGGCGCCGCTCGGCGCTTCGCGGCCAGTCCGCGGCCGACCCGCCCGAACCCGGCGCGGATGCGGCCGTCGGCGGCGAACGCGCGAATGACACCGGAAGGCAGAAGCAGGGTCACGCCCACGAAGAGCGTACCGAGCACGTAGAGCCATGCCGTCGGAAAGGCGGCTGTGAGCCAGCTCTTCGCTCCGTTGACCAAAAGGGCGCCGAGGACCGCCCCCGCGAGCGTCCCGCGTCCCCCCACCGCTACCCAGATCGCGACCTCGACCGAGCTCGAAGGCTGCATCTCGCTCGGATTGATGATTCCCACCTGCGGGACGTAGAGCGCGCCCGCAAGTCCGCAGAGGACCGCCGAAAGCGTCCACGCGAAGAGCTTGTAAGCCACCGGGTCGTATCCGCAGAACCTCACTTTCGGTTCGACGTCGCGCATCGCCGTGAGAACACGGCCCGCTCGGGATTTCACCACGGCCCGGCAGACGGCGTAGGCGACCCCCAGACCGATGCCGCTCGCGGCACAAAGGCCGGCCTTCGTGGCAGGCTCGCGAAGCGAAAAGCCCAGGATGCGCTTGAAGTCCGTAAGCCCGTTGTTGCCGCCAAAACCCGTCGCGTTGCGAAAGAAGAGAAGCATGGCCGCGTACGTGAGGGCCTGGGTGACGATGGAGAAGTAGACGCCGCTGATTCGGGATCGAAAGGCGAAGAAGCCGAACACGTACGCGACCAGGCCGGGGACGAAAAGGGCCATCACCGCGGCGAACCAGAAGTGGTCGAACCCGAGCCAGTACCAGGGGAGCTCCTTCCAATCGAGAAACACCATGAAGTCCGGCAAGCTACTGCGATACATGCCTTCGGTGCCGATGACGCGCATCAAGTACATGCCCATCGCGTAGCCGCCGAGGGCGAAGAAGAACCCGTGACACAGGCTCAAGATGCCTGCGTAACCCCACGCGAGGTCGAGGGCGACCGCGACGATCGCGTAGCAGGTCAGCTTGCCGATGAGGGCGACGAGGAACTCTGGAACGTGGAGCGCGCTCGTCTCGGCCGGCACGAGGTTGAAGATCGGCACGACGACGCCGACGGTGACGCACACGACGAGGACGAGCCAGGTCTCCCAAGGCGCCCGCAGGCGATGCGAACGCGCCGGCCCGCTCACGTGCCCTCGGCTCCGCGTCCGCGCGGCGCGAAGAGACCTTGAGGCCGCTTTTGAATGATGAGCACCACCAAGAGCAAGACGACGATCTTGCCGAGCACGGCGCCCGCGACCGGCTCGAGCAGTTTGTTCAAGACGCCGAGCGCGAACGCCGCGAAGACGCAGCCCACGAGCTTTCCGACGCCGCCGAGGACCACGACCAAGAACGAGTCCACGATGTAACTCTGGCCGAGCTCCGGCCCCACGTTTCCCAGCTGCGCGAGCGCGACGCCGCCCAGTCCGCCGACGCCCGAGCCGAGCGCGAACGTCCACGTGTCGACGCGCCGCGTGGCGATCCCCATGCACGCGGCCATCGGACGGTTCTGCGTCACCGCTCGGACGACCAGTCCGAGAGAGGTGCCGCGGAGCATGTACGCGACGAACGTCACGACGGCGACCGCGAAGAGGACGACGGCCACGCGGTTGTACGGAATGACGACGCCTTCGAAGAGCTCGGCGCCACCCGCCAGCCACGGGGGATTCGCGACGGCGACGTTCTGGGCGCCGAAGATCGACCGGACCGATTGGATGAGCAGCAGGCTGAGGCCATACGTCGCGAGCAGCGTCTCGAGAGGCCGGCCGTACAGAAAGCGGACGACGGTCCGCTCCAGCACGGCTCCCACCATCATGCAGGTGACCAGCGCGGCGGGAATGGCCGCAAGAAGGTAGAGCGACTCGTGCTGCGGGACGTGATCGTGGAAAAAGTTCTGCGTCACGAACGTCGCGTACGCGCCGAGCATCAGCATTTCGCCGTGCGCCATGTTGATGACGCGCATGAGACCGAAGGTGATCGCGAGCCCGAGCGCCGAAAGCAGAAGAATGCTGCCCGTGCTCAGCCCGTAAATGAGGTCGGCGGTGTGATCGACGAAGAACCGCTTTCGATTGAGCGCCCCGATCGCGTGCTCGGCCGCGCTTCGCACCCGGGCGTCCGACTCGCCGCCCATCGCTTCGAGCTTCGTGCGAAACCGCATCGAACCGGAGGCCTCGATCGCGGCGATCGCCGCGAGGCGACGCTGCGGGTCGTCGCTCGCGAGGTCGAGCTCGGCGAGCGTCGACACCAGCGCTCGTCGGACGACCGCGCTCGACTCCACCGACAGCGCGTCGCGCAGTGCGGGAGCGTCTTCTTCGTTCGAGCGGTTCGCCAGGGTCTCGACCGCCTGGCCGCGCACCTTCGGATCGGGCGACTTGAGCTCGAGTCGGGCGATCAGCGGCTCGAGAACGCGCCGGACCTCGTTGTCCAACGTCGGCGCGTGGGTCGGGTCCCCGCCCGGTGCGGCGCCGGTCGCCGCGTCGTGGAGCGCGCCCGCCGAATCGCGCAGATAGGCCCGGCCCCCGTCGGTCACGACCAGGTTGCCGTCGCGCAGGGCCTCGAGGACGACGACGGCGCGGCTGTCCCCGATCGCCGCGATCGCTTGAGCGGCCCGAGCTACCTCGTCACCGGAGGGCTGCGAGAGGCCGCGCAGGGCCGACTCCAGATCCACGGAGTCGGCCAGGGACACACGCGCGGCCAGCAGGATGCCCAAGGCGACCGCGGTGACCCACGCCCCCCGAGGCATTCCGCCGCTTGCTCTCGCCATCGTCCTTCTCCTCGACCGGCTCGTTCAGCCGATCAGCGATGTGCCATCGTTGCAATCGAGCCGGCGTACTTCGGCTCCGTGCAGTTGCCGCACACCCACGGGTAGGTCCAATCGGCGACCTTCTTCGCGCTCTCGGGAATGAACGGACTCCAAGCTTGCGCCCGGATCGTCCCCTCGGGGGACTTCCACACGATTTGGAACTGGCCGTTTGCCTGGACCTCGCCGATGAGGACGGGCTTGTGCAGGTGGTGATTCTTCGCGTCGAGCGCAATGTCGTAGCCGGAGGGCGAGCGGAAGGTCTGGTAACCGAGCGCCTGCCGAACGGCGTCGACGTTCGTCGTGCCCGCCTGGGCCACGGCTTGCGCCCACATGTGCACGCCGATGTACGTCGCTTCCATCGGGTCGTTCGTGACGCGCTTGTCGCCGTCGGGAAGATTGTGCGCCTTTACGTAATTCTTCCACTCGGCAATGAATGCCTTGTTCTCGGGCGTATCGATCGACATGAAGTAGTTCCACGCCGCGAGGTGGCCAACCAAGGGCTTGGTATCGATCCCGCGAAGCTCCTCCTCGCCGACGGAGAACGCTACGACCGGAATGTCGGTGGCCTTCAAGCCCTGATTGGCGAGTTCTTTGTAGAAAGGAACGTTCGAGTCGCCGTTGATGGTCGAAATGACCGCCGTTCGCTTGCCCGAGGCGAACTTCTTGATGTCCGCGACGATGGTCTGATAGTCGTTGTGCCCGAACGGCGTATATTCTTCCTTGATGTTGTCGTCGGCGATTGCCTTGGAGTGGAGGAAGTACCGGAGGATCTTGTTCGTCGTCCGCGGGTACACGTAGTCCGTTCCGAGAAGAACGAAGCGCTTCGCGGCTCCGCCCTTGTCGCTCATCAAGTACTCGACCGCCGGTATCGCCTGCTGATTGGGCGCGGCGCCCGTGTAGAACACGTTGTACGAGGATTCTTCTCCCTCGTACTGGACCGGGTAGAACAGCAATCCGTTGAGCTCTTCGAAGACCGGTAAGACGGACTTGCGCGACACCGACGTCCAGCATCCGAAAACCGCCGAAACGCTGTCCTTCTGAAGCAGGTCGCGCGCCTTTTCGGCGAAGAGCGGCCAATTCGACGCCGGATCCACGACCACCGGCTCGATCTTGCGGCCCAGGACGCCGCCTTTGGCGTTTATTTCTTCGATGGTCATGAGCGCCACGTCTTTCAACGACGTCTCGCTGATCGCCATCGTGCCCGAGAGCGAGTGCAGGATACCCACCTTGATCGGTCCGCCGGCCGGCTCGGCCGCGGGAGCCGGCTTGGGTGCCGCCGATGCGACGCTCGCGGCGGCAGACTCCGCAGGTTTTGCCGGCTCCGACTGCTTGGCTTCTTCCTTGCAGCCGGCAGACGCGAGCTGGCACGCCGCCGCGACCCCCACGATCCAATTTCGCATCGGAGGCGAACATTTCATAGGACATCTCCCTTTTCGGAAAAGCCCGCCGATAGTCGACGGGCAGCAGGCACGCTTTCACGTGCGGTGTTTCCGGGAGTTGTCCGCGTGATTAAGTTTTGTGTTCTACACGACCGCCGGCGGCATCGAGAAAGCTATCGATGATGGCGTCGATGCCGACGCCGTTCTTCGCTTGCGCGAACACGTAGGGGCCGCTGCCGCGCATGGCGCGGGCGTCTCGCGCCATGATTTCGAGGTTTGCGCCGACGTGCTCGGCCAGATCGGTCTTGTTGATGACGAGGAGATCCGATTGCGTAATGCCGGGGCCGCCTTTGCGCGGCACCTTGTCGCCCCCGGCGACGTCGATGACGTAGATGGTGTAGTCCGCCAGCTCGCGACTGAATTGAGCGGCCAAGTTGTCCCCCCCGCTCTCGACCAAGAGAAGTTGCGGCTGTACGTCGGCCATCAACTGATCGAGGGCATCGAGATTGTGGCTGATGTCCTCGCGAATCGCCGCGTGAGGACAGCCCCCCGTTTCGACGGCGCGGATGCGCTCGGGAGCGAGGGCGCGGTTTCGATGCAAGAACTCGGCGTCCTCCCGCGTGAAGATGTCGTTGGTCACGACGCCCAGGCTCATGCGGTCCCGGAGCGCGCGGCAGATCGCGAGAACGAGCGCCGTCTTTCCGCTTCCCACGGGACCGCCGATGCCGATCGTGAACGCTCGCTGCGCGTAATCGCGCGCCCGCAGCGGTTCGCGGTCGGGGAATCGCCCCGGATGCGACCAGTGCTCGTGCTCGTGCTCGTGCTCGTGCTCGTGCTCGTGCTCGTGCTCGTGCTCGGCTTCGGAACGCTGTTCGTGCTCGTGGAAACCGCCGTTGTGCTGATGGGAGTGGTCCTCGTGCGCCATGATGGGTCCCTCAACTCTGGAATAGCCGCGCGTAAAGCCGGTCGTGTGTTGCTCCGAACAAGTCGGGGAGGGGAGCCGTCGTCGCCGCCTGCTCGGGCCGCAGAGAGGCGCAGCGTTCCAGCACCGTATCCATCGTCGAGCCGTGACGCTGCTGCACCCGCTGCGCCTCGTAGGTGCCCACGATCCCGAGGCGCACCGCGGCCGACGCCGCGCCGCGGAGCGTGAGAAACAGGTACAGCGCCAGCGCGTCTCGCCGCCCCAGGGCGAGCGCGGCGGTCGCGGCGCCGAGCACCGGCGCGAAGTGCACCTTCACCTCGCGCGCGCGGCTTTGAGCCCCGAGCAACCCGAGCTCGGGCTCGTCGAAGACGCGCGCGCACGTGGCCACGAAACTGCGACCTTGCGTCCGGCTCGCGCGGTTTGCCACGTGGCTGGTCAAGAACGCGTCGATTCGGGCGTCCAGCGTCCAGACGTCCGAGGGGCGGTCGTACGCTGCGGCGACGTACGGCATCGAGGCGTTCCCGGCGTTCCAGAGCAGATTTTGCAGGTACGCGTCCAACCGCTCGGGCGTGGCGGCTTCGCCGAGATGCATCGCCGCTTCCAACCCGGAAGAGTGCGCGAATCCGCCCGTCGGGAAGGCCGAGTCGGCGATCTGGAGAATGCGCCAGGCGACGGGGTTCGCGGTCATTCTCGGCTCAAAAGAGGTGGTAGAGGCGAGCGAGCGGGAGGCTGGAAGCCGGCGGGCACTGAAGGAGGACACCGTCCGCCCGCACTTCGTACGTCTCCGGATCGACCGAAATCGCCGGGAGCGCGGCGTTGTGCACCATGTCGCGCTTTCCGATGCCGCGGCAGCGGCGCACGGGGACCACGTGCTTGGACAGCCCGAGCTCTCCGAGCTTTCCCTCGGCCGCGGCGCGCTGCGAGACGAATGCGATGCTCGTCGCGCCGACCGCCCTGCCGTACGCCCCGAACATCGGCCGCATGTAGAGCGGCTGCGGCGTGGGGATCGACGCGTTCGCGTCGCCCATTTGCGCCCACGCGATGAACCCGCCCTTGAAGACGATCTCCGGCCGCACCCCGAAGAACGCCGGACGCCAGAGCACGATGTCGGCCCACTTGCCCACTTCGAGACTTCCGATTTCCGACGACATGCCGTGGGCGATCGCCGGGTTGATCGTGTACTTCGCGACGTATCGCTTGATCCGCGCGTTGTCGTTGGCGCCACGCTCTTCCGCGAGCCGTCCGCGATCGTTTTTCATCTTGTCGGCGGTCTGCCACGTCCGCACGATGACTTCCCCCACGCGGCCCATGGCCTGGCTGTCGCTCGAGACGATGCTGATCGCGCCCAAATCGTGCAGGATGTCTTCCGCGGCGATCGTCTCGCCCCGGATGCGGCTTTCCGCGAAGGCGACGTCTTCGGGGATGGTCTTGTCGAGGTGGTGACAGACCATGAGCATGTCGAGGTGCTCGTCGAGCGTATTGACGGTGAACGGCCGCGTCGGGTTGGTGGAGCTCGGAATGACGTTCGGTTCCCCGCAGACCCGGATGATGTCGGGCGCATGCCCGCCCCCCGCGCCCTCCGAGTGGTAGGTGTGGATCGTCCGCCCCTTGAAGGCGGCGATCGAGTCGTCCACGTAGCCTGACTCGTTCAGCGTGTCGGTGTGAATGGTCACCTGCACGTCTTCCGTCTCGGCCACGCCCAGGCAGCAGTCGATCGCGGCCGGCGTCGTACCCCAGTCTTCGTGGAGCTTCAGGCCGACGGCTCCCGCTTGGACTTGATCGCGGAGCCCTTCCGGCGACGACGTATTGCCCTTGCCCGTCAGCCCGATGTTGAGCGGAAGGGCGTCGGTCGCTTGGAGCATCTGCCGCATGTGGCGAGCCCCCGGCGTGCAGGTCGTCGCGTTGGTCCCCGTCGCGGGGCCCGTGCCTCCCCCGACGAACGTGGTGACGCCGGAAGCGATGGCTTCGTACGCCTGCTGCGGACAGATGAAATGGATGTGCGAATCGATCCCGCCGGCGGTGACGATGAGGCCCTCGGCCGCGACCGCCTCCGTCGTGACGCCGACGACCATCCCCGGCGTCACGCCCGCCATGACGTCGGGGTTTCCGGCCTTTCCGATCCCCGCGATGCGGCCGTCTTTGATCCCGATATCGGCCTTGTAAATGCCGGTGGCGTCGATCACCAGGGCGTTCGTGATGACGCAATCGAGCGCCTGCGCGTCGGTGACACCCGCGCGCTGGCCTTGGCGGTCCCGAAGCACTTTGCCGCCGCCGAACTTGCACTCGTCGCCGTACACGGCGAAGTCGCGCTCGACTTCGGCGATGAGCTCCGTGTCCCCCAGTCGAACGCGATCGCCGACGGTCAGACCGAACATGTCGGCGTAGTGGCGCCGATCGATGACGACGCTCATGGCACATCTCCGGTGCTCGCTTGCGCGCTCGCGATCGGGACGAGCCGGACCGTTTTCTCGTCGCCCGGCTCGAAACGAACCGCGGTCCCCGCAGGAATGTCGAGGCGCTTTCCCGACGCGCGCGCCCGGTCGAAGACGAGCGCCCGGTTCGTCTCCGCGAAGGGATAATGGCTCCCGACTTGGATCGGCCGATCGCCGACGCTTTTGACGACGAGCTCGACGACCGCCCGCCCTTCGTTCAGCGTGACGGTTCCCAGAACCACCGTGCTCTGTCCTGGCCGGCGAGGAGCCTCCGAAGTCGCGCGTGCCGCGGAAGGAAAGAGCGTGTCCGCGGGCACGGGGAGGAAGCTGCCGTGGAGCGCCAGCGAGAGGTCGACCCGATCGAGGGAAATCGGCGTGTGCACCGTCACGAGCTTCGTTCCGTCGAGAAACGTGCCCTCCACTTGCACTTCGTCGATCATCTCCGCGACGCCGTCGAGGACGTGGACGCGCCCCAGAATTCGGCGTCCGACGTCCATCAGCTCCGCGACCGAGCGCCCGTCGCGAATCAGCTCGAGGAGCTGCGTCGCGATCAACGCCACCGCCTCGGGGTAATTGAGCCGGAGCCCGCGGGCCAGGCGTTTCTGGGCGAGAACGCCCGCGCCGTGAAGCAGGAGTTTGTCGATGTCGCGCGGCGAGAGATGCATCGCGGCGGGAGCATGGCGCATCGGAGGCCGGGGCGTCACCACTTTCGAGCGAACGGATCGTCGCCGAGCGCTCGCGAGAGCGCGGCGAAACTCGGACGCAAAACCCGAGACGCGCTTTCGAAACGATCGGCCGCCACGCGCACGATCGCGACGTCGTCACCGAGGGAGCTCGCCGCTGCGACGGCGCTCTCACCCGGCGAAGAAAAGGGGAGGGGCGCGAGCATCGCCTCGCGCACGCCTTCGAAACGAGCCCCGATGGCGACGAGCCAGAGCACCGCGTCGAATCGACCCATGCGCGCCGCGATGGGACCGGCGGCGGGGTCCAGCCGCGTGGCGTCGACGATCGCGCCCCGGCCGCCTCGCGAGATCGTCGTTCGCGACTCGAAATGATCGAATTGCCACCTCTCGCCACGCGCCGCACGCCCGGACGTGTACCCGTCGAAGAGAACGAGCGAAGCCCCAGGGGCGAGTGAAATCGCGATCTCTTGGTCGTAGCGCGCACCGGCGAAACAGATGACCGGATCGGGCACAATCGCCACCGCCGCCCCGTCGGCGGCCTGCACGTCGAGTCGCTGCGAACACCCACGCGGGGAGCGATACACCTTCGTTGCGGCTTGGGTGCCGACGAAGGCGGTCGTGTTCTCCTCGGCGTCGACTCGAATGTCGATTCGGTCGCCGTCCACGAGACCGCCCCCGAGGTTCGCGAGAAAGACCCACGCTCCACTCCCGTGGTTGCGCGGCGCGAGGAGCCGGAGAGGGCTCGTGGCGAAGGACCCCGCGAGGACCGTCTTGCCGCCCGCGCGCCGGAACGCGAGCGACCCTCGGCCCGCGCCCTTTGTGGTAGAAAGCCGACCTGGCGGTGACTCTGTCGAATCGATCTTGGTCATTGGATGTCGCTTCGCTGCGCCGAGCGTACCGCGAAGGCTCGCGCACACCCGAAGATGTCATCGTTTCCGTTTTCGAGCAGATTTCGGAAGATCGAACCCAGGCGACTTGGATTCACGTACGGGATCGCGACGCGCTCGTCGAAGAAGCGCGGTCCCTCGCCCGAGCCCACGCGCCCGACGCGCGTCCCTCGCTCTACGGAATCCCATTTGCGGTCAAAGACAACATCGACGTAGAAGGTCTACCGACGACGGCCGCCTGCCCCGATTTCGCCTACGTGCCTCGGGAGTCGGCTCCCGTCGTGGATCGTTTGCGGGCGGCGGGGGCGATCTGCGTCGGAAAGACGAATCTCGATCAATTCGCGACCGGCCTCGGGGGCGTTCGTTCCCCGTACGGGATTCCTCCCAATCCGTTCGATCCGCGATACGTCACCGGAGGCTCGAGCTCCGGATCCGCCGCGTCGGTCGCGCGCGGACACGTCGCGTTCGCGCTCGCCACCGACACCGCCGGGTCCGGGCGGGTTCCGGCCGCCTTCACGAACATCGTCGGTCTCAAACCGAGCCGCGGACTTCTGTCGCTTCGCGGCGTGGTCCCCGCATGCCGGTCGCTCGACTGCGTCACGGTCATGGCGCTCACCTGCGACGACGCGAGGGAAGTCGCGGCCGTGGCCACCGGCTTCGATGCGTCCGATCCTTATTCGAGGTTCGAGGCGGACCGGTTTGCTTGGGCGCCGCGGCGCTTCGCGGGCGACGCGCGCATAGGCATCCCACAGCCCGGCGACCTCGACTTCGGCAGCGACGACGCCCGACTCGCATTTCAGCGCGCGTGCGAGGGCCTCGAAGCCATGGGCGTCGCGATCGAACCGGTCGACATGGCGCCCTTCTTCGAGGCGGGCCGGCTCCTTTACGAGGGACCGTGGATCGCCGAGCGCCTGTCCGGCTTGGAAGAATTCGTCCGTTCCCATCCGGGATCCATCCTGCCCGTCATCCGCGCGATCTTGAGCCAGGGCGAGGGGTACCGCGCCACCGATACCTTTCGCGCGCTCCACAGGTTGGCGGCCCTCCGCCGGCAGGTCGCGCCCTTCTGGGACCGGCTCGACGCGCTCGCGGTCCCCTCCGCCCCCGACCTCCCGACGATCGAGGCCATGCTCGCCAATCCCATCGAGGCGAACGCGCGGCTCGGGCGATACACGACGTTCGGAAATCTGCTCGATTTGGCTGCGGTGGCGGTTCCAGGCGGGTTCCGCAGCGACGGGCTCCCCGCGGGCGTCACGTTCATCGGTCCGTGGGGACGCGACGCGGCTCTCCTGGCCTTCGCGTCGGCATTCCACGCGAGGACTCGCGGTTCGCTCGGCGCGACCCACTGGCCCTGGCCGCAGCCCGAGCCGCGCGCGAACGATTCCCATGACGGTTGCCTCTTGGTCGCGGTCGTCGGCGCGCACCTCGCGGGTCAGCCGCTCAACCGCCAGCTCACCGATCGCGGCGCGACGCTGGTCCGCACGGCGCGAACGGCGCCGTCCTACCGGCTGTATGCGCTGCCGGGGACGGTGCCGCCCAAGCCGGGTTTGGTGCGCGGAGACGAGGGCGCGGGCGCGAGAATCGAAGTCGAAGTCTGGGCGCTCCCGACCGAGACGTTCGGGTCGTTCATCGACGGCGTGAAAGCGCCGCTCGCCATTGGGCAAATCGAACTGGACGACGGCGCCCGCGTTCACGGCTTCTTGTGCGAGGGGCATGCCGTGAAGAGCGCGCTCGACATATCGTCGTTCGGCGGATGGCGCGCCTACCTCGGGCGCGCGCGAGACGAGGAGCGCCCGCGCGGCTAGGCCAAATGCAATATCTCCTTCGAACGGTCGCCGTCGACCTCGGTGCGGTCCTCGGCGGCGAAGTCCCCTGGAAACCGCTGCAGCCGGGGATCGACATCCACCGCCTTTACGGCGACGGGCGCGAAGGTCCATCCGCGGCGTTCGTTCGCTATGCGCCGAACGCCCAGCTCCCGCTCCACGAGCACGACGGCCACGAGCACATCTTCGTTCTCTCCGGCTACCAGGTGGACGACGCGGGCGTCTACCCGGCCGGAACGATGATCGTGAACCCGCCGGGGTCGCGTCACAGCGTGCGGGCGCCCGAGGGGTGCCTCGTGCTCGTCTTGTGGGAGCAGCCGGTGAGATTTTTGGAGGGGTAGCCCCAACGCACGCTCAGCGCTTACCGACTCACCACAGGGCAGCTGTACTGCGCGTCGAACTCTTCCCAGTATCCGCCGGTCCAGACCAGCGGCGTCCCCTCGTAAGCGCTGCGCTGACAGGGGTTCCCGTAGAAGCATTGTACGCCTTCGGTCGGGCAGGCGTTGCCCGAGAGGGGGCGGAAGGCGGGGCAATCTGGGGTCGCCTGGCGAGTTTCGCACGCCCATCCCGCGGCCGATGAGACGTTGCCGCATCCGCACATGCCTTCGGCGTAGTCGCACAACGGCGGGGATGGATCGGCACACGGGCCAGCGTCCGCGCCAACCAGCGCACTCGCGACGGCGAACGACGACGGACACTCGGCCGCGTTCGACCCGCACATGTCGCTCGACGAAGAGGCGACGACGAAGTGGAACGTGCCGTCGGGTTGCAGGGCACAGACGGCGAGCGTCGTGCAGCGGCCGAGCGCATCGCCGCCGAATTCGCATTCGAGTGGACCAGAATCCGGGTTGCACGCCTCGGAGGCCATCGGGATGGCCGCGGGGCAGCGGGGATCCCGCGCAGCGCGGGCGGGCGGCGGCGCGGGCGCGGGCGCGGGCGCGCAGCTGGGCGTTGTGGCCGCCAAGCTCGGAGGGCCCCCGTCGACGGACGTGAACTCTTCGACGACCGTGTACGATCCCTCGACGAAGCCCCGGCCGTAATCCTCGTACGGGGTCAGCTGAATGAGCGTGAGCGTTCCCGGCGAGGCCGAATACGGCATCCAGTCGCCCGACGTGTCGCCGTCGTCGGCCAGACCGGCCACGGCGACCAGCGGGATCGCGAAGGGAACGAGCCGGCCGCACCCGTTTCCACCGAACGTCCCAAGGCCGCCATCGTCCGACGCGACGCCGTAAACGATGTTGTACGTATCGCACGACACATGGATCTTCGCGCCGATGCTGTCTCCCGCTCGCGGCGACCCCGCGACGTTCGGCGGGAGCTGGCCGTATACCGTGACCCCGACGAGCTCATAGTCGCCCGGGTCCACGGCGCCGCCCGTGGGCGCCGGTGGCGCTCCGAGTCCGGCCTGCGCGACCACGGCCACGGCCGACAAGCCGGGGATTTTCTGGGGCCCGAGACCCGTCGGGGGCCCGGAGTCGGGCGAGGGCGGGAGGGGAAGCGTGACCCCCGCGGGGAGCGTGCAGATGACTCGGCCGGTCGTGGAGCAAGTCGCGTTCGGGAGAGGGCCCGGAGACGACTGGGTCGCGGGCGCGGGCGGGGGATTCGAAGGGCAGGCGGCCGCGTCGGCGCCGATCGAAGCGGCGGCGGCCGCAGCCGCGCCACCCTCAATGGGGGAGGCCCCGCGGGAATCCTGAACCAGGCCTCCGCTGCATCCGATTCCAAGAACCGTTAGGGCGGCTGCCGCAGACGTCGGGCCCACCGCGCCGAATCTGGAACGCTTTGTCATATCGAAGCTCCCCCTTCCGACGGCGCGCTATCGGCTCTGAGAAACGCAACGACCATGCCGTAGCAAATCGACGCGCTGGAAGAGCACGAACGCTCCCTCGTCCCTGACGCGCCGATCATCGGTTGGCACAAGTTGGCGCGCGGGCGGACCGTCGCGGGGACCTCTTTTTTGGGTCCCGTGATCAAAAGCGGTGGCGACCGGCCATGACACGCAAACCCATCCGATGGATCCCGGCCGCTAATGAACCTTCGCTTCCTTTTCGGTCTCCTGAT
>CAZVPE010000039.1:0-32047 GCA_964628155.1 uncultured Polyangiaceae bacterium | reverse complement strand
CTCCCTAACGACCGCGCGCGCGATGGTGCAGGCGAGAGTGGCGCTCCTTTCTTAGAGGGTGCCGCCGCCGAGGCGGACGGTTGGGAATTGCGCCGGGGGCCGTCCTGCGGTTGGAACCTCGTAGACGACATGTTCACCGAGCAGACCGACGTCCCCGTCCACGCGCTTCTCCTCGACCAGCTGCCAGCCACTCTGGTCGCTCCAACGTTGCTCGAGCGTGGTTGTCCGCAGCTCTTGCTCCTCGGGGCGATACCACGCGACGCGCACGATCACGTGAAGCTCGTGATCCCCACGGGGTCGGATGCCGGCTAGCTCCAGGTCCGCGAGTCGAACCCCGGTGCCCCACTCGCGGTGATGCGCTGCAAAGTCGTCTCGCGCGGAGGGGGCGATATGCTCCATCATCAGCTCGCTCCGCCCGAACCGAACGTCCTGATTGAACTCCTGCGCGGCCTGTTGCGCTCGAGCCAGCGCCGTAGGAGGCGCCGGGCAGCCCTCAAGAACGAGCGCGCAGGCCAGCGCGAGGAGCGCGACGGTGGAATCTCGCATGAAGGAGCCCAATCATGCCTTGTGGGGCTGGGCCAAGTTTGAGGACCGCGCAGGACTCAAAACGCCGCAACGGCAACGAAGTACGTCTTGTCGAGTCCTCCGCTCGCCAGGCCGCGGGCATATCCCGCGCGGAACGTCAAACCGAGGTTGTACCCAAGGAGTAGTTCCAACCAGAGCTCGGCACCGACCCCTGTCTTGAACTGGGCGGTCGTCGGGTCGCTGAACGCGCTCCCATAGTCGACGAAAGCAGCGCCATTGATGCGCTGGAGGAAGAGAGGCAGGCTTGAGAGGCCGCGGTCGACGTTGACGATCGGGAAGCGATACTCCGCGTTGGTCAGCGCGTAATAGGGGCCCACTTCGACGGCAACCGGGTATCCGCGGAGGACGAGCCATCCGGCCTGAACGAGATAATTGCGTACCGTATCGATCACCGGGTAGTCGACGAACCCGCCGACGTAGAACGAGCCGACCCCCGGATTCCCGCCGCTCGCACCCCCACCGGCGTGAAGCGCAAGCACATGGTGGTTGAGCCAGGGCATCTTCAAGTAAGTCTGGAAGTCGAACCTGGCCGAGTAGCCCGAGAAGTCGCTTGCGAGGGCTGGGTCGGCGAGATCCAGAGTCGCTCCTAGGCCAAAGCCTTTCTCAGGCCCGACGCTCCAAAGAAATGCCTCTGCGTTCGAGTACGACCATCCCAGATGCAACGTGCCGAGCAACCCGCGGCCCGGCAAGCTGGGAGTGTCGTACGGATTCAGCTTCGCCGCCGGCAAAGGCAGCGTTCCCGCAACCCGGGCCACACTGTATGAAAGGCTGAAGGACTGAACGTCGAACGCTCCAAGCAGGGAATAACCGACTGCCGCGGTCCCACCGGCCGTTTCGGCAACCCACGGGATCGTATTGCGTCCGAGCGCGTATCCGCCTCCCGGCGCGATCGAGCGATAGGCGCTCATGCCAAAGTCGAAAGGGAGCCTATTGTACGAGTAGCTGACTCCTCCTTCGAGCTCCGGTCGTTCCCATTCCGTCCGAATGTTGGCTGTCACGCCGTGAAGACCGGCAATATCGCTTCCCGTGGCCGTCACGACGGTCGACTCTCCGAAGTTGCCAGGGGTGATTTGCAGGGAGTAGGAGCGCGGCACCAGCGTCACGAGCGGATCGTAAGGCCGAGGCCTCAGACGCAAGGGTGGCGGCTCGGGTTCGGGTTCGGGACGCGTCTCCGTGTAGGGCGGGGGATCGAGCCATTGGGATTCGTCTATCGCCATCGCGAACGCGTCGTAACCGTCGTGCGTGTAGCCGACATAAGCGAGCCACTTTCCGTCCGGGGAGGGCTCCGGCTGGTAGGCTCCGTTGATGACGTTCGTGACCTGTTTCAGCTGCCCCGTGGCAATCTCGTAGGCGAAGATGTTTGAGATGCCCGTCCTGTCGGAATGAAAATAGAGCCAGCGTCCGTCCGGTGAGAATACCGGATCCCCGTCGATCGCCCTGTCGTGAGTCACGTCGACATAGGAGCGGTCGATCGCGTCGACGATCCGTACGTCCCGATACCCCCCGCGGTGCCACGCGCTGTAGGCTACATGCCGGTTGTCCGGAGCCCAGCGAGGAGTGAAGGCCTGGTCGAACCGCTCGCTGGGCACGAGCCCACGGACGTTGGCCACCGCGTGCGCCCCAGGCCGATCGGGCGATCCGACGACGTCTCCGATCATCAGGAACGTGGATCCGCGATGGTTGGTCGTGAACACGACGCGTCGTCCATCCGGAGATATCGTGGGGTCGAGCGCGCGCCAACCATCGCTCCAGCGCACGCGTCGTCCATCTAGGCCCGACACGCTCTTCTGATTGCGAGGCAACTCGAATAAATCGTCGTAGTAGAAAAGATTGGCGTGGACATCCGTGGAGCTGAACACCGCCGCCCCGTCGGGCATGAACGAAAGGCTCGACGCGCCACTCGTTCGAACGAGGAGCTCGCGGCGGTCTTCCCGGCTCCCTACGATCCGTGCTTGCTCGTCGCGCACGAGCGGAAGCGCCCAGAGCCCGCCCGTCGTTTGTCCGTCGTCGATGAAGCAAACGAGGTCCATCGCATGCTCGGGCCACGCGTTGGGCGGAGCCCAGCGCGGATGCGCGACGGTGTGCCCCGTATGCGTCAACCGAACGCCTTCGCGCAGTCCGCGCGCGCGCGTGGCCTCCGCCTGCGCGCCGAACGTCCTTTGGAGTGAGGCAATCCAGGCGGGATAGAGCTCTTCGAACGTACGGCCCGTTGCGCGTCGTACGGAACGATTGATGCCGTAAGGAATGATTTGCCGACTGTAGTCGTCGATCATTGCGCGGATCGCCTGCTCGCCGTACGTCTCGGCGATCCACTTCATGAAAAAGGAGCCGTACAGATACCAGATGTTACCCTCGGGCCATCGTCTTGGCGTATTGGAGAAGACATCCAGCGACGCCGCGTTGTCCTCGAGGATGTCGGCGCGCATGAACATGTTCCACATCGACGATCGCAGCCGGCCGCCGCTCGTACGCGCGCTCTCTTCGAAGACCGCCAATCCCTCCAGCATCCAATGCGGCTCCAGCTGATTGGGGGCGTAGACCTTACCCAAGATCCGATTGATCAGCGCTGGCACCCCCGTGATGTGATCGGTATGCAGGATGTGCGTGTATTCGTGCGTGACGAGCTCGAGATACCAATCGTCGACGTCCCCTAGCGGCGACATGTCGTCGGGAGCCGTGACGTTCAGGACCACGGTATTGTAGGGAAGCGCGGAGGACAGGCCGTTTGCGCTGTCCGTTTGATCCGCGAGGAGTAGCTCGGTCTTCTCCCCGGGAACCCAGCCCACCGCAGGCACCAGACGCTGGTAGATGTCCTCGGCCAGGGTCGCGACGTGCTCGGCGACCTCGTCTTCGGTTGAATAGTACGTGATTCGAAAATGCGGCGTTTCCGTCGTCTTCCAAAGTAGCTTCGGATCGCTCACGGCTCTCGCGACGGGCGACACCGCCAGCAGCCCGGCGATAGCCGCGAAGAATAGGCCGAAGCGGCGCAAGCTGGAGCAGTCTAGTCAGCGGGTCAGAGATCGTCGTGAAACATAGGCTCGCGATTTCGCACGTAGCGGTAGATGAGCTGGCGCGCCTCCGAAGTTATTTCGGTGAATTGCGCGCCGAAGCCAGGCGGCGCGTCGCTACCCGCATCGCTTGGTTCGCGTCGCCAGCGCACCACGCCGTTCGCTTCGAACTCGTACCCTCCCGGGAGCGAGACTCTCAAGCGAACTGCTTGGCCCAATTTCGGCAGCTTGTACGTCGAGACGAACAGTCCGCCGTGGTCGACGATGTCGTTGCCCGAAAGGCCCTTGTAGAAGTTGGTCGGGCTGTGTGCGCCCAGCTCTGCGGTCACCGACTGCGAATCCCCGCTCCGCGCCTGCGGCTGCATCACGGGCGCTGCCGGGGCGGTTTGCGCGGGAGCAACTCGGGGTGGAGCCGCTCGAGGGGCAACGGGCAAGGGAGGGGCTTGCGGCTGTGCCTCAACGGGTCTTGGCGGCGACGCTGCGGCTGAAGGAGCCTGGGCCAAGCGCGTCAGAGCGTGCACGGTGCCAAGGGCGCCTGCCACCGCTTCGGCCGCGGTCAAAACGACCTGGTGACGAGTCGGCTGCGACTGCAGCTGGGCGAGCGCGTGCTGGAGGTTGGCGAGCGCGTTCTGCGCGTTCGGCGCCAGCTTCCCACCGCCCGAGCGCTCGATCTGGTGCAGGGCAGCCATCGCCTGCGCGATTGGCGCCGCAAGCTCGAGCAAAGGGGGCGGCACGTTCGGATCGCCCTGTAGCGCGTTGAGGCCTCGCGCGAGCGCTTCGCGCGCGGTTCGGGCTAGCGTCACGACGTCGGACACGGTGTTGATTCTCCTTATTTCAGACTATCGAATCGCAGCGCGCGCCCGCGCGCAATAGAAAGCGTGCGCGTCGCATCGACCAAGTTGGCCAGATCCTGGAACGACAGCGGCTCCTCGTTCTCGCCGCGACCCGCAAGGAGTTCGACAGCGTCGTCGCTCGCGCGTACGACGGCGACCCCGTCCGGGCGAACCGCGGCCTCGCCTGGGCCGAGCGCGCGGGGGAAGTCGCGGGTCGATCGTACTCTCACCAGAGTCACCATGGTGTCGCCGATTTCGGTCCATGCGCCGGGCCAGGGGGCCGCTGCTCGCACCCGCCGCTCGACGCGAACGGCAGGCCAGGACCACTTAAGGGCCAACTGTTCGTCGATGGGTCCAGGAGCTTCGGTCGCCATCCGCTCGTCTTGCGGGGAGGAGACGGGGGGCTGTCCATCGGCGTAGGCCCGCGCCACCTCTCGCAAAAGCTCCAAACTGGGTCGGTCCAAGGCGCGGGCGAGCCGCCACGAATCCCATGTGGGGTCGATCGTCAGCGTCCGCTGCGCGACAATCGCACCCGTGTCGTAGTCCCTTTCGAGCATGTGTGCGGTGACGCCGGTCGTTTCGTCGCCCGCGTCGATCGCCGCAAAGTAGGGGTCCGGTCCCCGGTGGCGCGGCAGCAGCGAGGGATGCACGCCGACAGCCGGCGCGAGACGAAGAATCGACTCGGGGATTTGCCTGGTCCAAAACCAGCTCACCACAAGATCGGGGCGGGCATCCCGCACCTCGGCGTACACGAGATCGCTGCCGCAGTCGGGCAGGAGACGAACACGTTGGGCGCCGACTCGGCGCATCAGGCGTCGGGTGCCAATCGCCGGCGAGCGGCAGATGCCAGCCCACACGATGTCGTGGCCGTCTCCCTTCAAAAGCAGGGCAGCAACCGGGAGGCCGAAAAACGCGATCTTCATGGCTAGCCTCGTGCGAGACCTTCACGTCGCGGGACGGCCGGGACCCCTCACCGAGCTCGCCCCCCGCCAAACCGTTCGGTGCTCTAGCGTTACGGGCGCATCGTCACGTCGTCGCCACGGGGGGAACGATCACGCCTTGTCCTGGCTCCTCGCCCGACTGGCGCAGAAGAGCCGTGCGCACAGCGTGCTCTACGAGCTGCCAGAGCTGCTGGCGATCGGTAACCCGCCCCAAGAAGCCAATCGGGATCCGGAACCCGCCCTTGTCGCGCCTACCGCCTCCGTACGGCCGGCCCTTCTCGTCCGCCCCGAAAGCCTGCTCGAGCCACGCTGCTGGGTCCACGCTCGGAGAATGCGTTCGCAAGCTCCCGTCGATGTACTTGTCGCCGACGACGCCGTAGACGACGCAGGTATCGATGTCTTCCCGGCGCACGAGAAAGTCTGCGGCCTGGGCGATCGTGTCGCGCTCGGCCTCGCTGACGAACCCGACCCCGGTCATCGCGAAGTTACGCCGGACGACGAGCGCCTGGAGTGCCCGTGCAATGACATCCATCGCCGTAGGCGCGATGAGCCGACGCGACAAGTCCTGCAGGAGATCCCGGTCGCACACTTCGGAGATCTGCGCTGCCGCCCTGAAATCGCTCGCCCGCGCGAGCATGAAATCGTCGGTGTCTGTCGCAAGGCCGTGCATCAGCGCCGTAGCAATGCGCCGGTCCTCCTCGACGTCTGCGTCGAGCGCGGTGAGCTCCTGCAGGTACTCGACGAAGATCGTTGCTGTCGCGCCGACGTCGAAGCGAAGATCGACGAACCGAGCCTTCGGCGGCGAGACCGCACGATGGTGGTCGACGATCGTCAGGATCTCGTAGTCGCTGGCGTCGGCGAGGTCCGGGTCGACCTCGTGGGCGTCGACCAAGCTCAAGAAGTCCACGCGCCCCACCTCTCGGACGCTCTTGATCTTGCGGAGCTCCAAGCCCAAGAGTTTGACGAGCGCGCGATTCTCACGATGGCTGAGCTCATGACAGTACCCGATGGTGCTCTGTCCCACTCCCAAGCGCTGGGCGAGATGCGCTTGCGTGATGGCACACGCGATCCCATCGGGATCGGGAGTCCCCCGTAGGGCAATCAGCACGTGTTTGGTGCGCGCAGCGGCCAGCGCATCTGCAAAGGCGCGCCCGCGCGGCTCGGCGTTGTTCGCCTGCAGGTTCGCCGGCGTCAAGCGTCGGACCGGTTCGGTCATGGTGGTATGAATTGTGGACACGTTTGAGCGGACAAATCCAGAGCGCTGGGAGCGGTACACCTCGCGGCGGCAGGGTCCAGCGCCCCCTATTGACCCTGTCCGCGTACCCCCGCACAACCCGCACGCACGTGCGATGCCAAGAGCCCCATGTTCCCGAAAGCTCGACGGAAAGCTGAATCGACCTCAACCAATCATTTCTGCCGAGTTTCCAGGGGGCTTCGGCAAACGCTTCCTTGACGCGTCTGATACCTTCCGCGCGCTCGAATGAGCGTTCGTCCATCTGCGCGACGGTTTGCCTCGGCCCGCCTCGTTCGGGCACTCCTCGTGCCCCTGGTCATCGCCCTACCACCGCTCTTCTGGGTGGTCACCGCGACGAAGCGCGCTTCGCTCACGACGCTCGGTCGTGACCAAGGGATCTTCCAGTACGTCGCCTGGGCCCTCCAGCAAGGGGCGGTCGACTACCGGGAAGTGCGCGACGTGAACGGTCCGCTCACGCACCTCGTGCACACCGCCTTTCTGGCGTTGGGTGGTGGTGACGAGTATCGGTTTCGCGTTCTCGACCTCGCCGTGACGGGCGCAAGCTATGCGCTCCTTGGCTTCCTCGCGCCGGGTCTCTTTGCGTCGCGCAAGTCCGGTCTGCTCGATCGGTTCGGTTGGGCCTTCGCGGGCTGGGTGGTCCTCAGCGGCCAGTACCTCCTCTACGGCTTTTGGGACACCGCCCAGCGGGAGAGCTTTTTCGATTGGTTCATGCTGCCGAGCGTCGCGATTCAGATCGCGGCTCATGGAGCACCGGCTCGTCCCTACCGGGGGCGGTTGCTCGTGATTGCCGGCGCGCTCAGCGTCATCCCATGGTTCGGCAAGCCCACCTACCCAGTCTTCACCCTCGTGCAAATCGCGGTCCTTCTATGGGACCGTGATCTCACTGGCGAGCGCAGTCGGGCACTCGCCGCCTTTGCCTTCGGGGGTGTTATCGGGGCGGCGACCCAGATCGTGTTCGTCGTTGCGTACGGCGATCTGGCCGCCTTCGCCCGCATCCAGCTCGTCGATGTCCCTGCGATGTACCGATTCATCTGGCCGCGCGCCATCTCCGACATTTTTTCCGAGTCGTGGCGCTCGACGCAAGCGATTTTCGGGCTCTTCGGGGCGATGGTCCTGATCGCGCTGGTTTGCCTCGGTGAGATGCCGCGTCGCGCGGTGCTCCTGGCCCTCGTCCCGATTTGCGGCGTGGCGAGCGTGGCCGCACAGGCCAAAGGCTTTCCCTATCACTTTCACCCGGTAACGTCGGGCGTGCACCTGCAGTGGCTCGTGTTCGTCGCCTGGACCGCAGAAAGAACACGCGTGGCTCAACGACGTTGGGCAGCCGTCCGAATCATACCCGTCGCTCTCGGTGCGGCTCTCGCGCTCCGAATAGCCACCGCTCTGCTCGACTCGCCTCACGTGCGCGCAAACTGGATGCTTTGGGAAGCGAACACCAGGCAACAGCGCCAGTCGGAGGAATATCTGGCGCATTTCCAACAGGCTGATTTCTTCCCGTACGAGCTGAGGCAGGCCGCCGACTACCTGCGCCGGCATACGGACCAGAGCGACCGCGTGCAGAGCTATGGAATGGACCCCTACGTACTCTTCCTCGCCCGCCGGCAGAGCGCGACGCCATACATCTACGCTTATGATCTCAACGCCGACGCAGCTCTCGCGGGCGGAACCGGGGGCCGCCCGAGTCCAGCTCAAGCAGAGCGCATTCGCGCGATTCGCGACGACATTGAGATGGACATGCTGCAGCGACTCGAGAAAAGCCCTCCGGCGGCCTTCGTCTTCATCGACGGCTCGCCGCTCTTGTCGAGCGAGGATGCGTGGGAAGACTTCGAAAGCCATTGCATCCGCGTCGCGGCTTGGCTGACCCCCCGCTACCGCGAGTCGGCGCGTTTTGGCCACTTCCACGCGTGGTTGCGGCTCGACCGCCATCCGACGGGGGGCCGCGGCGCAGGCGTCGAGGCCGAGCCTGCGGAGCCGGTGCCGCCACCCGACGACACGCCTTAAGCTAGGATGACCGGCCCCAGTGACAAGCTTCCCAACGGATCAGACTTCGGTTGACCCAAGCCCTGCGAGCCAACTGGTCCCGCCGTCGAGCAGTTGGCCCCCGGCGTCGCCGGTCCCTTCGCCGCTCGCAAACGGCACCGAGAATCCCGACGTTCGTTCGCCCGAGTTCTACCTGAACCGCGAGCTTTCTTGGCTCGAGTTCAACGCGCGGGTCCTTGCCGAGGCCGAAAGCGAGAGCGTTCCGCTCCTAGAGCGCCTCAAATTCCACGCCATCGTTTGGAGCAATCTCGACGAGTTCTTCATGGTCCGGGTGGCTGGGCTCAAGCAGCAGCTCACCGGTGAAGTCGACGAAATGGGTCCCGATGGGATGACCGTCAGCGAGCAGCTCGCCGCGATCGCCAAGCGCGTGCACGAGCTGTCCGCTTCCCAATCCCACAGCTTGGAGGTTCTGCTTCCAAAGCTGGCTGAGGCAGGGATCGTCTTCGTCAAACCGGGGCTTCTCTCCGCGGAGGCGCTCGCCGAGCTCGACGCGCGCTTTCACAACGAAGTTTTCCCGATCCTAACCCCCATCGCGATAGACCCCGGGCATCCGTTTCCGCAGGTGCGCAACAGAAGCCTGAACCTCGCCGTCATGTTCACTCGCGAGGGCACGTACGAACACGGATTCGGCGTCGTGCAAGTGCCTTCTATGTTGCCGCGCCTTCTGCCGGTCAATGGCGCCAAGACACCGAGCGGTCAGCCGGCGCTCCGCGCGTACGTCCTGCTCGAAGACCTCGTGGCCCGGCACGTCTCCACGATCTTCCCCGGGGTGCGCGTCGACGGCCTCTACGTATTCCGCGTCACGCGCAATTTCGACATCGAGGTCGACGAGGAAGAGGCGGAAGACCTCCTCCAGTCGATCCAGCAAGAGCTGCGCCGGCGCGAGCGCGGCAACGCCGTTCGCCTGGAAGTCGCCGGCGATCCTCCGGCGGTCAGCCTGGCGAAGCTCGTGAAGGCGTTCAAGCTCGATCCCGAGCGGGACGTCTATCGCGTCTCCGGGATGCTCAACCTCGCGGACTTGATGTCCATCACGCGATACGAGGCGAGGGCTCTGCGCGACGAACCGTTCATGCCGCACGCGGTCCCGCCGCTTCGCGACAACGACGTGTTCGCGGTCCTTCGAGAGCAGGATGTCCTTCTCCACCATCCGTACGAGTCCTTCGACGCGGTCGTCGATCTCATCGCGCGCGCGGCCGACGATCCGGACGTATTGGCGATCAAGCAAACGCTCTACCGGGCTGGGGGCGATTCGCCGATCGTCAAGGCGCTCGTCCGTGCGGCCGAAAGCGGAAAACAAGTAACCGCAATCGTGGAGTTGAAGGCGCGCTTCGACGAAGAGTCGAATATTGTCTGGGCGCGCATGCTCGAGCAAGCTGGCGCGCACGTCGTCTACGGACTGATGGGACTGAAGACCCACGCGAAGTGCCTTCTCATCGTGCGGCGCGAGAAGGGCAAACTCAGGCGCTACGCCCACCTTTCGACCGGTAACTACAATCCGACGACGGCCCGCCTCTACACCGACTACTCGCTCTTCACCGCCCGTCCAGACGTGTGCGAAGACTGCTCGAGCCTTTTCAATCTATTGACGGGATACAGCGCGCCACCCAAGTGGAACGAGCTCATCGTCGCGCCGCTCGGACTGCACGAGCGGGTGATGGCGCTCATCGCACGCGAAGCCGAACATGCGCGGGCCGGCCGTCCAGCTCGCATCGTCGCGAAGATGAACCAGCTCGTCGATCGCGACGTCATCGAAGGGCTTTACCACGCCTCGCAGGCGGGGGTCCCGATCACGCTCCTCGTGCGGGGGATATGCTGTCTGCGGCCGGGTGTGCCGCGCGTGAGCGAGACAATCGAAGTGAGGGCCCTCGTCGACCGCTTCCTCGAACACGGAAGGGCGTTTCAGTTTGCCAACGGGGGCAAAGACGAGGTGTACATCGCGAGCGCCGACTGGATGCCACGAAATTTTCACCGGCGAGTCGAGACGATGGTGGCGATCGAAGACCCGGCGATCCGGCAGCGTCTCATCGACATCATGCAGCTTCAAATCGCGGACAACGTAAAGAGCTGGACGCTCCGGGCGGACGGGAAGTACGACCGGGTTCAGGCGAAAGTCGGCGCTCCGCTCGTGCGCTGCCAAGCCAAGTTCATCGAGATGACGCGCGATCGCGTGAAAGCCGCGGAGACGGCCGTGACCGGTGGCCGCTTCAACTTGATCCCGGCGCGCGCAAAGCTCGACGGCAAATTGGCCGAGGCGCGCCGCGTGAGGCGCGAGCCCCGGGAAGGCAAGAAGGCGCCTTAGCGTCGCGGCTCCGCGCCGAGCGCGGAACCCTAAGCTCGTGGGCGCCGCCGAAAGAGCAAATGAAGGTCCCACACGCGGTCGTCATCCCGTTCGGAGTGCCCCTCGCGGGGCGCGGCCTGGGTCTCGGCCTGGCCGCGCTGGTGCACGCCTTCGCGCACGTCGAAGGGGGCGGGATTGCGATCGCTCAACTTCGCGGCCGGCGCAACGACGAGCCGTCCCACACCGCCCCGTATCCGGTCGAGGCATTCGTGCCACCGGCGGCCTGGCGCGACATCGCCGGCGAAGCGAGAAGCGCCGTCGGAGTGGTCGTCACCGGTTTGCTTGAACCGCCAGGCGAGGGCGAAGGAACAATTCAGCTCCTCGCGTTCGACGCGCACGATGGGCGTACTCGCGCACGCGTGGATGCGCCCCTCGACGAGTCTCGAGCGGGCGCGTCGCTCGTCGTTGCGTTCGAACGCCTATGGTCGTCGCTCGGTGGAGAAATTGGGGCGCTGCGCGGATTACAAGAGCTCGAATGGGACTCCCTCGAGAGCGTGCTCCGCGCCGAACGCTGCGCGCTGCACGATCCGCTGCGAGGTGGACCGCACGACCGTCTCGCCGCGATGATACATCTCGGCCGTGCGATCCACGACGCGCCAACCGCTCGCTATCCCATAGAGCGACTGGCCATGCTCGCGCTCGACACCGCCTCCGGACCGGCGCTCGACTCCAAGCTCGCGTCCGCGGCGGCGCGCGCGCTGATGCGGGCCGTGGCCGATGCTCCGATGTTCGTCGAACTGGTCGAAGCGCTGGCCGCCCTCCAGCTTCGCCTCGGCCAACCCCGCGATGCGGAGCGCCGCCTCAACGCTGCAATCGCCCACGGACCAAGACGCCCGCGGCTGTACGCGCTGCTGTCGCAGGCGTTGCGCGCGCAGGGGAACCTCGAGGGCGCGCTCGCCGCGCTGCAGCCGGCACTCGTCGAGTTCAGGGGCGACTCGATGCTTTGCGCCGAACAGGGGACGGTCCTCGCAGCGCGGGGCGATGTCGACGGAGCGCGAGCGGCGTGGCGGGAAGCTCTGTCTCACGATCCCGTTCACCCTCCGGCGTTCGTTGGCTTTGCGTCTCTGGCGCTACGTACCTGCGATACGGCCGCGGCGCAGGGTCTCGTCGATACGGCTCTAGCGGCTCCCAGCGTGCACCCGGACGTTCTTCGCCGGGCCGTTCAGCTCGCACTGGCCACGGAAGGGGAAGGGCTTGCGCGGGCATCGCGCGTTGCCCGGCTGTGCGCGCGCCTGCTCGAAATGGTTCCCGGAGACCCGTGGGCGTCGCTCACGCTTGCGCGCGCCTTCGTGGCACTCGGAGACCTACGCGCAGCCCGTGCGCGGCTCGCCGGCGTGGACCAGGTGGCGCCGGCATCGGCAGCCGCGGCCGAAGCTCAACTCGTACGCCTGTCAATCGAAGACCCGAGCGCCGAGCTCGAGCTCCGAAGCGTACTTCGCGCGTCGCAGAGCGCAGAGTCCGGGGACCTGGGGGAGGTAGCCGCCCGCGCGAGGCGTCTTGCGACGCTCCACAGCGCTTGGCCGGCATGGCTTGCGGCAGCGGTGGCCGAGAGACGGCAAGGGCGTTGGAGCGCGGCGCGCGGCGCCCTCGAAGTCGCGCTCGAACTGGCTCCCGGTGCGACTGCCGTGCATCTCGAGATGGCGAACGTGCTGATGGCGTTGGAGGACCCGGCGCGAGCGGTGGTGCATGCCGAGCGGGCGTTGACGCTCGAAGGCGACGGCCCGCGGGCGCTGTCCATGCTTGCTCGTGCGCTCGCCGCTGCCGGGCGTAAGCCCGAGGCGCGGGACGCGGCGCTGCGCGCCCTCGCGCTCCAACCGCACGCAGACGACGTCAAGGCGCTCTTGGAAGAGCTGACCAAAGGCGCAAACGAGAGCGGCTGGGGAGCGCGCCTGATCAGCACTTGGAAGAAGTGGCGAAGAAAGTAAGGGTTGCCCCTATTTCGTCTTCAGTTCGAGATCGAGCCGGGGAACCCCGTCGTCGCCTCGAGCGAGGTACCCGTACCGTGCGAGATTTCCCATCACGCGGACCACGTATTCGCGCGTCTCGTCGTACGGGATGCGCTCGATGAACGCGTCGAGCTGCATCCCCGGTGCGCGCGAAAGCCAACGTTCGATCGAGTCGGCGCCCCCGTTGTACGCGGCAACGGCGAGAGGAATGTCGCCATGGTAGTGGTCGAGGAGCTTGCGCATGAAGTGGGCGCCGACCCGAACGTTGAACGAGGGGCTCGTCAGGCGCGCGTCGTCTTGGTTCACCGAGAGCTCGTCTGCGACCAAGCGCGCCGTGTCCGGGAGTATTTGCATGAGGCCGACGGCGCGGGCCGGGGAAATGACATCCGGATCGAAGCCGCTCTCCTGACGCATGACTGCCCAGATAAGGCCGGCCGGCAAGCCCTCCTGGGCTTCTGCGCTGCGTACGTCGTCTGAGTAGGGCGACGGAAAGGCGCATTCCCACGCCCAGCGGGAATTCGCGTCCGGAGCCGTATTGAAAAGGACGGAAGGAAGAGTCTGAGCGATTTGGTAACGGCGTCGCGCGCGCCCGAGCACGCCGTACGACGCGCAAAGCGCTTCCGGAACACGGCTCCCGGCAACGCCGGCGATGGCGCCCTCGCGTTCGTGTAGGGCCGTCTCTGCATCGGCGTCGAGGCCCAGCTCGTGGAGGAGGTCGGCCGGCGGCGGAAGCGCTACCGGGAGCGGGGAAGGAGCCTCCGACGAGACAGGCGGTGGCTCGATCGCCGGCGGGAGCGGAGCACCTGCTTCCGTGAGACGGGCCCTTGCGACGAGCGCGGGCCACGACAGCGGGTGCAGCCGCGCCACTTCGGTCCAAAGCGCGATCGCATGCGTGCGGTCGCCATCGCGCGCCGCGGCGAGAGCCGCCAAGGTCGTCATTCGCGCGCCCGCGATAGAGTCGGTCCGGAGGTCTTCACTCAGCCTCTCGAATGTGGCGCGCGCCCCTCGGGTATCGCCTTCGTACAGTTTGCACAAGCCACCGTCGCGTCGCGCGTCCCGCGCGCGCTCGCCGGTCGGACGAGAACGAAGGTAGTCATCGAAGCCGCTTGCACATCGCTTCCACTCGGCGTGGAGCATCCGCAGGTACGGCATGAAGAACGCGGCCTCGTCCGCCCAGGTCGACTTGGGGTAGCGCCTCGCGACTTCTTCGTATCCGCGGATCGCCTCTTCGTCTCGATCTGCCCGCGACAGCGCGCGCGCCGCGTGAAATGCGTCTTCCGCCGCGTGCGGCCCACCCGCCCCCGCGCATTCCGCGAGCGCCTTCGCGGCTTCGCCCGAGCGACCGCGGGCGCGAAAAAGGATCGTGCCCCGGGCTCGCATGCGATCGAGCTCGCTGACCTTCTCGGCGCCCGGAGCACCCGCGACGCCATCGATGGCATGCAAAGCTTCGTCGGTACGACCCGCGTCCGAGAGTGTGTGCGCACGCACCATCAACTCTTGCGCGGAAAGGGGGTGCCTCGGGTCGAGCCTTGTCACGTTGAGGAGCGAGTCTCCCGGGACCACGTCGGCACCGTATGTCGCGATCCATCGTGCGTCGGCCTGCTCCTGCTCTGCCGGTGATTCCGCGATTCGTATCCGAAGCGCCCGGGCTTCCGCCTCTTGCGACCGGGTCCGCCTGCTGCTCGATAGAACCCGATCGGCCGCGGCCCGAGCCTTGCGCGCGTCCTTTGCCTTTTCGTAGGCGCGGGCCGCGTCGAGCTGCGACGATGGAGCGGGGCGCGCGGCCCACCATTCGGCGGCCTCCTCGAACGGCCCCACCACGAGCCTCGCCGATGCGCGCCGACCGGCGATGTCTTCGGCAAGAAGCGGCAAGGCGCTCTCCAGCCCGTCGAGCAGTGGAAGAACGGCCGCGGCGTCCCCACGCGCCAGCGCCACACGCGCGCGAACGTACCGCACGTCCGGACGCGCCTTGTCGGCTTCGGGCAGCGCTTCTAGGGCACGCCACGCCGCGTTCCAGCGCTCGTCGCCGACCAGGACGCGCCAAGGGACAGCGCCGGCCGTCGACCCGTCGCAAAGCGGGGACGGCGCGGAGCAAGCCGTTGGCGCCTCCACCGTCGGCGCCGGGGGCCCGGCGCGGGAGGTCGCCGAGTGGTCGGGCCCCGACGCGAGCGACGCTTGTTTGCGGCCACATGCAAAGAAGAACGCGAGCGCAAGGGCTTCCCACGAGAGACGCGGGCTACGTCCAAACACGAAACCCCCCTCCCCCCTTCCAGCCCAGAGCGCGAGTGACACCGCTCGCGTCGTCGCCGTCCACGACGCGGCGGAGCCGAGGAATGCAAAGGGCATTCACTTGGTCCCCGCGCTCGATTCCGATCCATCGTCGGCTAGCCTTCTGAGCGACCGCAGCGGTCGTGCCGCTCCCCAGAAACGCATCGAGAACCCAATCGCCCGGATCGGTGGACATGGCGATGATGCGCCCGAGAAGCCTTTCCGGCTTCTTGTTTCGGACGAAGCGCGCACCGCCTTCGCGCGCAATCCCCTGGAACGGAACGTCGTCCCAGACGTTCGTGAGCGGCTCGACCAGAACACGCCGCCCGTTCCGTTCGACCACCTTGTCGGCGAGCGCGATCACGCGGTTTCCTCCCCGAAGAACGAGATCTTTGTGCTTTTTACGAGGCAAGCGGAGAACGCGCTCGGGCTCTCGCCGCGACCGGTCGATGAGTGCCCGCGCCTCCTTGCTCACTGCGTCGTAGCGCGGCTGAGCAAAGCGTACGACATGGTCGGCGTGCTCGACCGCGTAGGCTTCCACGTCCGCGCGGCTTGGTTCGCGGCCGAGTAAGCGCCGTACGCTCGCAACGAGCGTCGCGAAGCGCCATGCCTCCGGCGGGTCGTTCGGATTCTCGAGCCACGTCGAGTACGCGTCGTCGTACCGGCCCCGATCGCGGACGAGCGTGTTGCACCGCCAGCTTCGACGATCTTTCGCGTAGACGAGCAAGAAATCCGTCACGTTGATCGGCCCCCGGTTCACCGTCTTGTGGCCCGTCGCGGCGCTGCGCACCACCGTGATGGTCGAGATTCGCTGCTCTCGGCCGAAGATGTCGTCCATCGCCACGTGCAACGGGCCGAGCTCCGTGTCGTCGATTTCGACGAAGATTGCACCGTCGCTCGCCAAGAGGTCGCGCGCGGCGGCGATCCGCTCGCGCATCAGATCTAGCCAGATCTCCGGCGACTGCGCGTCGCGGTATTCGGCGAAACGCCGGCCGGAGTTGAAAGGGGGGTCGAGATAAATGCATCGGAATCGGGCAGCGAAGCCGGCTCGCTCGAGACGTCGCATCGCAAGTAGGTTCTCCCCGTGAATGACGGCGTTCTCGGCCGAGGGGTCCCCGTAGGCTCGCGCGCTGTCGTCGGCAAAGCCCGGCGGCGCCGAACGGCGCCCGGCATGCTCGAATTCGTGGGGCAGAGCCGAGGGCATCGATGGCCGACGATAGCGCGCCGTCGAATTTCTCGTACACCGCGCCGGCGCTCAGGCGGCGATCCGGCGATCATGCCGCCGGAATCGGTACCAATTGGCCATGGAGCCATGGCTGCACGAGCTGCCTCCAGTTCGCCTCCGCCCCGAGGCCAGCCAAGACGCTCGCGAACCCCCATTGGAGCCGGTTGACGAACGTGAAGTCGCCCGGCATCTGGATTGGCGGAGGCAGATTCGGGAGGGCTTCGCCCGGCTTGAACACGATATTCTTTCCGCCCCGTACCAAGAACGCCACGCTCTGCCGCGCGAACTCCTTCGTGTACTTGAATCGTCCGTCCACGACGAGGGGCTGGAGAACCATTTTTGTGTATTCCGTGTAGAGCGACCAGCTTTCTTTATCGCTGGGATCGTAGCCGAGCACTTCGATGCACGCGCGATAGAATTCCTCGATGTCGCCGCGTTGCAGCGCCACGACGTAGCGTTTCATCCCTTCGACGAGCGCCGCTGGCAGGAGCTTGTGGCAACCGAAGTCGAGAAAGGCGACGCGCCCCCCGCCGAGGAACCGGTAGTTGCCGGGGTGCGGGTCCGCGTAGAGCAAGCCATGGCGCCAGAGCGGCCGAAACATGAAACGCCCGAGCGTCGTGCCGGCCGCGTCCCGATCGCCCTGCGACGCATGCTCGCAGAACTCGGCGTATTCGGCGCCCCCCATGAGCTCCATCGTGAGCACGCGCTTGGTCGACAAGGAGTGGAAGACGCGAGGAATCACCACTTCGTCGTCTCCTTGGTGCACGCGGCGGAACGTGTCGATCGCTTCCGCTTCTTTGCCGTAATCTACTTCCGCTAGGAAAACGGCCTTTATGTCTTGCAAGACTTCGTCGCTTCGATATCGCCTTCCCACGGGCGCAATCATCGCTTCGAGCATCGACAGGCTTTTGAGGTCGTTCTCGATCGCCCGGTCGATACCAGGGTATTGCACTTTGACCGCCACGGGTTCGCCACCACGCGTGACCGCTCGATGCACTTGACCAATGCTCGCCGCGGCAAATGGCTGGTCATCCCACTCGGCGAACGCTTCGCGCGGGTGAACCCCAAGATCCTCCCGCACCACCTTCACCGCGGCTTCGGGCGAAAGGGGCGGAGCGTTCTGCTGAAGCCGCGCGAGTACGCGCTGAAATTTCTCTTCGTATCCGGGCGGGGCGAGCCCGTCGACATACGACGCCATCTGCCCGAGCTTGAGGGGGAGGCCTTTCATCTCTCCCAGCGTCTTGAGCATCGCGTCCGCAGTTTTTTTCGCGTTCTGCGTCAGCCGGCGTCGCGCCGCGGCTTCGTCTTGATCCGTGCCCCGACCGCCGATCGCGCGGCGGACGGCCTCGGTCGCGAGAGGGAGTGCCCGCGGAGCGAGAGCACCGAGACGGGCGAGTCTTGCGATTCGAGAGACAGGGGGTCCCTCACCGTTGCCACCAGACGAGGGGGGTTGGTCCCTTTCCGGCGGAGGCGATGACATGACCCGCATTATGCTGCAGCGCGGGTCTCGGCGGACGCTCGTGTTTCGGGCCCTTCCGTTGGGAGCGGAACGCTCGTCGCAGGCACCGTGGGCGAATCATCGGCGATCAGCGTGGTCTAGAGAGCGCCAAACCGTTTGGCCGACAAGTACCGCCCGTAGTCTCTCGCAATCGGTCCTGCGGCTGAACCGGAGCTCACTTGACCGCGGAGGGTCGTCGGGGGAGTAAAGGCCGGTCGATGTCGCCTGCGGACCAGTCTCTCGTCCTGCCGCGCGCTTTCGGGCGGTACGCTCTCTTCGACCTCATCGGCCGAGGCGGGATGGCGGAAATCTATCTGGCTCGGCAGAAGATCGAGCTCGGGGGGGCGCGACTTTGCGTCGTCAAGCAGATACTTCCAGCGCTAGCCGGCGACTCCCGGTTCAGCGAAATGCTGGTCCACGAGGCCAAGCTCGCCGCGCGGCTGAACCATGGGAACGTAGTCCAAGTTTTCGATCTCGGCCGCGAGGAAGGCCGCTTGTTCATCGCGATGGAGTACGTTGAAGGCTTCGACATGAGCGGCCTTCTCTCGCGCTGCTCGCGCGCGCGGGTCCCTCTCCCGTTCGAGTTGGCCTTTCACGTCGTCCGCGAGGCGCTGCGCGGGCTCGACTATGCGCACCGGCGAACCGACGACGATCGGGCGCCGCTTGGGATCGTGCATCGAGACGTCTCGCCTTCGAACCTGCTCCTTTCGTTCGACGGCGAGGTCAAGGTTTGCGACTTCGGGATCGCCCACGCCAACGACGCAGTCGCCGCCGGCTCTGCCGAGCACGAAATCGACCAGGCGCTCCGCGGAAAGGCCGGGTACATGAGCCCAGAGCACGCCCGCGGAGAGGCGGTCGACGCGCGCGCAGACGTATTCGCCGCGGGCATCGTCCTGTGGGAGCTCTTGGCGGGCCGGCGCATGTACAAGGCCGGCGACGGGGTGGCCAGCCCTCTGGAACAGGCGCGGCGCGCGAACGTGCCGGTGCTGCCCCATCTGGGTCTCCCGGCGGAAGAAGAGCTGCGTGCCGTGCTGGCGAAGGCGCTCTCGGTGGACCGAGATTCCCGATATCCGTCGGCACCGGCCATGCTGCGAGACCTCGATGACTACGTCGCCCGTGCGAAGCTGCGGGCGAGTGCCCTGCAGCTCGGGGAATGGCTGGCGACGACCTTCGGCGCCGAGATAATTTCGCGCAGGCGTGCCCGCGAGCGGGCGATGTCCGCCCTCGAACGAGGCGTGCCCCTCGTCGCGGAGCCCATCGCGCCCATCCAGCCCGCGCCGCCGAGCCCCGAAGCCAAAATCGCAAAACGCAGGTCTCCGGCGCTCGTGGTCGTCGCGGCTGTCGTGGTGGCCCTGGCGGGGTTCCTTCTCGCCCTCGCCATGCGCTGAGTCTCCGTGCCTTGAGCTTGCCGACCGTGCTGCTCGCCGACGTTGCGCTGCCCGTACCTTTGCCACGCACGTTCACGTACGCCGTGCCGGGCGAGTTGGCAGCCCGAGTTCTTCCCGGGTCGCGCGTGGTTTGCTCGTTCGGCGCCCGGCGTCTCATCGGGGTGGTGCTCGGCGTGCGCGAAGGCGAGCCACCGCCAAGGACCAAAGCGATCGCTCGCGTCGTAGACCCGGAGCCTGCGATTCCCGAGGACCTCCTTGCTTTCTTGCGGGACCTCGCCGGCTACTACCTGGCGCCAATCGGAGAGGTCGTGCGCCTGGCTCTGCCGCCCGTGGAGCGCTCGACGGCGCGAGAACTGAGCGAGCCGACCCTCTTCTCCGACGCGACGGGAGTCGGCGCGCGGAGCGTACAATGGGTCGTCCCGACCTCGCGCGTCGAAACGGCTGGAACGCTGCACGGGCAGGCGGCAGCTGTCCTGGCGCACCTGCGCGCCACGGGAACTGAACCGATCGCTCGGCTGGAGCGGCGTTGGGGAAATGCACGTTCGGCCGTGAAGAAGCTGGCCGAGCTCGGGCTCGTCACGATGGACGCGCGACCTTCCGCGAGCGACCCGTTCTTCGCAGAGCCCGCTCTACGCGACATTCCCCACGACGCGACGCCGGCGCAGACCGCGGCCATCGACGCCATCGTCGCTCGCCTGGGCGAGGCGCAACCGTCCACCCTCCTTTTGCACGGCGTCACGGGTAGCGGGAAAACGGAGGTATATTTGCGTGCGATCGCCGCCGCGCGTTCGAACGGGCGAGGAGCGATCGTGCTCGTACCCGAGATCGCTCTAACTCCGCAGCTCGTGGCTCGCTTTCGAGCTCGCTTCGGCGACAATGTCGCGGTCTTGCATTCCGGGCTGACGCCGCGCGAACGCCACGCGATGTGGTGGCAATTGCGAACCGGCGCGACGGACGTCGCAATCGGTGCCCGAAGCGCCCTATTCGCGCCCGTGCGCGTACTTGGCCTCATCGTCGTCGATGAAGAGCACGATTCGAGCTTCAAGCAAGAAGAGGGGGTCCGGTACCACGCGCGCGACATGGCCATTTTGCGCGCCCATCGCGTCGGGGGCGTGTGCCTTCTGGGCAGTGCGACACCGTCGCTCGAGAGCGAACAGCTCGTGCGCAAGGGGCGTGCGGCGAAGCTTTCGCTGCCTGACCGCCCGCGCGCACAACCCCTACCGCGGGTCGAGCTGGTCGATCTCCGCCGCATGGGTTCGAGCGCGATCGGCGACAAGCGCATCAGCATGCCTCTCTACCGAGCGATCGAGGGCACATTGGCCGCGCGCGAACAGGCGATTCTTTTTCTCAATCGACGCGGCTTTGCACCGAGTGTTCGCTGCGAGGCGTGCGGCCGAGTCGCCTCGTGCAGCGACTGCTCGGTTGCCCTCACCTTCCACAAGCGTGGAGGAGAGGTCGTCCGATGCCACTACTGCGACTTTCAAGCACCCCTGGCCGCCCGGTGCGCGGCCTGTGGCGCCGAGGCCCTCGTCCTGGAAGGTACGGGGACGGAAAAGCTCGAAGAGACACTCGCAGCGGCATTCCCCCAGGCGCGCGTCGCGCGCCTGGATCGCGATGTCGCGAGCGGAAGGAAAGTGGAGAAACTCTTGGCTAAGATGCGTGCGCGTGAAATCGACATCCTCGTCGGCACTCAAATGGTCACGAAAGGGCACGATTTGCCGAACGTGACACTCGTCGGCGTCGTCAATGCGGACGCGGCTCTCAGCATTCCCGATTTTCGGGCGAGCGAGCGCGCGTTCCAGCTTCTCGTGCAGGTTGCAGGGCGCGCGGGGCGCGGCGATCGAGAGGGAAAGGTCATCGTCCAGACGTGGGATCCGGAAAACCCGGCCATCGCGCTGGCCGCAAGACACGACGTGGGTGGATTTCTCGATCGGGAGCTCGCCGACCGCCGCGAGCTCGGTTACCCGCCCTTTACGCGGGCGGCGCTCGTGCGCGTGGATGCTCCCGTGGAGGACGAAGCACGTGAAGCATGCGTGCGGCTCGCCCGCGTGGCGCTCGAGTCGGAAGGCGTGCGCGGCGGCCACGTTCTCGTGCAGGGCCCTGCGCCTGCGCCGATCGCCCGCATTCGCAATCGATGGCGCTTTCGCCTGATGCTTCGGGCCGCCGATCGGGCGCGGCTTCGTGGGGTGCTCGGGCTGGTCGACGAGGCGCGCGCTTCGCTTCCGCGCACCGTCCGAGCCGCGATCGATGTTGATCCCGTGCAGCTCCTATGAGCGAAGTACCGCGGACGATCGTGCGCCCCGCGTGGCAAGTGCCTTCCCTTTCCACGCGCATCCTGACCGAGCGGCTGGTCCTCCGCCCGCTGCGCACGAGCGATATCGCAGAAATGCGACGCGCGCTGCGAACCAATGCGGCACATCTGCGCCCCTGGAGCGTCGCTCCAGCGCCCGGAGAAGACACGGCCTCCCTCGCGTCGGTGTCACGGGCAGTCTTGCAGCACCGAAGGGAGTGGAAGAGGGGTCACACCTTCGTTTTCGTCATTGCAAGCCGCGAGGACGAAAACCGGGTCATCGGCCGAATTGCACTCGGCGGCGTGCTGCGGGGCGCGTTTCAGAATGCCTACCTCGGCTATTGGATCGATCATGAGCTGCAAGGCCGTGGACTCATGACCGAGGCGGTTCGCGCGACGACCGCGTTCGCCTTCTCGGGCATCGGACTGCATCGGGTTCAAGCGGCGGTGATGCCGCGCAATGGCGCGAGCTTGCGGGTGCTCGAAAAGGCGGGCTACCGGCGAGAAGGGGTCGCAGAGCGCTACTTGTCGATCGCCGGACGATGGGAGGACCACGTGCTCTTCGCCACGACCTCCGAAGAGCAGAGCGCGGCAGACCAGCAACCGCCGGCCGCCCTCGGCCGATGAGCGTGCATGAGCGCTGCTGCGTCGATCACGGCTTTCGCGTTGGATGTTGTCGCCTGGATGATCGCGCCGCCAAGGTGCGCCGCCTGCGATGCGCGTGTGCGGCCCGTGTCGGCTTTCTGCCCGGCGTGCGCGTCCACCATCGAGCACGCTCCGGAGGACCCCTCGCTCACGGCGGCGTTCGTGTACGGTGGGGCTGTTGCGCGCGCCATCGTACGATTGAAGTACGAACGTCGACCCGATCTTGCGCGCCCGCTGGGTGACCTGCTTTGGCGCGCCCTTGCGCCCAGAGCCTGGAGTCTCCAGGACTCGGTGGTCGTCCCCGTCCCCCTTCACGTCGCGCGCCTGGCGGAGCGCGGCTTCAATCAGTCGGCCATCATCGGGCGTCGTATCGCGCGTCGCCTGGGCATACCCTGGTTGCCGCTTGCGCTCGAACGCACACGGGATACGCCGCGGCAGGCGACACTCGACCGAGAGGGCCGCATCGCCAATGTCGCCCAGGCGTTCCGCGTGCGTCAGGGAGCGCGCCTGCGGGGCAGAGCCGTGCTGCTGATAGACGACGTCCGGACGACCGGTGCCACGATGAACGCGTGCGCCGCCGTGCTCGCGGCGAGCGGTGCGGCCTCTGTACGGCAAGCCGTAGTGGCTTCGGCGAGCGCATAAAACCATCAGCCCCGCGAGACGAGCGTGATCCGTCGGCAGAGCGGGGTATCATCCGTACACAGGCGATTGCTTTGGACGACAAAACGCAACCCCCCGCCGACCCCGATACGGAAGAGCTGAGCGACTCGGTCCTGGTGGAAGTTCGGGCCGCTCCGCTACCCAAACCAAACCCTCCTCCGCGGCCGGAGGCCGTAGGGCGCGCAGCCGACCGGGCACCGCGGCTACCTGTCGAGGGAGACGAAGTCGCAGAGAACCTCCCCACGGTCGACTTGCGGCAGCTCGGCTCCGCGAGCGCCATTCCACAGGTTCCGGACCAGACAAGGCCGGTATCCCCGCCGGCCTCTCCGGAGCCCTCGGCGGGCGACCCCCTACCGCGGCCCGCAGCCGTAAGCCCCGACATCGAGCTGACGACCATTCCGCGCGGTATGCGCTCGCCGATTCTCAGCGCGATGAGGCTCGTGTTTCGCCAGACGTCCAAGCTTTCGACGGCGCGCAACGGTCTCTACGACCGCGTGCGCACGCAGCTGCGCGAACCGGGGCGCAAGTGGCCTTGGTTGGTCCTCGCACCAGCCGTCCTCGGGATTGGAATCGGAGTGGTCGCGATAAGCCTGGCTCGCTCCCGTAGCCGGGAGAGCACGGCGAGTCCGGCCGCCCTGCCGGCCGCGACTTCGGGGACCGGGAATGTGCCGATTCCCAGCGCCGTGAGCTCGCCGATCTCGGATCCGCCCTCGCCTATCTGCGTTCGGACGGGGGAGCCTCACGTCATGGCACCGAATGCGACCCTCTCCGCGGGCATCGAAGTGCGCACCTTCGACGGGGACATTGCCCTCGGGTTCGCGGCGAACGACCACCAGGCGATGCTCGTGCGCGTCGACCCGAAGTCGCTTTCGGTCGTCGAGTCCAGTTCGTCCGCCTCGGTACAGCCCATCCGTCGTGTGACCCCGGCTTTGGGTCCGAGCGGCCGTCTGGGTCTTGCCGTCGATGTCGAGCGCAAGGGGGACCCTTTGCGAGAGCGCCGCACGCTTCCCGTCGATCCTCCATTGCAGGTGGGTGTCGCGGGTGGTCACCTCGCGTGGGCGCCCTTGAACCGCGACGTCGCGGGAAAACTGTGGCCACTCGAACGAGACGAGGCCATTGAGGCGCTGCGAGGAGCCCGGTCCGAGTCGAACCCCTCGTCCGTGGTGATCGCGTTTCGGTCGACCGGAGCAGAATGGGTGGGTGCTGCCGACGGCGTGCGCGGTCTTGCCGCCAAGGGGGGTCTCTTTCGAGTGGACGGTCTGGGGCCGACGGTTGGCTCGCCGGCAATCGCCGTCAACGACGGAGCCGGGATCATGGTGTGGGCGGATCGGGCGTCGACGGACGACCCGTGGAGACTTCGGTGGGTCCGCTTCACGGAAGGCGAGCCGCCTTCCGCGCCCAAGCCCTTCACAACACCGCCCGGCGGCAATGGCGATCAGGCGATGTCGCCCGGGCTTGCCGTAATTCCCGGTGGCCGCTTTTTGGTCACCTGGACGCAGGGGCCCACGTCCGTTCACGAAGTGCGCGGGCTGACGATTTGGGCCGACGGCACTCCCCTTGGAGCGCCGCTTGCGATCTCGAACCCCGGTTCCAACGCGGGGCAGAGTCAGGCTGCGGTGACGCCCGACGGCAGCGGACTCGTCGCCTTCCTCGAATCCAGCTCGAGCGGGTTCCAGGTGGCGGTCGTGTCGATCTCGTGCGGAATGTAGCCGCGGCCCGCGACGACGGCTGCCGTTAGTGGACGCTTGCGAGTGCGGCGGCGAACCGCTCCGGTGGAACGAACTCCGTGAAGCGCACCGCCTCTTTGCCGTCGCTTCCAAATAGGAGAACCACCGGCAGGCCGGCCGACGCACCGTACTTGTCGCGTACGCGGGTCACCCCGGGATCGTCGTCGTTGGTGGCGTCCACGTGAAGAGCCACGTACCTCGCGCCTTCGGCCTTCACGCGGGGGTCTGGGAATGTCCTTTCGTCGAGCTCTTTGCACGCTCCGCACCAGCTAGCCCCGAAGTCGACCAGCAAAGGTTTGTGTTCGGCCGTGGCGCGCGCAGTTGCCGTGTCCTCGTTCGACTCCCACTGAAGCTCGACGGCCCCGGCGCCCTCCGGCGCCGCCCCCGCCACCGCGATCAAGGTCGACCGCGGAAGCTGCCACCACGTTACGAGCATGAAAAGTCCGGCGATGGCGGGCACGATCGACGCGAGCTTCGCCGGCTTGGACATTCGAACGATGCTCGACCGGCGGCGCTCCGCGGCGACGTGAACTCCGGCCAGAACCAGGCCTAGGGAGAGGAGCACAAGGCTCGCTACTCCGTAGAGAGCGCTCGGGTGCGCAAACTTGTGCAGGGTTTCCTTCGGAAGCGCGTCTCGGACATAAGCCAGCGCCATGTACGCGAGACACACGCCCCCCACCCACTTAATCCCCATCATCCATGCGCCCGCCTTCGGAAGGTTCACGGCGAACGCACCGACCACGAAGAAGAGCGTGCCCAGGCCCAAGCCGTAGAGCGCCATCGCGGCCGAGCCAAGGGCTACGTTGCGGGTCGTCGCGATCCATCCCAAGAGTCCGAAGAGGAATGGGCCGACGCACGGTGCGGCAATCAATCCGCAGACGAGGCCGAGGAGCAGCGCGCCCCGGTAACCCGTACCGCCCACGCTCGAAAGCCGGCTCTGGAGCGCCGGGGGAAGGGCAATCTCGAACGCGCCGAACAGCGAGGCTGCGAGCAGCACGAAGACGGTCGCGATGAGCGCGACGACCCTCGGGTTCCCGAGCGCGGCGCCGAATCCCTTGCCCGTCAGCGCCGACACCACGCCGAGCGGTGCGAACAGGCAGACGATGCCGAGCACGAAAGTCAGCGAAAGAAGGGTGCCTTCGAGGCGGGTCTTCGCCTCCTTCGCGCCAAATACCGAGACGGTGATCGCGATCATCGGATAGACGCACGGCGTGAGGCTGGTCGCGAGGCCGAACACGTAGCTCGCGCCGAGAGCGAAGACCGCGCCGTGGGACAGGGCGCGCTGAAAGGCCCCCGTGTCCGATCCTCCGACGTCTGCCAACGCCGCGATCGGCCACAAGAGGACCAAGACGACGAGAATATACGTTGTGAGTAGGGTGGAGCGCGTTCTCACGTTCGAATCCTCCGCAGTACGCCAAGCATCACTCTAGCACCGTCAATTGGCAGCCATTTTCCCGAGGGTGGCGCGAGCCATATGCAGTTCGCCGCGGAGCGCCATCGCAAGGGCGGGACGGGCGGCTTCGGTACGGCGCACGAACGCGAGGAGGTAGCGTCGGGCTGCGGACCATTGCCCGGCCGCATAGGCCAGATGACCAAGAACGAACCGCCCGTAGCCCTGCCCGCACGGAGCGGCTCCGAGGTCGTCGATCGTGGCCTGAAGGTCTTCCACAGTTTCGCCCAGCGCGATCCGGACGAGCGCCAAATGGGCACGGTAGAGCGGCTTGTCGTGCGTTCCCCAGCGCACGGCGCGCGCCAGAACCGCCGCGGCCTCTGCGTAGCGATGCAAGAGAAAGAGCACGCTCCCCAGAGTCCACAGATGGAAAGCCCGCCGAGAAGCTGGCGCGCGGCGCGCGGCGCGACGCAAATGCGACAGCGCGGCCTTCGCGTCCCCTTCCCCCAAAGCGGCTCGTGCGGCGTCTTGATGCAGCACGTCACAGAGAACCTCGAGCTCGAGCGCCTGAAGGGCGACGGTGTGCGCTTTGCTGAAACGGCCGGTTTCATAGTGCGCGAGGCAAAGCTGCCGCAGAAGCATCGCCCTTGTCGTCTTGTCCAGCCCGCCGCGCGACGCAAGCCCCTGCCGAGCCCAGCGCCCCCGCGCGGCAGGCGAGCGCGCCGCCATCGCTTTGTGGAGAAGGTCTTCGGGCGTTCGAGGCGCCGGGCGAGCGGAAAGAAGGGGGGCTCTCTCGCCAGGACCCGAAAGGGCCGATGCTGTTCCGCGTCTTGCTCCCGCCACGCCGATGAGCTTACCATTCGCGCTCCTCTGCGACCAAAACGTGCTAGGCGTCCGCGCGTGCGGCATGGCACTCTTGGCTTCTTGACGCTCGCATTGATTGCCAGTGCGCTGGTCGCTACGGGTTGTGGTCGTCGCGCGACGGAGGCGGACTGCCGGCTCATCGTCGATAGAAGCGTCGAGCTCCAGATGAAGGAGCTGAGCCACAACGACGTCGGTGCCATTGCCGAGCGAGAGCGGCAAGTGCGCGACGCTCTCGAAGACGAGATCAAATTGTGCGAGAGCCGTCGTGTGACCGACAAGACAATGGTCTGCGTCCGGGCCGCGTCGACCCTTCGGGAGCTCGATACATGCTTGCGGTAACTCGGGCTGCGGCGTGGTGCTTGCTGGCAACGGTCGTCGCCTCGGGCGGGTGCCGTCCCAAAGCGACCGCGACGCAATGTGACCAGCTGCTCGATCGATACGCTCAGCTGGTGGTCACCGAGAAGTTCCCCGATGCTTCTACCGAGCAGATTGGGTCGGAGCGAGATCGAGAAAAGCGCGAAGCGCGCGGCGACGATGCCTTCAAGAACTGCAGTTCGGAGGTCAGCCAGGCCGAGTTCGCGTGCGCCATGCGTGCCGCGAACGCCGACGCCTTCGAGAAGTGTCTGGAATGACGCTTACTTCGTGTGAGCCGCCCGGCCACGCATCCGCAGCTTGTCGCCCTCGGAGGTAGCTTCGCGGGTCGGGCCCTCTATCTGCCACACGACGTCGGCGCCCAGCACGCACGCCTGATCTTCCAGCTCGCGGAGACAGCTCTCCTTCGAGTCATCGAGCGAACAGAGAGCGCTCACCGTGCCGACATTCTCTGTGGCAACGGGTGGAGCGTCGCGGAAGACTCTTACGGCGCATCCTCGCTCGCCGGGGCTCGCCAGCGCACGTCGAGTATGGGCGGCGTGAACCAAAAGCCTCGTCGTCGTGAGCGAGTTGTCGGCGAGGCCCCATGCGACGTCACCACCGCGCTTACAAACGACGTCGAGCGCCTCCCGCTCGCAGCCCCCGCCACCGCGACGGGAACAGTCGACGGCGACCGTTCCGAGGTCATCGACCGGAGTCGTGGGCTCACCCGGAAAGGATTTCACCGGGCAGCCCGCATCGCGAGCCGGGTAGCGCGGATCGGGCGCCGAACCCGCGCACGAAGCGACAAGCATTGCGGATGCTATGAGCGCGAGTCGGAGCGCAATCATTGTCGTTGCGACTACTCGGCCGCGGCTCGCGTTTGGAGAAGGGGAAAACCCATGGCTCCGCGCTGCGCGAGCCAAGCCTCGGCGACGCCCTTCGCCATCGTACGCACGCGGGCGATGAAGCGCTGCCTTTCGGTGACCCCAATCGCGCCGCGCGCGTCGAGCACGTTGAAGGCGTGGGCCCCTTTGACCACGAAATCGTAGGCCGGAAGCACCAGTCGCTTCAGCGGATCGTCGCCGCCGATCGAAAGGAGGCGCTTGCACTCCTTTTCACTTTGATCGAAGTCCTCGAAGTGCGCTTGCGTGTCCGCCTGCTCGAAGTTGTAGGTCGACCACTCCCACTCTCCGCGGCGAACGAGTTCGGCGTAGGAGACCCCCGGGGCCCACTGCATGTCCCAAAACGACTCGACGTTCTGGAGGTGCATGCAGATGCGCTCGAGACCGTACGTGAGTTCTCCGCTCACGGGTTTGCAGTCGATGCCGCCCACTTGCTGAAAGTAGGTGAACTGCGAGATCTCGAGTCCGTCGAGCCACACTTGCCAGCCCAGGCCCCAGGCGCCCAGCGTGGGCGACTCCCAATCGTCCTCCACGAAGCGTACGTCGTGGTCTTCAGGCCTCGTTCCGAGCGCGAGGAGAGACGCCAAGTACTGGTCTTGGATGTCGAGCGGCGATGGTTTGAGGATCACCTGGTATTGGTGGAACTGCTGCGTGCGGTTCGGGTTCTCCCCGTAGCGTCCGTCCGTCGGCCGGCGCGACGGTTCGACGTAGGCGACGTTCCAGGGCTCCGGTCCGAGGGCACGCAGGAACGTGGCCGGGTTGTATGTCCCGGCTCCGACTTCCGAGTTGTAGGAAGGCACGATGAGGCAGCCGCGTTTGGCCCAAAATTCCTGCAGCGCGAGGATGACTTCCTGAAAGTACATGAGCTGAGGGCTGCTTCTAGCACGCAGCAGGGCCTCATCGAGGCGGCCTTCTTCGCTCGTGAAACCAGGCTCGGTAGCCCTGCATCTTGGCGAGCTGTTCGTCCGGCGCGTGCGCGCGACACGTCGAAGCCTCGTCGCTACCGGAGGGCGCGCCCCAGCGGCGCTCGACGCACTCGTTCGGATTGTACGCCATCTCGAGCGCCGTCTGCCGTTCCACGACGTCCGCGAGACGCAGACCCCACTCCGACTCGTCGGTTCGCGTGTACGTGAACCTGCGCTCGCGAAGCTCGCGGCCGACGCGCTCTTCGAGCTCGCGCTGCACGTCGGCTGCGGTCCTGCCCGGCGGCATCGCATAGCGTTCCGTTCGCCGCGCCACTCGAGAAGGAAGTCCCCGCACGACGTCGATCGCAATCAAGAGTCTCAGGTCTCTCGAAGGCGTCGAGTAGTCCTCCCAACTGCCTGTGGTTTCGAAGATTTTCGCGCCGTCGGGCATGTCGGCGGCGGGCTTTCCACTCGCGAGAAACTTGCGGCCGTTCTCGACCGAAGCGGCGCGGGTCTTGACCTGCTCTTCGAGCGCCTGAACCGTCTCGAGGAGGGCCTGGGTCGGATCGAGAGGCGATGGCGAGAGGACGTCTTCCATGCGGTCGTAGAACCCCTCGACTCCGCCTGCATATTGGTCGAGCGAAAAGTCTGCGATCTCGGAGTTGCCGAGACGGCGAAACGACCCCATCTTGTCCCGGACGATCGGCCGAAAGCGCTTGAAGCCGGCGCTGCCGAGCGCGGGATCCACCGCAAATAGAAAGTTGCCACGCCAGAATCGCTTGCGGGCCACCGTCCCGTCGGGCTGGCCGTCGACCGCGAGTAAGACGCCCCCACGAGTCGGCGTCTGGGCGATTCGTTTGGCGACGACGAGGACGTGTCCGTACGGGTCGGCGAAAATAGTCCCGGGGCGAAGCGTCTCGACGGAGAGCGCCACGGGGTAATAGTCGCCCGTTTCGTCCTTCGCCGGCGTGCGTCCAGCGCCCGACTGCGCTGCGTCGGCCAGCGTGGTGCGCAGAAACTCGCCGAAGCGCTTGGCGTCGTTCGCGTGCGGCTCCCGCTCCGGATCGAGCCAGGACGGGACCGGCTGCGCCTTGCCGTCGACGGACGGGAACGGTTCGGAGCTCGTGGCGAAATCGGCGCACGTCGGCGGCGTGCCATTTTCGCCCCTCGAACATCGCGACCAACCGAAGGGAAGCCCCAGTTTGAAGGAGAAATATGCGCGCAAGAAATAGGGAAGGTCCGCGCAATCGGGTCGGACGACCATTCCCCGCTCGTCCTCCGCGCTGCCGAGGTAATCGAAGAGAAAGTTGCGCGAGCGATCGCGGAGCACTTCGTGGAGCGCGCCCCAGCTCGGCTGCACGTCGAGGGGCGCATCGAACAGGTGCTCAATCCAGGCGGAGTACACATTCTCGAGCGATGGGGACCAGGCCGCACGGGTCGCCCAGAGAACGCCCGGAGGCGAAGGGGCCGCGATGGAGCGCGACCCGCTGACCGCGACGTCCCGCTTGCCTAGAAGCTCGCTTCCACACGCTGCGTCGCGGGTGAAGGCGACGTGCCAACTCCCCGCCGCGGGGCCCTGAACGTCCGCGAGCCAGTAATACGGCGGTCCGCCGTGTCGTTCGCCCGAGGAGGCCGAAGCCCCGCCGGCGCCGGTAACCGTCAGGCGGGCATCGACCGGCTGATCGCTGACTGCGAGGATGGTCATCGTCTTGCCGCGCACCGGGTGTGCGGGCGCAGCGAAGATCAGCACGTGCCCCGCGTCGCCGCAGAGTGGTTCGAGAGGCTCGGGGGCAACAGCCGGAGCGGTCGCGGGCGGCGCGGCGCTCGCCTGGGCTACAGCCGCGGGCGCCGCGCCTGGGGGAGGGGGCTGCGGCGAGCGGGAACAAGCTTCAACGGCAAGAGCAGCCGCGACTCCTGCTATTCCAGCCCAGCGACCTTGCATGCCGTGGAACTCACTTCGTAGCATGCTTGTTCCGTGACCACAGCTCGACCGCGTGATGCCGGCTAATGAAAATCGACGGCCACCGCGGCTCCGCTGTAATCGACTGACTTGTCGGCCTTTGCAGTGAATGAGAAAGGGACTGCTTTCGTCTGGCTGACCAGGATGACCTGGAACGTGCGCTGTTTCGGCATTCCGACGAATTCGCCTGCGCGCTCGCCTATCGTCAGCGTCTTCTTGGCGTCGTCCCAGCTGAAAGCGATCGTCGAGAACGCCCCCTTCTCGTAGTCGTAGGTCGTCCCTTCGTCTTCGTAGAGCGTGAATGCCCCGTCGGCCCCGGCGTAGACATAAACAGTAATGGGATCAGCCAGCTTCTCCGAAGTGTACTGCAATTCCGGTCCCACTGGCACGATCGACCCCGACCGCACGTAAATCGGAATCGCCTCGAACGGCGCGGGCGAGCGGACCATTGCTGCGCCTGCGAACCGCACGCCCGTCCAGAAGTCGTACCAACCCGCTGCCGGCGGCAGATACACGAGGCGACTGCGCGCGCCGTAAGAAGTGACCGGATTGACCAAGAACGCAGGACCGAACATGAATTCGTCGTCGATTTCGCGGGACGCCTTGTCCGCGCGAAAGTCCATCGCCAGGGGGCGCAAGATGGTGCCCCCTCGGTGCGAGACCATTCCAGCAAGCGAGTAGATGTACGGGAGGAGCCGGTACCTCAGGCGATCGAACTTTCGCATCGCGGAGTAGGCGGGGCTCGCCTCTCCGCCGAACGCCCACATTTCGCGAGCAGGCGCCTGCCCGTGCACGCGCAAGATCGGCAAGAAGGTCGCGTATTCGAACCAACGGGTATTTAGCTCTGCCCATTCCCCCGCTGCATCTGGGCCGGGGTTGGGTGACGAGAACCGCGACGGGACGGCGAACCCACCCGTATCGAATGTCCAATAGGGGACTCCAGAAATCGAGAAGCCGAGCCCCGCCGTGATCTGCTTCTTCATGGCCGTCCAGGTAGACGTGATGTCGCCGGACCAGGTCGCCGTGGC
>CAZVPE010000038.1:6573-32169 GCA_964628155.1 uncultured Polyangiaceae bacterium | reverse complement strand
AAGGTCGATGCGGTGGCCTTCCCCGTCTACAAGGGATCCGGGACGAAAGACGACATCAAGAAGTACATGGACAAGACCCTGATGCCCTGGGTGCAGAAGAAGCAGGCTGCAATCGAGGACGTCGACAAGGAGTATCAGAAGATCACCGACCTCCAGCCGGTGCCTCCGCCTCGCTGGGTCATCGCCGCGGCCTCGCGCGCGGGTCTGATGTGGGGCACTTTCGTCGACGACTTCCGGCGCGCGCCCTACCCGAAGGATTGGGACAAGAAGGGTTTCGTGCCCGGCACCGGCGACACGCTGTCCTGGAGGGAAGTCAAGGCCAACTACCTCGAACACCTCGACGAGGCGTCGGAGCCCATCAAGCGCGACAAAGCCAAGCCTGCGCTCAAGCGCTGCCTGGACGACTCCGTCAAGTACCAATACTTCGACGAGTACTCCCGCGACTGCGAGAAGTGGCTCGCGCGCAACTACAAGACCGAATACCACGTGGTGGACGAACTCCGGGGAGCCCCGACGCTGTCCAACGGGGGGCTCGACGACAAGCCGCCGCCGCTCATCGTCGGTGGCCAGCTCTGGCACCCCGTAGTAACCGGGCCCGCGACGGAGAAGGTGGAGATCGCTGGGGAAGCCGCGACCGAAGAAGGCAAGAAGAAGCCGGCCGCCGGGAAAAAGAAGAAGTAAGGCGGAGCGCGAAGGACCGTTAGCGAGGGCAATACTGATGAAGAACGTCGGACGCGTTTTGGCCACGGGGACCCTGGGAATTTCACTTGGCTTCGGTTGCGGTGGTGCCAAGGAGGAAGCCAAGGCCCCGGCCGCCCACCACAATGAAGGCCCGGTCGCTCCGCCCGCCGCGGTCGAGTCGGGGGCGCGCGAGAGGTTTGGCGCGGCGCTCGATGCGTTCAACGGCCATGACAAGGCCAACGACTGGAGCGACCAGGCCTGCGGCGAGACCGCCAAGCTCTTCCTCGCGTCGGCCTCTGCGCAGTCGTCGGGCAAATTCCCCGAGGCCCAGTACGACGCCGGGCTCGCCTACCAGCGGTGCGGGAACGACAAGGACGCGAAGGCTCGTTTCCAACAAGCCTTGGCCGACGACGAGAAGTTTCACTTCGCCCGCGCGCAGCTCGCTCTCTACCAGTTCAAAGCCGACGGCAACGTTGACGCTGCAATCTCGGCGCTCGAGACGGCCGTCAACGACGCGAACTTCCAGAACGTGCCGGCGCTGGTTGACCTCGCGATGTTCCAGATGCAGCGGGACTCCGAACAGATCGGCGCCAACTGTCATGCCAAGGCAGCGGGAAAGGACGTCGATCTCCCGGACTTCGACTGCGCCAAGCTCAACCTGCAGCGCGCTCTCGCAATCGACGACGGCTACATGCCCGCCTTCAATCAGCTCGCGCTCTACTATTTCGGAAGCGCCAAGAAGAAGGCGGGCGGCGGCAAGAAGTTCGGGCGCACGATCGCGACGAACGCCGCTCTGGCGAAACGCGGCGACGTGCAACAGCTCGAGCTCGCGGCGCTCGTGTGCTCCCAGGCGGTACGGAAGAATCCCGGCTACGCGCCGATCCACAACACCTCCGGCCTCATCCTGAACGAGCTCGGACAGGTCAATACCGCCGTGACCGAGTTCACCAAGGCATCAAGTCTCGATCCGCACTTCTTCGAGGCACTGATGAACCTTGCGGCGATCAATCTGAGCTTCCGGGGCTTCGACAAAGCGGAGCAGGCGTATCGCAAGGCGCTCGAGATGCATCCGAACGACTACGACGCCCACCTCGGTCTCGCGCTCGCCCTCCGGGGTCAGATCGACGATTCGAACTACGACAAGCAGGTTTCCGCCGTTCAGGCCGAGATTGACACCTGCAAGAAGCTCGACGCGGCCCGGCCCGATTCGTACTTCAACGAGGGGATCCTGGTGCAGGAGTACAAGGCGAAGGGAGCCGGCGGGAAGGAAAAGGCCATCGGCGTCTACAACCAAGCCAAGCAGATCTTCGAGGCCTTCATGGAAAAGGCGAACGGAAAGCCCGAGTACGAGGGAGCGGTGAAGAAGGCCCGCGAGCGGATGCAGGACATGGACGACATGGTGAAGTTCTTGGAACTTCCCGGTCCCGACGCGACTCCGCCGCCGGCGCCCGCCGGGAGCGCGGCAGCCCCGGCTTCCAGCGGTTCCGCAGTTCCAGCCGGATCCGCGCCCCCTTCGGCGGGATCGGCCGCGCCCGGGGCGTCGTCTGCGCCCGCAGGTTCTGCGGCGCCTGCGGGATCCACGGCACCCGCGGCGGGTTCGGCTACCCCAGCGGCCTCCGCCGCGCCGGCGCCTTCCAAGCCCGCGGCCCCGCCCGCGAAGAAGAAATAGATGGGGAACCCCCACCCGGCTGGGATGTCTAGCCTCCTGCAGCGTCGATCCATCCTCGGAGACGTCGAGGTGACTCCCGTTGCTTCTGGGTTAGGGTATACGGAAGCTACACTTATACTGGAATGCGAGCGGATTTATCCGCTAAGGCTGCATCGGACACGGTTCAACGGCGGAGGACATCATGAAACTCTCAAATAAGTGGTTGCCGACTGGACTGGTGATGGTGGGTCTCCTCGTGGTCGCCCCTCCTGCCTTCGCGCAAGACGCGCCTGCGGGAGCGGGTGGGAACGCGGGCGCTCCGGCCGGCGACTACGGGTACAAGTTCGAAGATGATCCGCTGAGCGCGGGTGGCTTCGGTCCGGCAGACGCGACGATCCGCGTACGACCGGGCCCAGTACGGACGACTTTGATCCGACCGCGCACGTCGTTCGTGCCCGAGATGCTCAAGTCGGTCGAGAACATCTGACCCATGAACTTTCTGGGCTCGGAGCATAGCCAGCGGTACATCGCGCCGAGATTGCGCGGATAGGGGTTCATTGATGGAAAGCCAGGGAAAGGCGAAAGTCGCGCTCACGTTCGCTCTGTATCAGGGCGACCAGCTCGTTCGCCGAGACACTATCGCGCAGGACATCGTGAAGGTCGGAAAGGACCCGCGCAGTCACTTGCGCGTGGACGACGAGCTTGCCTCGCGCATGCACGCCGTGATCGAGGTTGCCTCGCCTTCCGACATCACGTTGATCGATTTGGGGAACGAGCCCGGCACCCTGGTGAACGGGCAGCGTGTCAACAAGTGCAAGGTGCGTCCGGGCGACCAGATTCAGATCGGCTCGACGCTGATCGTGCTGGAGAACGCGGAAATTGCGGCCGCGGCCGCGCCTGCGGAGCCCTCCGCGGTCGCAACCATGCTCGGCGGGGCAATGGCTCCGCCGCCGGCGTCGAGTGCGCCCGCGCTCGGGGGGCACAATCCATTTGCCGCTGCAGCGAATCCATTCGCCGCGCCCTCGGCCGCTGCCATGAATCCCTTCGCGGGAGCCAATCCATTCGCGGTCGCCCCTGCGGCGGCCCCGAGCGCGCCGTTCGCGACCCACTCGGCGGCGCCTCTGGCACCGACGGCCGGACTGGGGATCGAGCCGCCGATGGATGGGAGCAGCGACGCGTTTACCTACTCGATGGTGAAGGCGGGGCCTGACGTCAGCCCCGACGAGGTGGAGTCGCACCTCTCGGCCATCGAAGTGATGATCCTGTGGGACTCGAACGTCTTGCATGTCTCGCACCTCAGCCCGCCGCGCTCCTTCTATGTCGGCGAGGAGCTCGGGGATAAGGCCAAGTGTGACTACTTCATCCCGAGCGAGACGCTCGGGACGACGCGTGCGCCGCTCGTCGTGTCGCGCGGGCTCGGCGCTTCCCTCGTGATTCTGCCGCGTACGCGCGGATACGTCGATCTCCCCGGCCAGGGGAAGGTGAGTCTGGCGGACCTTATCTCCTCGGGTCGCGCGCGTCCGTCGTCGGAGATGAGTGGCGCGTACGAATACGAGCTTCCGGCCAATGCGAAGGCGCGCATGGAGCTCGAAGGCAGCTCGCTCGTCTTTCAAGTCGGCGCGGTCAACGCGGGCAAACGCATTCCGGTCGGGGTGATCTCGGAGCCGGGCGCGTTCCTCTACACCGGGTTGTCGTTCCTCCTGCACATGGGGCTGGTCGCCGTATTCGCGTTCTTCATGACCAACATGCGAGGGGACGACACCGAAGACCTCGACCGGGATCAAATCCTGATGATGCAAAAGCTCCTCAACGCGGCCGCCGAGCGCGAGCAAGAGGAGCGCGAAAACCAAGAGGTAACGGAGGTCCAACCGGACCAAAAAGAGGGCGGCACCGGCACGCGCGCGAAGGGCGAAGAGGGTTCGATGGGCAACCCGAACACGCGCGACACGGGGCACAAGTACGGAGTCCAGGGGCCGAAGGACAATCCGGACCCGCACCTCGCGAAGCAGGCCGCATTGCAGGAAGCGGCCCAATTCGGAATGATCGGGCTCATCTCGACGATGGGCGGCGGCGACCCGAACGCACCGACGGCACCGTGGGGTCGCGAAGAATCGCTCGGACAAGACGAGAAGAGCGCGCGCGGCAACATGTTCGGCGACACGATTGGCGATTCGTTCGGCGCGGGCGGACTCGGACTCTCCGGTGTCGGAGAGGGCGGCGGCGGTCGCGGCGAAGGAATCGGGCTCGGCAACTTCGGTGGTCTCGGCCACGGCGCAGGAACCGGAACCGGACAGGGTATCGGCAATGGCCGCGGGCGCCTGGGCGGAGGCCACCAGGTCAAGGCACCGCGGATTCGCGAGGGTGCGACCAGCGTGAACGGTCGGCTCCCGCCGGAGGTCATCCAGCGGATCGTTCGCCAGAACTTTGGCCGTTTCCGCCTTTGCTACGAGAACGGGATGCGCAACAACCCGAATCTCCAGGGCCGCGTGACGGTGAAGTTCGTCATCGATCGGAGCGGCGCCGTCGCGATGACGGCCGACGGTGGGAGCGATCTTCCGGATCAGGGCGTCGTGCAGTGTGTCGTTCGCGGATTCGGGAATCTTTCATTCCCGCAGCCGGAAGGCGGCATGGTCACGGTCGTCTATCCGATCATGTTCAACCCCGGCGATTAGAAGCCTGGCGCTTTTCGCCGATAGCTTCGCGATCCCGGCGTCGAGCGTGCTCGCCTACAGAAGTAGGCTCCGCGCGCTCGCCGCCGGGCTCGCTCGCTCTCGACGAAAATCACCAGGCTTCTAACCTGTATTCGTAGCCGGGGATGGGGGCCGCCTCGGCGGGGTGTCGCCTCGGCGGGATGTCGCCTCGCTTCGCTCGTCGATGCGTTCGGCTATTCGCTTTGGTTGTCTGCGTTGCGGGGAGAGAAGAAACGCGAGAAACCGCCAGTCACGCCATGGTCGAGAAGATGGGGCGGAGGATTCCTTTGCCAACGATGCTCTCTTGGCGATCCTTGCTGACCTGGCGCCCCTGGCGGTTTTCTTCTGGAGTAGACGGCGCGCGGCGGGTTCTCGTAGACTCCCCGCACCGCCATGATCGCGAACAACACGAAAGCCTTGCTCGTCACCGCATTCGCCGCGCTAACCGCATTAGCGTGCAGTCGAAACAACATCGAGGCGGTAAACCTCGCCAACGAGGGAGATCAAGCGAAGTCGGCGAATGTCGACGAAGCAGTCTCGAAGTACGATCAGGCGACTCGGCTCGACCCCGACAACGCGCGTATCTGGTGGAAGCTGGCTCTCGCATACGAGAAAAAGGAAGACTGGCAGAAGATGGCGGCCGCTTGCGTCAGTGCGCAAGGCGCCGCGGAAAGAACGGAGAAGAAGAAGGCCCACGCGGAATACTATTTCCGGCAGGGCTACGCGCTCGAGCAGCTCGCGGAGAAGGGAACCGGTCCGTGGGCGGACGCGAAGGCCCCGTTCCAGACCACGGTCCAGCTCGATCCCAATTACGCGCAAGCCTATGGCGAGCTTGCGTGGGTACTCCTGCATATGGACGACGAGGCTGGCGCCATCCAGAATTGGACGAAGGCGCTGGAGACGAAGCCGGACGAGACGCAGTACTATGTCAACCTCGCCGACGAATACAGCCGGCTCATGTACTACGATCAGGCGGAGCAGGTGCTCAAAGAGGGCCTATCCTTCGCCAAGGAAGACGACAAGCACCTCTTCAACCTTCATGCGCTGCTCGGTTACCTTTACGAGATCAAGCCCGACATCTCACGTGCGGTCAGCGAGTACGAGGCCGCCAAGAAGTCGTGCGAGAGCAACAAGTGCAACGATCACAAGGAGGCTTTCTTCAACTTGGGGTCGGCGTACGCGGAGCTGAACCCGCCGAAGAAAAACGAAGCCATCCAGCAGCTTCAATCGTTTTGGAAGATAACCTGCAAGGGCGCGCTCGCCGCGAAATTCGGCGATCAGTGTGCGCAATCGCAAGAGATTGTGCGGCGCATGGGCGGCTCGCTACAATAGGAGCGCAGCCAGCTCAATCGTACCCCCCGCCGAGGCAAGGGCGCTCGGCGGGCAACCGTTGGGGCGGGCCGGGTGCGCAAAGGTGGTGCGGACGCGGGTGCGATGCCGGTGCGCGGGCGGGCGCAGCAAGAGACCGGCCGTGAAAAATGCGCGCAGGTTCGCTTCCCCGCGGCGGTATAGTGCGGGCTGGTCGAGGCCCGTGATGGCCGCCTATTTGAACGTTGGCTCTGATACCGTTTCCTTTGCGACGTGCACCAGCACCGACCAAGTGCCGGGACGACGTGCGCTCGGCTGGGGCGAGAGCCCGAGACGTGCGTATTCATTCCTTGAGCGGTGAATCGAACCGAGGCGATTGATGGAGCTAGAGGAGCGTCTTTCGTATCTGGAGAATGTCCGCGATTGGCCGAGCCTCGTCGACGAGCTCGAGAAAGGGATCGCGTCGTCGTCAGCCGGCCCCGCCAAGGCGCAGTTTCACCTCAAACTGGGCCGCGTGCTCGAGACGAAGTTTCTCGCTGGCGTAAAGGCACTCAAGCATTTCCAAGACGCCTACAAGCTCAATCCGGCGCTCACCGAGAGCCTGGCTGCGGCGCGGAGCGTCTACTGGGACCTCGGCAAACTGAACATGGTTCAGAAGCTGCTGGAGCTCGAGCTCAAGGCAGCGGGAGAGAGCCCCCAGGCCGGGTCGTTGTTGCTCGAACTCGGCGATGTTTTCTGCGACCAGGGGGACTGGGCCAAGGCTGCCACGGCCTACGCTCGTAGCCTGGGGCTCGCCGGAGGCAAGAACCCGGAAGCCAGCGCGTGCTTGGAGGACGTTCAGGCCGACGGGTCGACCTGGCAAGAGCATTTGGGCGGCCTGCTGCGGAGCGCCAACGACGAGAGCGACCCTGCGGCGAAGGCGCGCAAACTCCTTCGCGCTTCGCGCGTAGCGCGCCGGTTCGCGCCCGAAGAGGCGGAGGACATGCTCTCCCGCGCCTACGCGGCGCACGCCGCCGATCGCCAGGTTGCGGCCCTCTACGAGGGACTTCTCGTTGATAGCGGGCGCTTCGAAGCGCTCGAGCAAGCCCAGCGACAGATCCTCCAGCTTTCGCCGGACCGAGGCGCCCGTGCGAGTCTGGCGATCGCGTTCGGCACTCGGTGGGTGCTCCGCCACCAGAACCTCGAGATCGGAGCGCGCTTTCTCGAGGAGGCTTTGCGCATCGATCCCGGCAGCGAAGGGGCTTTCCTTTTCTTGCGGGAGGCCTACGGCAAGAAGGCCGGGGACTGGGATCGCGTCCTCACGATCGCAGAGGAAGCGGCGATTCGCGCCGAGGACAGCCACAACCCCTTTCTCCTCGCGCAGGCGGGAACGATCGCGTGGCGTCAGCTCGGAAACCTGATCCGCGCGCGTCTGTCGTTCGAGCGACTGAGCGCGGTGGCGCCCGAACATCCGCAGCTTCGCGCCTTCGAGGCTCAAATTGGGGAGGCCATCAAGCCCGTGCGAAGCGTGCGCCCGAACGACGGAATCGGGCAGTCGGTGCCCGAGACGGCAGCGTCCACCGCCAAGGCAGTTCGCGAAGAAGGGGCGGCAGCACCCTCGTCGGAAGCGGTCACACCCCGAGCGCCCGCAGCCGCGGAGAGCGCGCCTCTCGGCGTCGAGCGGGCCGCAGCGCCGCCCCCCGCCAACGTGGAGCCGCCCGCCGCCATCACGGTGCCGCCCGCCGCCCCGCCGCCGCCTCCGCCCGTCGACGAGGCGAAGATAGCGGAGCTCAAGCAGCAGGCCGAGAAGCAAGAGAACGCAAAACGCTACAACGACTATGTCCGGACGCTCTTGCAGCTGGCCGGTCTCGTCCCGGATCCGGCCGAAAAGGTTTCGCTCTTCGCCCAGGCCGCCGAACTCTACGTTTCGAAGTTCGCCAACCAGGTCGAGGCCGTAAAGGCCTACGAGTCCGTCCTCGCCATCGATCCGCAGAACGGCCAGGCGGTCGACTACCTGCGGCAAATGTACGAAAAGCGCCGCGACTGGGAGAAGCTCCTCGGTCTCCAGCGACGCGAGGCCGAGCGCCTGGCGCCGGGCGCAGGGCGCGCGGCGAAGTTTCTGGAGATCGCGAGGCTCGCGACCGAGCGCGTGAAGAAGCCGGAGGTGTGCATCGACCTTTGGCAAGAGGTCCTCGTCAACGACGACGCGAGCGTCGAAGCGCTCGCTGCGCTGGCTGGCCTCTACGAGCGCGCCAAGGACTTCGAGAAGTTGGCGGCCGTACTCGAACGGCAGGTCGAAACGACGTTTGACCCCGCGGCCAAGATCCAGGTGCTGACCAAGCTCGCGACGATCTACGGCGAGCGCCTCAACAACGACGAAGGAGCGGTCAATGCCTGGCGCGCCCTTCTGACGCTGGACCCCAACGACCGGCGCGCGCAAGACGCGCTCAAGCGGAAATACCTCGCGCTCGCGCGGTGGGACGACCTCGAAGGGTTCTACGCCGAAAGCGGCAAGTGGGACGAGTTCATCCGCGTCCTCGAGCAGCAAGAAGCCAAAGAGACGAACGCCAGCGCAAAATGCTCGCTCCTCTTCAAAATTGCCGAGCTCTGGGCGGACAAGAAGCAAAAGCCGGATCGCGCCGCGAAGACCTACGAGAAGATCCTGGAGATCGACGCGGACAGTCTCCAGGCGGCCGAGGCGCTGATCCCAATCTACGCCGCCGCCAACAACTCCAAGGCGCTCGCGAACGCCATCGAGGTCAAGCTCGGACACGAGCGCGATCCCGCGAGCAAGCTCGAGCTCTACCGTCAGGTGGCGTCGCTCTACGAAGGAAAGGTCAAGGACCCACAGAAAGCGTTCAACCGGTATCTGGCGGCCTTCGAGCTATCGCCCGCCGACCCCCGGACGAGCGACGATCTCGAGCGCGCAGCCGCGGGGACCTCGCGCTGGGACGAGGTCGTCGCATCCTACCGGCGCGCCATCGCCGAGGCGGGCCGCGACGTGTCGCTCAGCGTCGCGCTTCGGCTGCGGTTGGGCCACGTCCTCGTCGACAAGCAGCAAAAAGTGGACGAAGCGCTCGAGGTCTACCGGACCGTCTACGAAACGGACGGCGACAACGAAGAAGTGATCGAGGCGCTCGAAAAGCTCTACCGCCAGACGGTCCGCTTCACCGACCTCCTCGGCATCTACGAGAAGAAGCGCGACCTGTCGACCACGGCCGACGAGAAGAAGGCGATCAACCACGCCATCGCCAACCTCTATGAAAACGAGCTCAAGGACATCGACAAGGCGATCGGCACGCACGCGCAGGTGTTGGACGAGGACCCGAGTGACGCGCCATCGCTCGCGGCGCTGGACGTGCTCTACGGCCGTTTGGGTCGCTGGGACTCGTACGCCAGCGTGCTTCGCCGCAGAATCGAGCTCGGGGTCGGAGACAAGCAACTGACGGACCTGAAACTCAGGCTCGGGCAAACTCTCGAAAAGCACCTTCGCGACGCCGCGGGCGCCCTCGAGAACTACCGCGAGATCCTCCTCGTCGACCCTCACCACGAGGCGGCTCGCCACGCGCTCGAGTCGATGCTGGGCGGTGAGCTGCGGGCGGAGGCGGCGACTATCCTCGAGCCGATCTACGAGGAACGGGGCGACTGGTCGAAGCTCATCGGCGTTCTCGAGATCCTCAGCGCGAACGAGCCCGACCTGGAAAGGCGGGTCGCGCTCAAGCGCAAGGCGGCGCGCATCGGGGCGGATCGGGTGAACGACAGCGGACAGGCGTTCTCCGTGCTGGCGTCGGCGCTTCGCGACGACCCCTCGCTCGCCGAGACCCGCGATGAAATCGAGAACGTCGCGCAAGGATCGGGCGCGCAGCGTGCCTTGGTCGGACTCTACGGCGAGCTCGCGGCAAGCGTGGCCGACACCGCGCTCGCCCGCGATTACTGGCTCCGAATCGCCGCCATCGACGATCGCCTCGGCGATGTCGATGAGGCGGCGGCCGCCTATTACAAGGTGCTGGCCATCGATCCGGACGACGCAGAGGCGCTCGCCGCGCTCGACCGACTATTCACGCGGACGAGCCGGTGGGAGGATCTGATCGGGGTCGTGCAGCGGCGGATCGAGCAAGCCGGCGACGCCGGCAGCCGCGAGGCCCTCTACGCCTCGATGGCGCAGATCTACGATACAGAGCTCGGTCGCCCCGACGACGCCATCGGCGCTTATCAGAAGATGCTGGAGCTCGACGCCGGGAGCGTGCGCGCTCTCCAAGCGCTCGACGACCTCTTCACGCGCCGGCAGATGTGGAGCGATCTCGCCGAAAACCTCGAGGCGCAGCTCACTCTCGCGCCGACCGAAGATGCGCAAATCGCCGTCTTGCTGCGGCTTGCCGCGCTGCGCGAGAGCAAGATGGGACTCGTCGATGTCGCGATCGAGGGATACCGCCAAATCCTCGAACGCGCTCCGGCCAACGTCGATGCATTGGCCGCGCTCGAGCGACTCGGTAAGAGCCCCAAATACGAGCTTACGATCGCCGATCTGCTCGAGCCGCTCTACCAGCGCACCGGTGACTGGCAGAAGCTCGTCGGGGTCCACGAAGTCCAAGTGCGGCGCAGCGACGACGCCACGCGGCGCGTCGAGCTCCTGCACTACGTGGCTCGACTCTACGAAGACTCGGCGGGCGACCTCGGGTCGGCGTTTGCGACGCTCGCCCGCGCCCTCAAAGAGGACCCGGGCAACGATGGCACGCGCGAGCAGCTCGACCGGGTGGCGCGCGCGTCCGGGCGCTTCACCGATCTGGCCAACGTCTTCCAGGAGCTTGCCGCGCAGGTGGACGATTCGTCGCTGGCAAGCGCGCTCTACATGATGAGCGCTTCGGCCAACGAAGACGATATCGGCAACGTCGACGCGGCCATCGCCCTCTATCGCAAGGTCCTCGAAATCGACCCGCTGAATCTCTCCGCGGCGCGGTCGCTCGAACGGCTTTTCCGAGCGACCGAGCGGTACCAGGATTTGTCGATCACGCTCCAGCGCAAGTCCGAGATTCTCGAAGATTCGGTGGAGAAGAAGGACGCCCTGTTCCAGGCGGCGGCGATCGAAGAAGACGTGCTCAATCGCCCGGAGGCGGCGATCTCCGTCTACAGCAAGGTGCTCGAGATCGATCCCGACGACCTCCGCGCGCTCGACGCGCTCGTGAAGCGCTACCTCGAACTTTCGCGCTGGCCCGAGCTCCTCGCGGTCTACGCGAAGAAGGCCGATCTGGTCGCGGACGTCGACGAGAAGAAGGGAATTTATTACCAGGTGGGCGCGGTCTACGAGCGCGAGCTCGGCGACGTGGCGCGCGCGATCGACACGTACGAGAAGATTCTAGAGCTCGACCCGGACGATTTGCAGGCACTCTCGCGGCTCGACGTTCTCTACGAGCAGGCGCAGAACTGGACCGAGCTCCTGTCGGTGCTCTCGCACGAGAGCGAGTTGACGGGCGACCCGAACGAAGCAATCAGCTTTCAGTACCGAATCGCCGCGCTCTACGAAAAGCACCTGGACGACGTACCGCGCGCCGTCGAGCTTTATCGCGAAATACTGAACGCCCAGCCCGACCACGAGCCCACGCTCCGCGCGCTCGAGGGCCTGAAAGAGGTCGCCGACGACGCGCTCAGCGCGGCCGCGGTGCTCGAGCCGATCTACGAAGCGGCTGGCGACTGGTCCAAGCTCATTCGCGTCCTCGAAGTCCAAGTCCGGCGCGCGACCGACCCGTTCCGGAAGGTCGAACTCTTGCACCGGATCGGAGCGCTTCAAGAAAGCGCGCTCCGAGATCTGCCGGCCGCCTTCCACACGTACGCGCGCGCCTTGCCCCTCGACCCAGGCAACGAGCAGACCCTCGGAAATATCGAGCGACTGGCCATGGCCGTGAATCGCTGGCAAGAAGTCGCCGCGCTGTACGACTCGGAGCTCGACAAGCTCGGGGAGAGCGAGCGTGGCGAGCGATTCGTCGAGCTCGGCGTTCGCAGCGCCAAGATCTTCGAGGTCCAGCTCGACGACGTAGAGGGCGCCATTGCGCGCTACGGTCGCGTGGTCGCCGCCGATCCGGAAAACCTCTCGGCCATCCGCGCCCTCGATCGGCTCTACACGCAGACCGAACGCTGGGCCGAGCTTGCGCAAATCCTGGCTCGCGAGGCCGACGTCGCCGAGTCGCCCGACGACATCCTCGAGCTCAAGTACCGGCTCGGACAGATCCGCGAGACGAAGCTGGGCGACCTGGACGCCGCGATCGCCGCGTATCGCGAGGTCATCGCCGCCGCGCCCGAGCACGACGCCACCGTCCACGCATTGGAGGCCCTCTTCGAAGCAGGCCGGAAGCAGGCCGAGGTCGGGGAGATTCTCGAACCGCTCTATCGCGCGGTCGGGGAGTGGGACAAGCTCGCGCGCGTCTACGAGGCGCAGCTCGCTCAAACGAGCGGAGAGAACGAGCGTCTCGGTGCGTACTATCGGGTGGCGGAGCTCTTCGAGGACAAACTGCTCGATCCGGTGAAAACGCTGGACGTCTACGTGCGCGCGCTCATGGAATTTCCGCTCGACGAAAAAGTGGGCGAAGAGGCGTCGCGTCTGGCCGCCGTGGTCGACGGCGGCTGGGAAAAGATCGCCAATGCCTACGCGGACGTCCTCGGCGCTCACCCGGATCCGACGGTGCAGAGAACCATCGGCAAGCGGCTCGCCCGGACGTTCGAGGACGAGCTGGGGGACGCCGCGAAAGCCGAAGAAACGTACAAGTATGTCTTGGGCGTCGATGCGACGGATCTCTAGGCGCTGGCAAACCTCGACCGGATCTATCTCTCGGTCGATTCGTGGCTGGACCTGGCCCAGGTCCTCGAGATGCGCGTCGAGGCCACGTCCGACTCGATGGAGCTCGTCGAGAGCTACGCGCGCCTGGGCGAGATCTACGAAACCCGCCTCGGCAATCTTCCCGACGCGATCCGCGCGTATCGACGAATCTTCGACGAGCTGGACAAGGCACACGAAGGGGCCATCGCGGCGCTGGCACGCATCTACGAATTTCAGGAAGCTTGGCAAGAGTTGGGCGCCGTCTACCAGCGCGAGCTCGAGACCGCCTCCGGCGATGCAGCCGAAGCGGACATCCGCGCCAAGATCGCCCGGCTCGCCGCCGAGAAGCTCGGGCAGCCCGAGCGCGCGATCGAGACGTGGCGAGCCGTGCTCGATCTCCGCGGCGAAGATCCAGAGGCGCTGCATGCTCTGGCCGACCTCTACGAATCGCTCGACCAGTGGGCAAAGCTGGTCGACGTCCTGGAACGGGAATACGACATCGCGGCGAACGACGAGGACCGCGTGGCCGTGCTCACGCGCCGAGCCCGCGTGACGAGTGAAAAGCTCGGACGCGACGACGCCGCGCTGGAAGACTATGGCCGCGTCCTTGACATCGACTACGCGAACCTCGAGTCGCTGGGCGCGATCGCCGATCTGCGCAGGAGGCAGGGCGACCCGAATGAGCTTGTCGCGGCGCTTCACCAGCTCGTCGATCGCGCGGCGCCGCTGCTCGAGCCGGACGCGTTGAAGGAAATCTACCGCGAGCTCGGACGCACGTACGGCGACGCGCTGCAGCAGCCCTACGACGCGGCGGAATCGTGGCGCAAGCTGCTCGAGGTTGGGCCAGACTTCGAAGCGATGGACGCGCTCGACGCGATTTACCGAGGCGAAGAGAAGTGGACGTCCGTCGTCGAAGTTCGCATGCAGCGGGCGGCGGTGCTGGAAGAGCCGGCGGAGCGAATTGCCGAGCTCCGCGCGATCGCGGCCCTATGGCGCGACCGGGTCGGCGAGCCGGACGGTGCACGCGAGGCGTTCGAAAAGATCCTCGAGATAGACCCCCAGGAAAACGAGGCCTTCGCCGAGCTGGAGAAGCTGCACGTCGCGGCCGGACGATGGGAAGCGCTCATCGAGCTCTACCTCTCCCGCCTCGATCGGCGCGAGGACACGGGCGAGAAGACGGAGCTCTTGCGAAAGATCGCACGCGTCTTCGAGGAGAAGCTGGACGACAAGGACCAGGCCCTCGACGCGCTGGTAAACGCGCTCGAGATGGATTTCCACAACCGCGAGACCGCGCGGTATCTCGAGCGGATGGCGCAAGCCACGGGCCGGTGGACCGAAGTGATCCAGACGGTCAACGGCTGGCTGAAGCACCAGACGGAAGGCAGCGACAAGATCCGCCTTTGTCTGCACTTGGCCAAGTGGTACGGCGACGATCTCGGGCACCCGGAATACGCGCAGCCCTACTACGCGCAGATCATCCAGCTCGACCCACTCAACGTCGGCGCGATGCGCCAGCTCTCGAGCCTGTACAAGAAGGCCGGCAACTGGCAGCAGATGGCCTCGACGCTTGCTCGGGCTCTCGACGTCGCGACCAACGACATGGATCGCAAGGAGGTCCTCAACGACCTCGGCGAACTGAACGAGTCGCAGCTACAGAAGCCGGAGCAGGCGATCGCCCATTTTCAGCGCGCGCTCGAGATCGACCCCAACTTCCTGCCGGCACTGGAGAACCTCGAGCGGATCTACACGGGCCGCGGCCAAAACCGCGAGCTCGTCGACATCCTGCAGCGCAAAGTGCCCGCCCTGCGAGACACCAGCGAAATCGCCTCGACCAAGCTGCGGATCGGGCAGCTGCACGAGACCACGATCGGCGATCTCGCGAAGGCAGCGCAAAGCTATCGCGAGGTCGTCGAAATCGAGCCGACCAATTTGCGCGCGCTCCGAGGGCTGGCGCGCGTGTACGAGGCGCTCACCCAGTGGCCCGAGCTCGTGTCCGTGCTCGAACGACAGCTCGACTGCGTGACGACCGAGCGCGAGCGCATCGACGCGCTCATGCAGCTCGCCACGTTGCACGAGGAGCACTTCCTGAAGGCGGATCTTGCCGCGCGACGGCTCGAACAGGTCATCGAGATCGATCCGAACAACGAGGACGCCTACTTCAAGCTCGAGCGAAGCTACCGCAAGCTCCGGCAGTGGCTCGAGCTCGTGAACGCTTACGAGCGGCACATCTCGGCGACGCTGGACCGCAAGACCAAGATCGAGCTCTTCGGCGCGATCGCGCAGGTGTACGCCGACGAGGTGGACGACGCCGAGCGCGCGATCGACGCGTACAAGAACATCGTCGACCTCGACGACGAGAACGTCGCGGCGTTGGATGCGCTCTCGAAGCTCTATGACAAGCTGGGTGACGGCGGACAATCGATCGCCTTCATGACGCGCGTCGCGGATCTGACCCAGGATCCCAAGCAGCGGGTGGACGCATTCTACCGAATCGGAAAGGCACTCGACGAGAGGCTCGGAGACCGCGTCGCGGCGCAGGAGCGCTACGAGATGGCCCTCGATCTCGATTCGGCCCACCTGCCGACGCTGGCCGCGCTGCGCCAGATCGCGATCGACAGTACGGACTACGACAAGGCCGCGCGATACCTCGACGAAGAGCAGACCCACACGCAGTCGGCTCGCCAGCGAGCCCGGCTCCTCGTGGAGCTCGGAAAGCTCCGCCAGGAGATGCTCGGGGATCACGAAGGCGCGATCGCGGCGTGGGAATCCGCGTACGGGGTCGACCCGGAGAACGAAGACGCCGCGTCGCCGCTCGTGGACCACTACATCGAACAAGAGCAGTGGCAAAAGGCGGAGCCTCTGCTCGACATGCTCGTTCGCAAGGCGAGCAAGCGCGATCGCGGCGAGCAACATGTCCTGCAAAACAAGCTCGGGCAGGTCTGCGCGGCGGTCGGCAAGGACGACAAGGCTCTCAAAGCCTATTCGGCGGCACTCCAGCTCGACCTGACCGACCAGACCACGATCCGGGGCCTCGCCGATGTGTGCTTCCGGCTGAAGGATTGGGGAGCGGCGCTCGCGAACTACCAGAAGGTACTGACCGCACTCGGCGAGGGTGAAAGCGCCGCCCGAGCGGACGTGTATTACCGCCTGGGCCGCATCAAGCGCGAGCAAGGGCAGCCGAAGCAGGCGATCAACAATTTCGAGAAGGCGCTTGCCGTCGAGCCGTCGCACCCCGCTACGCTCGAGGCTTTGGTCGCGCTCTACGGCGAGCTCCGCGACTGGAAACAAGTCGTCGCGTATCGCAGGCAGATTTTGGACAACGTCTTCGACGCCGGCGAGCGCTTTCGCTTGCTGAACGAAATCGCCGACGTCTGGAACGACGAGGACAAGAATCCGCGCAAAGCGATCGAAGCCCTCGAAGAGGCTCGTGAGATCCAGCCCTTCAACGCGGGGCTCCTCCACAAGCTCATCGCGCTTTACCAAGCGACCGAGAATTGGTCGAAAATGATCGACACCTTGCAGGCGATCGCCGACAGCGAGAAGGATCCGGGTCGGAAGAGCAAGTTCCTCTATACGATGGCGCAGCTCTATCGGGACAAGGAGGGCGATCAGGACAAGGCCGTAGAGCTCTTCAGCGAGGCGCTGGATCTCAACCCGCAATATCTCGAGGCGTTCGAGCGCATCAACAAGCTTCTGACGACCAAGAAAGACTGGAAGGCTCTCGAGCGGGCGTTCCGGAAGATGCTCCGCCGGATGTCGACGGCGAACGTGTCGAATCCGGAGCTCGAGTTCAATCTCTGGCACAACCTCGGCCTCATCTATCGCGACCGGCTCCGCGACACGACGAGTGCGATCGAATCGTTCAAGATGGCGACGCGGTTCAAGCCGGACGAGGCTGTCGAGCGCCAGATTTTGGCGGAGCTCTACGAGGCGACCGACCAGACCGAGGCCGCGGTCGGCGAGCACGCGCTCGTCCTCCAGAAGGATCCGCTCCGCGTCGACCCGTATCGAAGCTTGTACAAGCTCTACCTCCGGATGCACGAGTACGACCGCGCCTGGTGCATGTGCGCGGCGCTCGCTTTCCTGCACAAGACCGACGACGAAGAGCAGCGGTTCTTCGAGGACTACCGGCCGAAGGGGATGCCGCAGGTGAAGAGCCGCCTCGACAATGAGGCCTGGGTGAGGAACGTCTTCCACCGGGACGAGAATCTCTACATCGGCAAAATCTTCGAGATGCTGACTCCGGCGGCCATCATCGCGAAGACCAACCAGCTGCGATCTCAAAAGCAGCTTCCCGTCCTCGATCGGCGCTTCAAGCAAGATCCGGCGACCAGCACGGTGACGTTCGCGAAGACGTTCGGGTGGGCGGCCCAGGTGCTCGGCGTGGCCATCCCGGAGCTCTACGTGCGCAACGACGTACCGGGGGCGCTCATCGCAGTTGCGGCTACGCCCCCCGCCAGCGTGGCCGGCCAGACCGTCCTCACGGGCTTCACGCCTCAGGAGCTCGTGTTCATCGTCGGTAAGCACCTCTCGGGATATCGCGGAGAGCACTACATCAAGAATCTCTTTCCGACGCTCAACGAGCTGAAGGTCATTCTCTTTGCGGGGGTGAAGATCGTGATGCCGGAGTTCACCGTGCCGGGCGAGATGGCCCAAGCCGTGAACGCGACCGCGACCGAGCTCTTGAAGCACGTACAGCCCGTGCAGCGCGAGTCGCTCAAGATAGTCGTTCAAAAGTGGATGGAAGACGGCGCCAAGGCGGACCTCAAGCGCTGGATGCAGGCGACTGAGATCACCGCGTGCCGTGCCGGCTTGCTTTTGTGCGGGGACCTCGAGATCGCGAAGAAGATCATCGCGGCCGAGCAGCAGCTTCCCGGGGACCTGCCGCCCGCCGAGAAAATGAAGGAGCTTCTCGTGTTCTCGGTGAGCGAGCAGTACTTCGCGGTCCGGAAGACGCTCGGCATCGCGGTCGGGTAGGCGGCAAGCTTCCGGCGCGGACGCAAAGGCGAGAGAGAGCTACCGCCGCGGTGGTCAGGGACGCCAAAGGGGGTTGAATCGCGTCTTACGCAACTTCCGCCCCTCGCGCGCCGAAGGGCACGTGAAAGCGAGGTCGGGGCATGTCGTCGACGATCGAGGAACCACGCCTTTCGTCCACGGCGGAGATTGTCACGCTCCCGTTCGCCGGCGGGTGGCTCGTAGAGGTTCAAGACGAGGCCGAGACGCGACGCGTTCCCCTCGGGACCCAGGCGCTGATCGTCGGCACTTCCCCTTCGGCCGATGTCGTCGTTCGCGACCCGACGGTGAGCGCGCGCCACTGCGCTCTCAGCGTGCTCGGTACCGGGGTCGCGATCGAGGACCTCGGCTCGCGCAACGGCACGTTCGTCGGCAGCGCCCGCGTTCGGGAAGCCTGGGCGCGCGCAGGCACGGCGATCTCAATCGGGCGGTGCACGCTCGTCGTGCTCTCGGCCGACTCGCGTGAACCGGCGCAGCCCCCGGGCGATCCCCTCCCGGGCGTCGCCGGGGCCTCGGTCGCGATGCGGCGACTGGCGGATCAGGTGAGGCGGCTCTCGCGGCACGCGCTGCCCGTGCTCGTGTCGGGCGAGAGTGGGACCGGCAAAGAGCTCATCGCCCGCGCAATTCATCTCGAAGGGCCGAGAAGGTCCCGGCCGTTCGTCGCAATCAACGTGACGGCACTGCCTCGGGAGCTCGTCGAGACCGAGCTGTTCGGCCACGAGCGAGGCGCGTTTACCGGCGCGCACGCCCGGCGAATCGGCGCGTTTGCAGAGTCCGAGGGCGGTACGCTCTTTCTCGACGAGGTGGGCGACCTTCCTCTCGAAGCGCAGCCCAAACTCCTTCGCGCGCTCGACGGCTACGAGATTCGTCGGGTCGGCGCTCCGGGCTCCGGCAAGCGCGCCGACGTTCGGGTCGTGGCGGCGACGCACGCCCCACTCGAACAGCGCGTGACGGCGGGTCTCTTTCGCCGAGATCTCTTCCACCGGCTGGAATGCTTCGTGGTGAGCGTCCCGGCGCTCCGAGAGCGGCGCGGGGACATCCCGGCAATAGCCCGAGAACTGCTGTCCCAACTCGCCCCGCAGGTTGGCCTCCGCAACTTGACCTCCGCTGCCCTTGCGCGCCTCGCTGGACACGACTGGCCCGGCAACGTGCGCGAGTTGAGAAACGTACTCTGCCGAGCCGCCGACGCGTCCGCTCGGCAGGGAAGCATCGACGCCGACGACATCGACCGCGCCCTTCGCAGAGATCGGCCAGCGCGGCAGCTCGGGCTCACGCCGCAAGGAGCTCAGGCGCTGCTGCGCGGGAACGGTGGCAACCTCAGCGCCGCCGCTCGCGCTGCGGGCATGCCGCGCACATCGTTTCGTAAGTTGCTGGGGGCTTGAGGACTGCCTCTGCTACCGTCGCCCTCCATGCGGCTAGGCTGCGTGAAGGACAGGGGCGGGCTGGCGCGGCTGGCGGTGCCTTTACCGTGTCTCGTGCCTGCGCTGCTCGCCGGCTGCACGCGCGGCGGCATGAACGCCAAGCGCGAGGCGACGAACGGGACGGACGCGGCGCCGGCAGCGGTGGAAGCGGGCGCTCGGCCCACGTCGGATCTGGGCGTGTTCTCTGCGCCGATCGGGGCGACTCGCGTCGGCGGCGTCAATGTCGTCGCCGGCCTCGTGGCGGCCGAGGGGATCGTTCGGGTGATGGCGCTTGTCCAAGGCACGGTGGTGTGGTCGGCCGACGCGCTCCGGGGCGTGACTTGGACGGCCGACGCGGAGCTCCGGCTCCAGCCGGCGGCCAGCGGTGTCGCCGTGTTTTGGAGGGGAATGCACGAGGGAAGGGTTTCCCGCACGTTGGTGCTCCTGGGGCCTCGCGGCGAGCCGCGGGGGGATCCCGTGGAGATCGGCGGGACATTTTGCGGAACGGCGGATGGGTTGGCGTGGATCGGAACGCGCGCGGCCGGGCGGGCCCGAGTCCGGGCGCGACGGTGGGCCGACCTCGAGTCGCGCGATGTCCTCACACTGCCGCCCGATCGCGATCCGACCTTGGTCTGCGGGGACCACGACGTCGTCGTACTCGGCGACGGCGACGACGACCTGACGGCCTCCACCTTCATCCCAGGCGACACCGCGGCCCGCTCGCCGGCGGCCCTCATGCGGAACGTCGATTTCGGCGACGACGAGCGCGAACACGACGCGTTCTCGATCGGCGATGATCTCGGCCTGGTGCGAATCGGGACCTCGGGTGCGGTGGCGCTGCGCGAAGTGCCCCGGGGTGGCGCTCCTGGCCCGTGGCGAAAGCTGAAGCATTCCCTCTCGACCGACGACGACGTGGTGACGGTCGACGGCGATGCCACGGGAATTGTCATCGTCGTGACGCATGACGCCGACGACGCCTGCGCCGAGGGCGGAGCTGCGGCCGAGAGCGTGCGAGCCCTTCGGGTCGATCGAAAGACGGGCGAGGAGTCGATCGTGCCGCTCGCCTCGGCAGATTGCGATCGTTCGCGCGGGCCTTTTTGGATCGCCTCGGCGCCGAGCGGTTCCCTGGTGGCTTGGGTCGAGCGGCGCACCGCCCAATCTCCGAAAGCGGCGCCCGTGGCCGGATTGTCGTTTCGCGTGTTCCGCGCGGACGGCGTGCTTGCGGGACGAATCGAGCAGCCAGCGGACGCGATCGCCGACTCGGGTTGCGACGACGAAGGCTGCTCGGTGGCCGCGCTGATCCGCGAGCCCGGAGCCGACGGGACCCGGCCCGCGCCCATTCGCGTGTTCGCGTATCCCTGACTCGCGCCACGCCCGGCGGATTACCCAATCCTAGGCACGGCCTAGAAGCGGCCCGCGAGGGAGAGACCGCCTAGGTTCGGGCCCAAAAGTGGGGTCACGACCGGTTGCGAGGACGCGTGAGAACCGTCGCCCTTGTCGGCCGCGAACCAGTACACGACGGTCCCGACCGTCGCCGCAATGCCCACGCCGAGCGCGATGTTCCCGAACGTCGCATCGTCGTTCACGTTGTTCGCGTCGGTCGTGTAGGCGTCGCAGAACGCTTGGTACGTGCTCGAAGGGCATCCGCCGTGCATCACGATCGTCCCGGCGACCTGATCGGCCTTGTCTTGTGCCTGTTGCTTGAACGCGAGCGCCATCACGGCTCCGGCGTAGCCGGCGATCGCCACGGCGCCGAGCACAATCACCGGGACCACGTCCCTGGGGGCGTCGAGCGCGCCCTTCCGTCCCCCGCCCGGGGCCGGCGCCTCGGCGGGCGGCGGCGGAGTGGTGACAACGCTCGTCTCGTCCGTACTGGATTGCGCGGTCGCCGGCGGCGGAGGCGGCGGAAGAGGCGGCGGCGAGGGCTCCGTCGCAGGTGGGGGCGGCAGCGGCAAGACCGCCGCGGGCCCGGCGGTGCCCGTCATTCTCGCGTGCGCGACGGCCTTTTCCCCGCCCATCACGGTAATGCTCTGCGTGTCCGTCGTCCCTTCCGGACTCTTGAACTTGACGGTGTGCGCTCCCGCTTCGACGACGACCGGATCCGCGAGGGGCGCGGTGCCGACCCCGACCCCGTCGATCGCCACCTCCGCGCCCGCGCCCGCGACTACTTCGATTCGTCCGAGCTTTGCGCGGGCCTGAGCGAGACCGTCGTTCGCGTCGGCGCGTTGCTTCTCGCCAATGTCTTTGCCCTCCGTGAGGAACTGTTTGAAATAGCGTTCTGCCTCGAGCGGGTGCGCGCTCTTCAGACAGCTCCACGCTAGATTGAGAAGTACGGCCGGGTGCTTCTTCAGCGCGTAGGCCTGTAGGAAGGACGCCCGCGCCTGCTCGAACTCGCCCTTGTCGTAGAAGTCGACTCCCTCCTTGAACCGCGCCCGGGCCATCGCTGTCGTGGGGTCCTCGGCAGGGGCTTGGGCGCGGACCGCGGGCGCGTACGCGAGGGGTGCCAAGGCGAGAAGCAAAGCCGTGGCAATGGGGCGAGTCGTCATAAGACGCCAATCGTGCCTGTTTGATTGTCCCCGTGTAAAGCGCGAAGGGCTGCTGAAAACCGCGGAGACGACGCCAACGCCTCCAGGACGCCAGCGACGCCGATAGAAAAATCGTCGGGGACCATTCGAATCGTCCGGGTCGGCCGTCCTTGGCGCCTTGGCGGTCTAACTCTCCTTTTCCGGAGCTCGCTAAAACGGCACATCGTGGACGATCGTCGGACCTGTCTTGGCTGGCTTTTGAGCGGGCTTCGGGGGGGCGGGGGGAGGAGTCCAGGCCGGGGGCCGGGGGGCTGCCGGAACCGCCACACGTTGGGGGGGCGCCGTCGGTGGAGGTGGGGCAGCCGCGGGCGGTGGCTGCGCCACCATGGCCGGTGGCTGCGCCGCGACGGGGACCGGCGGCGCGGGCAAAGCGGGGGATGGCGACGGCGCCGCTGCTTGCGCTGGCAGGCTCGATAGCGCCGGCGCGGTCGCCGACTGAGCCGGCTCGGCCGATCGGGCTGGCGGGATGAGCGGAGCCGCAACGGTCTCGGCGGGCGGCGGGGGGACGCGGATCTGCCCAGTCGCGGTGGTGTTCTCGGCCGGTGGAATCGGGATCGCTCGCTCCTGCGAAGCGGCGGTCGCGAACCATAGGCTCACGCCCACGAGAAGGAGCGCCGCCGCGCCGAGTCCGAGCCAGAGCGCCCACTTGGCTCGTTTTCCGAAATCGACCTCGCTCAGGTCGATCGAAGGCATGTTCCTACGCCCCGCGCGCACGACTGTCGGTGCAGTTGGCATCACCAGGGTGCGCTGGGCGGCCATGACCAGGGTGCGCTGTTGGAGCAGCTGCGCCTGGGGCGACGGGGCTCCTGCCATCCGGGCCGATTCCGGCGGCGCCCCTTCGGCCGTCGAAATGTCCTGCCCGCGCGGATCCCCGTCGATGATGACGGAGTTGGCCGGTTCGTCGTGAAGGACCGTCGCGGGGGCCGGCGCATGCGTTCCGTTGAGGGCGTGCACGGCGCCTCGCACGTCGGCCTGGGTTCGGCCGGCCCTCGGAACGAGGGGGTCCGCGTCGAACCGCGCGCTCGGCGCGGAGACCGGTGCTTCGTCGGCCTCCCAAGACGGGCGGAACGTCGCGGCGAGCCTCTCGGCCTCCTCCGGTGTGATGCGCGCGTTCGCAAACGCCGAGGCGCTCGCTCCGGCCGGATTTGGCGGATCGGTCGGGAAAGCCATGATTCGTGGGAAAGCGTAACACCCGACCGCCGGCCGTGCACCCGAACTGGAGTAACTTCAGTCCGGGGAGGGTGGCCTGGCCCTTGGACCGACCGAAGTCATTGCGCGAACTCGGCGCGGAGGCGGTCGTCCCAGTCGTCGGTGACCTTGGCGACGGTTTCCAGGAGATCCTCGAACTCTTCGTAGTCGAGCCCGGAGAGCCGTCGAAGCGCGCGAACGACGATCTCGTTTCGCTGGGCATCGACTGCAAACGCCGCATCCGAGGTCGTGAGAAAGGAGAGCTCGAGCAGCCGTCGATACAGAGTCTCGTGTCCCGTCAGGGGCACGGGCATGATGGGCGCGACGAACAGGAGAACGCCGTGGTCTTCGAGTACGTTCACGCCGACCGTCGCCGATCCTTTGCGGATTTGCGTGTAGCCGCCGGGATCGAGCGGTTCCGCGGCGCATTGGGCGCGCGCGCCGAAACGCGCGAGATACGCGTTCACCATCGCGCTGGCGCTGGAATACGTTTGGCCGGTGGCGCGGTCCGCGTATATGGGTTTGGTCGTCACGTGGTTCTCCTTCAGCGCGCGGCGAGCGCACCAACGAGTCGGAAGAATCCCTTCTACGGCTATACCCAAGGATCGGGGGGCCGCCAACGCGCCCGGATCGCGTCCGTCTTGACGGCATTTGCGCTTTTCGCCTGCAAGAGGGACACGGCGGGCCCTGGAAAGGGAGAGGATGCAACGGAACGGAACGAGGAGGACATCGCCTTCCGAACGGCCATCGCCGAGGGACGGGCCGAGCTTCCGGCACGCCCTCAGCTTAAAGCAATTTCTCGTGCCACCGAAGCCCTCGCAACCCGCGAGGGCAGCGGCGCTCGGGCGACCGCGCTCTATACGGCCGCGGGGCGCCTTCTCGAACGTCTCTGGCGCTTGGAGGGCCACGCGGAGGACGGCCGCGAGGCCATCGATCTCTACGACCAGGCGTCGCGCGGGGTGCACGCCGGCGCCTGTGAAGCGGCGCTCGCCGGTGCGCAGCTGACAGGCGACGTAGCGCGTGACCCCACCGCTGCCTACGCCGAGCTCCACCGCGCGGAGCGGCGATTCGCTTGGGCGGCCGAGGCAGACGCCGGAGCCGTCTCGTCGTGCCGAAGGTCGCTCGAAGACCGGCTCGCCCTTCTCGCTGCGTTTCGCCCGGATCGGGCGGCGCTCGACGCGATCGACGACCAGCTCGTCGGCGAGGGAACGTTGGCCTCTGCGGCGCCGTCCGACGCGGCCGCGCCTTCCGGACCCCCCCGGATCACGCGCGTGGAAGGCTGGTCAGGCCCAGAGGCAGCGCGCGTCGTCGTCGCGCTGGACCGTCCGACCCCGTACCGGATCGGGGACGACGTCCCGACGGGCGGAGCCGACCCGCGGACCTTCCTCGATTTCGACGGGGTCGAGCTCGGGCCGATTCAAAACGACCTCCCGTCCCAGGGCATCGTCCCGCGAATTGGGGCAGAGGCCACCACGACCGGTTCGCGTGTCTGGCTTCAGTTCGACGGCCATGTCTGGAGGCGGGTCTTCGAGATGCAGGAGCCGTATCGCGTCGTCATCGATGTGGCTCGTCGTCCTCCCGGGATCCGGGGAAACGGTCCGCGTACGCTTTCTCGCGTGGTGCTCGATCCCGGGCATGGGGGCTCGGATAGGGGGGCGCGCGGGCCGACGGGTCTGGCGGAGAAGGACGTGGTTCTCGACATTGCTCGGCGCGTCGCTCCCGTGCTCGCAGGGCAGGGGATTCAGGTGATGCTCACCCGCGAGGACGACCGGTTTGTGTCGCTCGAAGAGCGCACGGCCCGGGCGAACGCGTTTGGCGCAGACCTGTTCGTATCGATCCATTGCAATGCGAGCGAAGGAAGGGTGCGGCGAGGGATCGAGTCCTACGTCCTCGACACCAGCCGCGATGAAGTTGCCGCGCGCGTCGCTGCGCGCGAGAACGCGACCACCCAGCCGGCAAGCGCCGAGCTCGCATCGATCCTGGGGGGCCTGCGCATGGCCGAGGGCTCGGGTCGTTCCAGGCGCCTCGCCGAGCTCTTGCTGCGCGCGTCGACGACGGCGGTCCAGTCGAAGTACGGTGACGCCGTCGACGGCGGCGTTCACGCCGCGGGCTTCTATGTCCTCGTCGGGGCGCGCATGCCCGCCGTGCTTTTCGAGGCGAGCTACATCTCGAACGCCACCGACGAGCAGCGCCTCGCGGGAGGCGAGTACCGTCAGCTCTTGGCCGACGCCATCGCGAACGCGCTTCGGGCGTTTCGCGAAGGACGATGAGAGGGCGTGCGCGCCCGCGACTACTT
>CAZVPE010000038.1:0-6473 GCA_964628155.1 uncultured Polyangiaceae bacterium | reverse complement strand
CGCGACTACTTATTGTCTTCCAGAACCGCCTTCACGAGGGGGTCTACTTCGGGAGGCGGGCTCGGCGGAATCACCGGCACGAGTGAGTTCGCGCTGTCGGCCGGAGCGCTCGACGACGGCGCCGCGCCGGTGGTCGAGGCGGTCGCCGGCGCCGCCGTCCCCTCGGCGGGAGCCTCGGCCGGTTGAGACGCGACCGGAGGCGGCGCGACCTTGGGTGGACTCACCGGACGCGGCGGGGAAGGCAAACGGCGCCGCGGCTGTTCGCGCACCACGGAGTCGGTAGGAGCGGCCACCACGACGGTAGATGCCACGGTAATGGGCGGGGCGAGCGGCGGCGCCGATGCGCTAGGGATGGCCGGGCGTGCCGTCGATGACTCGGGAGGGGGCGTGGAGGCCGCTGCTTCCGTCGTCGGCGTAGGCGTGAGCCGATAGGCGATCCGCGCCCCGATGACGAACATGGCCACCAAGACCAGCCCTGCCACCGCGCCCAAGAGACCTGCCTTGCGCGCCGACCGGGCTCGCGGAACGTCCGGCGACGGAATCTCGGGGTGCTCGGCCGCGAGGCTGGCGACCACCGGGGGAAGAGAAGGGCGGGTGCGGTTTGGAGGTGCGGTCCCGCTCGCGGTCGAGTCGAGCGACGAGAGAGAAGAGCCCGGCGCCGGGGCACTGACCGAGCCTCCCGTGGGAGGAGGCGGAGGGAGAAAGGCCGAGGACGGGGACCGGGGAATAGGGGGGATCGATGGCCCGCCGTCCAACACCCGCCGAGTCGCCGCAGGTGGGAGTCGCGCCGGCGGCATCGTGCTGCGCGCTCGAGTCGGCTCCGGCCGAGCCGCAATCGATTGTGGGGAATTCGATGGCAGCGGACTGGGTGTCGCCGGAGACGGAGGCGCGCCGGTTCCCCCGATCTTTCGGAGTACGAGGCGCTTCGCCCTTTCGGGAGGGTTGCCGGAGTCGGAGCCGTGCGTCGACATGTACTTCCCTATTTGACGGCCAGTATGCGCCAGAGCCGTGGGGTGAGCGAAGGAAAGGTAACTTTTTCCCACGCCAGGGAATTTGCGCAAGCGATATGTGACGACGGACCCTTTACATATACCCCGGCGCGGCGCGACCATCCCCGCCCATGCCAGCTTCGCCGCTTGCCACGGTCGTTTCCGTCGGGCTCGCCTCGATTCTATCGCTCAGTCCGCATCTCGTGGCCCGCGCGCGCGCGGGCGAGAGCGGGGGGACCCACGCAAACTCGGCCCAAACCGAGTTCGGAAAAGGCATTCGCCTCCCGGCCGACGCCGTGAAGCGATTGAAGAGCGGGGATCCATCCCAGGTGAAGAGCGCGCTCGACGACGTGCGCCTTTCCGCGAGAGCCGGCGCCGCGGCGGTGCCCGCAATCGTCGATCTCCTCGCCGATGGTTTGCCTCCGGAGCTCGCGCAAGAGGCGATTGACGCACTCGGCGACACCGAGAGTGAAGCCGCCAGCTCGTCGCTCTCGTGGTATGCGCGTCACCGGAATCTGACGCTCCGTCGCGCTGCGGTTCAGGCGCTCGCTCGAACGCGAGGGGCAGTGGCCGTCAAGGCACTCCGCACGGCGCTGTCGGACTTCGACCCCGACGTGCGTGGGCTCGCGGCAAAGGGCCTGGGTACCCTGAAAGCCAAAGAGGCCATCGGCGATCTCTTCCTGGCGCTCGACCACAAGGTCCCCGAGGCGTCTCGATCGATCGGGCTACTGTGCGCGGGCGACGAATGTGAGCGGCTTGCCGCAAAGCTCGGAAGTCAGCCCTTCGAAGTCATGACCAGCGGCCTCCACGAGGCCCTCTTGCGCGCATCCGACGAGGTCCCCGAAGAGCTCAAAGTGAAAATCGTGGGGCGGGTTCGCGAGCTCGGGACGGGCGAGGCGAACCGTTTCTTGCGGGAGGTGCAGGCCAAATGGCCCAAGCGCGCATCGCAGCGGGTGAAGCAAGCAATCGATCAGGCGGTACTCGCGACCAGCGGATCCCCCGGCACGGGTGGTCGAGACGCGGAGCGAAAGGCGCCATGAAGCGGCTCCTCGTCGGTGCAGCTTTTCTGGTTTCGTGTGCGGCGAGTCAACCGCGGCTTGCGCGGTTTTCCACGGAGTGGGAAGACGACGGTGGCGCGTCGATCGGCTACGTGTGGCGCCGCGTGGGCGGGACGCCAATTGCACCGACCGCAGACCTGGTCGTCGGCGTCGCCGGCAATGCCGACACGTTGATCGGTCTTCCGCTCGGAGGCGGCACGAAGTGGACATTCGCCCATGCGCTCGAAGCGCGGCCGATCGTCTCGGGCCGGGTGGTCGTCGCCTCGGGGGGCGGTGAACTCTTCGCGCTGGACGCGGAAACGGGGCGACCTCTTTGGAGGCGACCGACCGGCGGGGCGGAGCTCCTGGGCGCGGGCGACGACGGAACGGTGAGCGTGGTAACGCTGCGGCGCGCGGGGGGACTGGGCAGCATCCTTCTCGCGATAGGACACGACGGGGTCGTCGTCCGCCAGATCGACAGCGAGAAGGGGCTGGGCGCACCAGCGTTGATCGGACGGATGGCGTTCGTACCCTGGGCCGGGCAGTACGTATCGGTCATCGACCTCGATAGCGGCGACGAGACGGCGCGGGTGACCCTGCGAGCCGAAACGAGCCGAGCGTGGACTGCCGGTGGATCGCTATGGTTCGGAGAGGCCAGTTTCATCCGGTTCGACGAGCACATCGTGGACGCTTCGAAAGGACGGGCGTCGACCGCGATGTTGCCGGTTCGCGAGCTCCCCGGGATGCCGAAGGTGATGCCGCCGGGAAGCGCGCCGGTGCCGGCCGAGGCAACGGCCGAGGACAAAGCGCGAATGTACGCGCGTCCGGTGGCCACATCGGAGGGCGCGGCCGTCGAAGACGGGCGCTGGTACGCGACGTACTTTCGCATCGCGATGGGATTCGACGCGGCGTCGCAGCGCGACACCAGGAGCGCGCGGCCGTCGTCGAGTCGGCCGGCGGGAGCTTTTGCGGCGGCCGAGCCAGGCAGGCTCCTCTGGGTGCATCTGCACGCAGCCGATTTGCTCGGCGGGGCGGCGGCCCCCGGGGGCGTCGTCCTATGTGACGAACGGGGGAAGGTCACGGGGCTTGATTCCGGTACGGGTGCCGTGCTGACTCAGGCGGACCTCGGACAACCCTTGAAGGCCTGCGTCGTGAGTGTCGACTCGCAGCGGGTCGCCGGCGTTGCGGCCGAGGTCAAGCAGCTGCCCGCGCAGCTCGCCGAGGCCGTGCTCGCCGACGACCCCCAGCTCGTCGTCGCGCAGCGCCTCTTGCTTCGCGAGCTCGCTGCAGTGAGCGACGACTCCGCCACGAAGGCGCTCGTCGAACTGGCGAGCGATCCGCGCACGAGTCCCGATCTGCTCGCCGACGCGCGGACGGCCCTCGCCAATCGTCGGAGCGGAGCGAGCTACATGGAATCAGCGCTCGAACGGCACTACGAGTACTTGAAGGACGTGCTCCGTTCGCCTCCGGTCGGGCCCATGGCCCAGGCCCTCGGCGCGATGAAGGACACGGCGGCGGCGCCCCTGCTGGCCTCCCACCTGTTCGATCCGGCGGATACCGACGACGACGTGCTCCGGGCCGCCGCGGCGCTCTCGGTCATCGGCGGGCCGGGAGAAGTGGTCGCCCTCCGGCGGTTTTTCGGAATGTATCGGGCCAGCGCCGGCAACGACGAGATCGCGGCCGCCGTGGTGAGCGCCGGGCGCGCGCTCCTGACGCTCGACGATCAGGGCGGCCGGGGCGTGGTCGAAGCGGCGGCCGCCGCGCCCGACACGATCCCGTACGCCCGCGAACGGCTGCAGGCGATGCTGAGCGAGACGAAGCCGGGAGAGGTCACGGGCGCGAACGACGCGGGCGGAAAGAGGGGGAAGTAACGTCTAAGGCAACGACGGATTCCAATACCCGCCGTTCATCATGACGAGGGAGAGCGCCGTCCACGACTCCGTGTAATACGTGCTTCCGTCCAGCTCCTTCAGCGTGGCGACTCCAGCGTACGCCTGGTCGCGGAGCATGGCGAACATGGGGTCGCTCATCGCGCCGACGGCGGCCGGGCCGACGAACGCCGCCGACTGATTGACCGTCGGATTGGTCGGGTTGGGCGTGCCGTCGAGATTGTACCCGTTCACGATGTGACTGGCACCGATCTGCTGATAAAAGGCGCTGATCTTGGCGAGATAGCTCTTGGCTCGCGGCTCGTTGTACCAACAAAAATCCTGTCCCAAGCGGAACGGGGTTCGGCACGAGTCGAGTTGATGATTCGTCGGCAGAACACCGTTTGGGGACTGCGGAACCCCCGCCGGCGTCGACCAAGCGGGCACGAGCCCGTTGCTCGCGTTCATGTTGGCGGCCGTGAGGGTGGCCGCGACGATCGTGTAGCTCGACTCCACGACCTTGTTCCAATCGGACTGCTTGCCGTTGGCCTGACCGAAGAGCCGATAGTAGGCGGGAGCAAAATACGAGATGTTGAGGACCGCGGCGCCGTTGAACTGATCTCCGGGAGCGAGCGCGTTTCCTCGGCTTTGATCGACCTCGTGCTGCCAGATCGCGTCAATCTGCTTGAGCGCGAAGTTGCGATAGGTATCGCCGAGGGCCCCCTTGCCGCCCCACCGATGGTCGGCCCAGAGCAGCGCGAAGGCCATGTCCTCGTCGGCGTCGGTCGCCGCGCCGCTTCCCTCGCTGGTCGGTGCGGTGCCCCCCGGGTTGATCTCCCAGTTCATCAAGCCGTTTCCGTCCAGAAAGAGCTGCTCGTAGTGCCAGAGATCGTCGAACAACGACTCGTCGTTCATCGCTACGGCGAGGAGCATTCCGTAGGCAATCCCCTCCGAGTTCGATGTGTCGATTGCCCCCACCGAGTTCGGTCTCAAGACGCGCCGAAAGCCCGCGGCGCCGCTCGACGTCACGAGATCGGTCTTCCACTTGGCATAGGCGGCCTGGGCGTCGGACACCTTGGCATTCGCGGGAGCGGTGCACATGCCCAGCGCAGCCGCAGCGTCGGGGAACGCCGCGCCGTCGCCGCCCGCGAACACCGCCGCGTCCCCGCCGCCGCCGGGCGAAGCACCGGCCTCGGCTCCGGAATCCGCGTTCCCGGTCTGACCACTTCCTGCTTGGACAGGCCCTTGCGCGCCACTGCTCGAACTGCCGTTTCCGCTTCCGCTGCCTCCTGCAGCATTGCCACCCGATCCGCCGACCCCGACGCTCGTGCCGCCGCTGCTCGTCCCGCCCTGCCCCCCACCGCCGGATCCGCCGCCCGCGCCGCTCCCCGCCGACGAAGGTCCCGCACCGGCGTCGGAGCCGACGGGGCTGTCGGTCGTCTGGCTGCAACCTGCCGAAAGGGCGACTGTCGCCCATCCAAGCAGCGCGAGTCCCCGAATCTTTCCTCCGAATCGCGCGCGTTCACCGCGTGGGGTTTCGGACACGAGTTGCGAAGATGGGTAAATGGGAACGATCGCCTTACTCGAGCCGTGGATCCGCATCGCCGACGCAAGTTTGCGTCGTTCGCCGCTAAGGCGCCAGGCGGTTGAGCATTCTCGGGAAAGGGATGGTCTCCCGAACGTGCGGCAATCCACATACCCACGCGACGGTGCGCTCGATACCCAATCCGAATCCAGCGTGCGGGAAAGTTCCATAACGGCGGACGTCGAGGTACCACTCGAAAGCGGCGCGGGGCAGTTTGTGCGCTGCGAGGGAAGATTCCAGCGTGGCCAGGTCGTCTTCTCGCTGGCCGCCTCCGATGATTTCGCCGTACCCCTCTGGCGCGAGGACGTCCATGTTGAGCGTGCGACTCGAGTCGGCGGGGTCGCGCTTGAAGTAGAAAGCCTTCAGCTCAGCCGGATAGCGATGAACGATGACCGGCCGATCGAAGCGCCCGCTGATCGCCGTTTCCTCGTCGCCGCCGAAATCGTCTCCGACCTTCGCCTCGGGGTGTCCGGTCTCGTGCAGGATGTCGATGGCTTGGGCGTAGGTGATTCGCGGGAAAGGCGCTTCCACCCGCTCGAGCGGGGTCGTGTCGCGCTCGAGCACCTTCAGGTCTTCGCGGCGCCCCTCGAGCGCCCGGCCTACGACGAACGCGACGAAGTCCTCCGCGAGCCGCATGTCGCCGTCGAGATCCATGAAGGCCACTTCGGGCTCGACCATCCAGAACTCGGCCAGGTGCCGGCGGGTCTTGCTCTTCTCTGCGCGAAACGTCGGCCCGAAGCAATAGACCTTTCCGAACGCAGCGGCGGCGGCCTCCATGTAGAGCTGTCCGGACTGCGTCAAGTACGCCTTCTCGCCGTGGTAGTCGGTCTCGAAGAGCGTGCTCGTTCCTTCGCACGCATTGCTGGTCAAGATGGGCGCGTCGACGAGCGTGAAGCCGCGCCCGTCGAAGAAGTCTCGAACGGCTTTGATGATTGTGTGCCGGACGCGAACGATGGCGTGCTGCCGGCGGGACCGCAGCCATAGATGGCGATGG
>CAZVPE010000037.1:0-33716 GCA_964628155.1 uncultured Polyangiaceae bacterium | reverse complement strand
GCTGGGCATCATCCTCTACGAGCTCTTGACCGGGCGGCCCCCGTTTGACAGCGAGATTATGCCCGAGATCATCGTCCGCATCGCGACGCACACTCCCGATCCGATGAGCGCGTTCCGATCCGATGTGCCCGAGGGTCTGGAAAGCGTTTTTCGCAGGTGTGCCGAGAAGGATCGCGATCAACGCTACGCGAACGTCGCCGAGCTAGCCTTTGCTTTGCTCCCATTCGCCCCGCGGTCTTCCAAAGCTCCCGTTGAGAAGATCGCCGCGATTATCAAGTCCTCCCGTCTGTCGGTGAGAACAGACTCCGCTCCGCCCTCTTCGCTCACGGTAACAACCCCGATGGCGACGCGATGGGCGTTGGGAACCACCATGAGGGCATTCGGCGGACGTCGAGGCTCAACCGTCGGCCCGTCGGATCAGCCGCAAGCGCGGGCCTACGGCAGGAGGCTCCCTTCCATCGGCGTGGCCGCCGCGCTCGCGGCGTGCGCGATCGGCGCCACGGCCATGGCACTCCTCCCCCTCCGTCAAAATGTGCACCAACCGTCCGCGACAGCTAATGGAATCTCAATCGAGGATGGGGCCCCGACTGCGAACGCGACTTCGTTGCCACCTGCAACCCCCAACGTGCCGACGACGGCGTCCACGCCTTGGCAGGTCGCCGCGCAGCCCAAAGCAGTACTGACCGCCGCAAGCGATGGGATTCCGCCACCTGCGGCAGCGACGACTTCGGTGCTGCCGTCGGCGAAGAATCGCACGACCATCTCGAGCGATCCGAGGCCAGAGTCTGCAGCTTCTCCGCCACAAGGTGGCCAGAAGCCTCGGTGGATGATTCCGGCCGAAACGCCTCCGGCGAAGGCTGGCCGGCCCGATTGCAATCCCCCTTACGCCACGGATGACAAGGGTCATATACACTTCAAGCCCAATTGTGTGAATTAACCGCCAGAGGAAACTCGCTTCCAACTCCTGGCTACGCTCGTTTGACGGATCGATCCGGGGGCGTCGGTGGTTATGCGCTTGACGGGCAGCCGATCGCGGCCTGATTCTGCTGACCGATTCGGACGTGACGGCACGCGCTGTAATCGCGCGCGGACACACAAAGTCTCTTTCGGCTGAGGAACGCGAGGAAATCAGCAAGACGGTGATCCGCGAAGCGCTCGACTCAGGACGCTGCATCGTCTGGAATCCAATCACGCCGCGGAAGGCCTCCTCGAGCGCCCTGTTTCTTGGCATCGTCGTGGCGCTCGCTGCACCCCTTCAATCCGTGAGTTCGCGTGGCGAAGGCCTCAGTTAGCTTCGATCGCGACATCGAACTAGCGGACGCTTACATATATATCGGACTTACATTCCGAGAGTCTAAGCCAAACTTCCAGTCAGTCGTGACACACCCCGATCTCGACCTTGCCGTCATAAAGCGACTGCGGCGCGAAAGCCTGGCACGGAATCGTTGGCCCGCAGTTCCCAGAGGCGACGTTGCAATATGCGGAGCACGTCGCCGCCGTGGATGTGCCGTAGGTCACACACTGGGTTCCGACGGCACAGTCCGAAGAGGAGGTGCACGCTTGACCAGCGCCTGAAGTGCCGAGGACCGTTTCACAGAACGTGGAAGATCTTTGCCGTGCCGAATCATAGTAGATATTACAGGTCTGCCCTGCGGCGCAGGCGACATGCGTGTTGTCAGCAGTTCCAGGGGACAGAGGGTTACAATGCCTGAGGCAGCCGCTTCCTTCGACGCCGCCATCTTCAAAGAAGAAGGTGCCGCACATCCAATTCGTAGGGCAATTCGCATCGACCGCGCACGGAGCCTCGCACTGACCAAGGATGCAAAGCTCATTATTGCCACAGTCCGAGTTCGTGGAGCACGGCTTGTCACAAAAACCGAATTGCTGAGTCCCATCGTATTGGGGGGGCGAGTACACTCTGCACTGTGCGGCGCCGCAATCATTGGTACCGACTCGGCAGGTTTGTCTGCAAATTCCTGGACCATTGCCATTATTGCATGTATTACCGGCCACACAATCCGATACTTGGCTGCAGCTTCCATTGGTAGGTACCGTGCCCGGAACGACGCAGTCCGTGAAGACAGTAGGTGGCGTGCTCGCAGAAGCGAAAAAGTCACAGGCCGCGCCCGGGCCGCACGCGCTGTGGGTGGCGTCGGATTGCTGGGGGGACAGTGGGTTGCAATGCGGGTAACACCAGCCTACAAGGCCACCGTCTGGGCCGATGGAGTCGTTGCATGTCCATTTGGTCGGACAATCCGAATCGGACGAACAGTTCGGATAGCAGCCGCCGATTTCCTGCGTGCCGTTGTAAATGGCGGGCGAAAAGCCTCCGCACGTTCCGGAGCTGCAATCGTTCGTACCGACTATGCAATACGGTCTGCAGAACTCGCGGAGCGAACCGCACCAATCTCCGGCGACACACTGTTCGGGGCTTGTGCAGGTCCCCCACGTGGGCACCGATCCCGGGGTGACGCAATCGGTGAAGTTGTTAGCAACGCTAACATACGAAAAAATGTCGCAAGCCTCACCTGGAGCGCATGCGACGTGCACGCTATCGGCTTGCTGGGGGGATAGCGGGTTGCATTGTGCGGCGCACGCATTTCCGGAGACACCGCCGTCGCTGTCGACGTACGGGCTGCAGGACCAATTCGTCGGACAATCCAAATCGGTTTGACAATGGTTCTTGCAATGCGAACCAAGGCACACCTGGTTACTCTGACACTGCGCGTTCGACTCGCACGCAGCTCCCGAGACTGCGCCGGTTGTCTCGCCGTCGATTCCGGAATCGTGATTGGCGTCGTAACCTCCATCCCCCGGGCCCGGTTCCTCCCCAGCGTCTACCGGGCCCGTCGACCCGAACGCGTCACCTCCGTTCGGCAAGACGCCCTTCTCCATCTGGACGTCGATGGTGGCATCTCTCACCGTCGCATCCGCGTCCGCCGTTCCGGCGTCCATGGTGGGCCCCACGACACTGGCCTCGACGGCCGAGGGCGCGGCGTCGCCAGCGGTTGCCGGTTGATTGCCTTCCACGGTGCTGTCCATCGGAGCCTCACCGAGCCCCCCGTCGTCAGCGACCCTCGGATCCCCGATGCCGAGGATCGTCGTACACGCCGCTTCCGTGACGCAGAGCAGCCCGATGCACATCGCAGCGCGGACTCGAGATATCTCGCTTCGCAACATCAAAAGGCCCCCCGAAGGGCGAACCCCGCGCCTTGCGGGTCCGCCGTCGCCGCCGCCTGCACCGAGCCCCCTGGGGCGAAGAGCCAGAGCGAGAGCCCGGCCGCCGCCAGCACGGCACCGACGACGAAGAACGCGGTCGAGACGTTTGCCGCGCTCTTCGCGTCCCGGAGCGCGCTCGCGGCGGAGTCCGTCGGGCACACGCTGTTCGAGTCGCACCCCGCGTTGCTCTTCTTGTCGGACGCAACGACGCCGAATGCGATGCCAATGCCGAGGCCGACGACGCCCACGCCAGCCGCTGCCAGCCCCACTGGCTTCCACGGGGGCGGTCCCCCTTCCTCACGAGGCGTCGACACGATTGCCGTCGCGTTTGGCGCCCCGCCGATCACGATGCGCTCCGCCCGCCCTCGCTCCCCCTCTTTGAGCATGAACGTTCGCGTCACCGCTTGCCCGGCCGCCTCGAAGGTGAAAGCGTGCTCGCCGGCGTCGACGCCGACGGCGGTCCCATCGAGTCTGTCGACGAGCGGGCGGCCGTCGACCTTCACCGAAACCGCGCCGAGGTCGTTTCCTGCCGCGTCTTTGACGTTGAACACGATCGTGGGCTGGGCGCGGTCGACCTCGTCGAGCCGCTGCGTGCAGTCGTCGCGCACCATCCGTGGGCAGGTCGCCTGTGCGCATATTTTGAGCTGGTCGCGCGCCTCGGTGAACTTACCAGCCTGCCGTAGGTACTGCGCCTTTGTGTTCGCGCCGATGCACTGGTCTGTCGAGACGTCGGCGCGAGAAACGCCGGCGACCAATGAAAATGCCGCGGCCAGAGTGGCGAGACCCAGAGAGGCCGATCGCGAGGTCGGGCGAGGATTCAACGGACGCACTCCTTCTTGAAGACGCGCGCTCCCTTGTCGTCGAAATAGAATGGGGGAGTGCAGCTCGTCGTCGGTGGTTTCGGCTCGGCCGTCTCGACGGCGGCGGGCACCTTGGCGGCCGGCTTGGGTGCGGGCGGCGGCTGTGGTGTTCTCGCTGCGTCCGGGTGCGATCTCGGGTCGGCATGCGATTCGACAGGCTGGTTTGGCAAAGCGAGCTGCGAGCTCGCCGGGGGCGTCCGCGGGCCGACGGGCGCAGCCTGCGGGCTCGGCTGGGGCTCGGCGACAGGGTTGAGGACCAGGGGGCCCGGAGCCGATGCGGATTCGCTCGCGGCCGATGCTGAATTCACGGCCGCAACGTGGGCCGAACCGTTGGCCGTCCCCGCCGCCGTCTCAGTCGGCTTGTTCCGAAGGGCGACGTAGCCGAACGCCGCGACGCCGCCGAGGACCATGAAAATTCCCGCGATTCCGGTCAGCTGTTTCGTGCGGTTCATGCTCGACCGGGTGCTACCCACGGGGGGAATCGATCCGGCGCCGTCGCCTGCGGGCGCTTGGCGCGAGGGCGGCAGGCTCATCCCCGTCGTCGCAAGGCCCGTCGTGCGGATGATCGCCGAGATGCGTTCGACTTGGGCGCGCGAGCTCCGCGGCGCGAACGGCAACAGCGCGACGGCGAGCTCGGCGACGTTTTGATAGCGTTGCGAGCGGTCTCTCTCGAGGCATTTCAGGACGACCGCTTCGAGGGCGGACGGAATCTCGGGTCTGAGGCCTCGCAAGGGCGGCGGCGTCTGGGTTTCAAGCTTGAGTGCGAGCATGGCGATCGAATCGCCGTAAAACGGGACGGTCGCGGTCAAAAGCTCGTACAAGCTTGCGCCGATGGCCCAGATGTCCGTCTGTGCGTCTACGTCTTTCGGAGATCGAAGCTGCTCCGGCGACATGTAAAGCGGGGAGCCCATGAGGGCATTGGTCCGCGTGACCGACAGGACCTGGCCCGACGAATCGCCCCCGGTCACTTTCGAGATGCCGAAGTCGAGGACTTTGATCGAGAGTTGCCCGTCGCTCCGGCGAGCGCAGAAAAAGTTCGCCGGCTTCAAGTCGCGGTGAACGATCCCGAGCGCGTGTGCGTCGGCCGCGGCGACACATACTTGCAGCATGAACTCGACCGCCTGATCGATCGCGAGCGCGCCGCGCTTTTCCAGCCATGTCGCGAGATCGCCCCCCTCCAGGTACTCCATAACCATGTAGGGCGCGCCCGATTCGAGAGTCCCTACGTCGAACACGCGCGCGACGTACTCGCTCTTGATGCGCACCGCGGACCGGGCCTCGCTCATGAACCGAGCCACGGCGTCGCGGTTGGCCGCCAGCTCGGGGCGCAAGAACTTGATTGCTATCCTGGTATCGAGGCCGATGTGGTGCGCTGCTACGACGATGCCCATCCCCCCGGTTCCGAGAACCCTTTCGACGCGGTACTTGCCCGCGACCACGTCGCCTTCGTGAAGGTTGCCGTCGTCATCGGCCATGGTGGTGCACCGGCGGTCGATTGCCAAAAGGCTCTATGCTCCCCATTTCTACCGACGCCCACGCGATATCACCCTGGGCCCCGCGTTGGCCATCATGAAAAACCCTTGGCGCATGTCGACCGGCCCCACGGGCGGCGTCGTGTCGAGGCGATGAAGGCGCCTCAAAATGCATAGCAAATACTCGGAACTACCGGCAATTCCGGGGCAAACTCAATGCGTCGGGCCGGTCGTAGACGAAGAAATGCGCCGCGGATATCTTCCATGCGCTACGGGACGCATTCGCCGGAGCCCCCGCGGGCGACGGCACGGGGAAACGAAACGTCATGACCTTCGAGAAGTAGTCTTGAGAGTCCCCGGCCGAACATTGGGCGCTCCATGCTGAGCATGCGACTCGCCTCGCGGCTGGTGGAAATGGAGCATGCCTTGGCGGAGTACGCTCCGCACGACCCCGATGCGATGCCGTGGTTTCTCTCGGAGCTTCGCCAGCTCTTAGGGGCGGCCTTCGCTGGCGTGTACAAGCCGATCGCAACCGACGGTGGCTGGGGGCTCGACTTCATGATCGGCGACGGGGCGGACGCCCACGCACAGATTCGTGCCTTTCGGGGCTACGTCGCGGCGTTGCCCGCCACGGACCGGTTTCACGGATATAGCCCTTACCTCGTGCCCGCCGAGCTTCGGAATCGCGTGACTTCCCTGGAAGAGCTTCGGATCATCCAGGGCGGAGACCTCGTCACCCAAGTGACGCCTGCCCTCGCCGCCGTCGGCCAGCATGAGAGCGATCAGATTCGCGTGTTGCTATGCGACGGTCCGCGCCTCCTCAGCTGGGTCGGCTCGACACGGCCCGAGCCGTTCACTCGCCGGGAGGCCGCCGTGCTTGCCCGATTGACTGGCGCGCTGCAATGCCGCTTCAAGCTGGAGCACCAGCTTCGGCCCGCTTGGCCTCGCGCCCTTGCGCTGGAGCCCGCGCTCGCCGCGCTAAACCGCGCCGCCTTTTTGGTCGGCCCCCGGGGCACGATCGAGCCCCAAAACGAATGTGCGGTTCGCGCCCTCGAAGGGGACGCGCACGCCGTAACAGAAGCCATCCGCGGGAGCCGCCGTCCGGGGGCCCAAGACGCGCCGTTCTTGATTGTTCCCTTGAGCCTTCCCGGGTGTCCCTCTTACGCGCTCGCCATTCAAAAAGAGTCGCGGCCGACGCTCGCGGATCGTGTCGCGCTGGCGCAGCGCCGTTGGGGATTGACCGCGCGCCAGGTGTGCGTACTTGAACAGCTCGCGGCCGGCGCGGCCACCAAGGTCATCGCAAGCGAGCTCGGTTGCGCCGAGGTGACCGTCGAGAACCATATTACCGCGATCTTCCGACGGTCCGGCGCAAGGTCGAGGGCCGATCTCCTGAGAAGACTCTTCGCACCGGCGGTCCCTTGAGATGGCGACGCCCGAGCGACTGCTCTTCGTCGACGACTTCGGGTCGGGGTCCGCCGTCGTGCTCTTCCACGGGATGCCGACCAGCCCCGACGACCTTCTGCCGCTGGTCGACGCACTGAAGGCTAGGCGTCGCGTGATTATTCCGCACATGCCGGGATATGGAAGAACGCCGCCGGACGGCGAAGGAACGTCGCTCGAACGCGACGTGGCGCGAGTGGAAGACCACATCGCGCGCTTAGGGTTCGCGAGCGTCGACGCCGTGGCATTTTCGGGGGGCGCGTATCGGGCCCTCGCACTGGCTCTCCGGCGACGGGTGCCCGTCGGCCGACTTGTCCTGCTGGCGCCCGTGGTGGGGTTCGACCCGCGCGAGGCGCAGGCGAATCGCGACTTGATTGCAGCGGTTCGTGCCGGATTGTTCGATCCGCGGCCGACATGGCTCGAGCGGATGACGAGCCCCGGATTTGCCGCGCGAAATCCGCCCGGCGCCGCACGGGTCCTCTCCTGGCTGGACGCGGCTCCCATGTCGGTTCTTTGCGACGAACTCGCGGCCGTCGCCGAGGCAACCGACTTGCGACCGCGAATCGGAGAGCTCGCATGCCCGCTTTTCGTGTGCGTCGGTTCGGACGACCGAGCGGTGCCCGTCGCGTCGTGCGCGGCGATTGCCGCCGCTTCTCATAATGCTACCTTTCGCGTGATCGACGGGGCCGGGCACGCGCTTCTCGCTGAAGCGCCCGATTCGGTCGTTGCCGGTATTGTCGCGTTTCTCGAGGAAGCGCCATAGGCGCCGGGCTAGGTCGGGATTGCGACTGCAGTTTCGAAGGGCCTTGCGGGTTCACTCGCCCCGAGGGTCCATGTACGGGGCGCCCGCGTCCAAGGTGCCCGCATCGAACACCCGCGCTAGGTATTCGCTCTTGATGCGCACTGTGGAGCGAGCCTCACGCTCGAACCGGGCCACGGCGTCGCGATTGCCCAGCTCGGCAGCAGGAATTTGATGACGACTTTCGTGGCGAGCACGATGTGATGTGCTGCCACGACGACCCCCATCCCCCCGACGCCCAACACCTTTTCTCCCCGGTACTTCCCGTGACCCCATCGCCCTCGCGTAGGAGGCAATGCCTTAAGGCTGCATGGCCGCCCGCAATCGATCGCCCTGCAGAACGGCCCGATGCGACGATAGCCAAGGCTGGCTCACTATCAGCAGACGGTTCTGCGTGGCCATACTCAAAAAACTCGGTCGGAGAGCTGCCGGCCTGAAATGGGCGAGGCTACGAGCGACCGGTCTCGCCCTCCGTTCGAGAGCCCGTTAGACTCGACCCGAGATGTCCGACGCGCTGACCAGCCATCAAGCGCTCGATGTAGAGACCGTGTGGCGCTACATGCGCCAACTGGTCGATCGCCTCTTTGGCGTCCTCGAGAGCGACGCCGTGCTCGATGACAGCCTCGACATCCTCGTGGACGTCCTCGGCGCAGACCGCGGCCTCGTCGTCGCGATCGATGCGGATGGCGGCACGCGCGTGGTCAACGCCCGGGGTAGGGGAAAATCGCTCTCGCTGGAGGAGCGCGTCGAAATAAGCCAATCCTTGATCCGTCAGGCGATCGAATCGGGGAAGGGCGTCACGTGGGACGCGCTCAAGTCGACCCACACCCCGGCAAGCATCCACACGCTCGGCATCTTGTCGGCGATGGCCGCACCACTCTATGGGCCGGCGACTGGAAAGAGGCAGCCACAGGGCGCTCTTTACGTGGACTTCCGCGACAAGCGCAAGTTCGTCACCGATCGCCACCGCGAGTTCTTCGTTTCCGCGGCCGTGCTCATCGGCACCATCCTCGAGCAGCATGGGCGCGGTCAGGCCGTGCGAGAGCAGCTGCGCGAGGCGCAGAGCTACTGCGTGGAGTCGCGGAGGCATCCTCCGTTGAACACGCTGCTCTCCGCGGCGAGCATGCAGGGTCTGCGATCGGAAATCGAATCGGCAATCGGAAGCGACGCGCCGATCCTCATCTTGGGCGAATCGGGGACGGGAAAGACACTTTTCGCGCAAGCGATCGCAGAAGCGAGCGGTCGGCGCCCGATTGTGCGTGCGGTCTTGGGATCGAGCGACGATCTCAACACGATTACGTCCGAGCTCTTTGGCCACGAGCGGGGATCTTTCTCGGGCGCCACATCGAAACGCCTGGGGCTCGCCGAGTACGCCAACGGCGGAACGCTGATCCTCGATGAAATCCTGAACCTTCCGGCGCATGCGCAGCAGCTCTTGCTCGATTTCACGCAATTTGGGACCTACCGGCCGCTCGGTTACGATCGAGCCGAGCCAAAGCGGGCAAAGGTGCGCATCATCGCGGCAACCAACGGAGACCTTCCGGCCGCGATTCGGGAGAGGCGGTTCCGCGAAGATCTCTATTATCGGCTGGCCGCGCTGACCGTCGAGATACCCCCTTTGCGGAGGCGGCGCGAGGACATCATCGCCTTGGTCGAGGGCACGTTGAGTCGCGTCGACCCCACTCGACGGTGGACCCTCTCGGTCGCACTGCGCCGCTGGCTCGTCTCGCCTGCGCTCGAGTGGCCCGGCAACATTCGTGAGCTCGAGCGCGCTACCGAGCGCGCTCGGGATCGGGCCGTCGCCCGCGACCCGGAAGCGGGGGTGCTGGCGCCCGAGCACTTCGAAGTGCGGGATATCGGTCACGCGCCAATGAATCCGGTCCCTGTGGAAGCGAATGCGCCTTCCGCGACGCTCGGGTCGCGGTGGCAGCGGCTGCAGGCCGATCGCGCCAGGATCGATGCGCAAGAGCAGAGCGTCCTAGAGGAGGCCATCGCGCAATCCGGTGGCGTCGTCGCGCATGCCGCACGTGACCTCGGGATCGCCCGCACGACTCTATCGAGCAGGATTGACGCGCTCGGCATTCGCGTTGCGCGCCGTTCCGATCCGGTGAAAAGAGGGTAGCTCAGTCCGAAAGCTTCAAGACTCGACGAACCACCGTCGCTTCGACGACGACGGTTCGTCGCGTACGCGGAACCCCTTCGTCCGTTTCCTCGAATTGATTGAAGTTTTCGCTGAGCGGCCGGTCCGATTGGGGCTGGCCGCGCGCTTGCTCTAACGGGCCGCACGCGCCGGGAGCCACTCCCGGTTTGCAGGAACCCAAAGAAAGTTACGAAAATGCAAGCAACGATGGCTATGGCGGTCCTTGGATCCATTGGAATCACGGCGTGCGCGACGACCCGCCCGCTGGGCGCTACAGGAACGGACGGCGTCACAATGAAGCAGTGGGAAGGTGGGGTGCGGGTCGAACAAACTCAAGTCGTCGACGCGCGCGTTCACCCGCTCGTTCCGGTGCGTACGGCGGTGGACGACGACGGGATTTCGATTCACTACGGACGCCCGCACAAAGAAGGCGTGCTCGCCCGCCTACGCTTCGACTCGCTGTCGCCCATGTCGCGCGAAGCCCATGTAGTTAGTGAAGCGCCAAGCCCCCCTTCGACTGATCGAACGCGCGTTGCGTTCGAGGGCGGTCGGTTCGTCGAGTGCTTCCTTCGGGGAAGTCGGGAGGAGGGCTTTCAGCTCATGGCCCAAGAGTGGTCGGCGTACGGTTCGCGCGTGGGATCGGCCGTGCCGATTTCTCCGCCCGATACAGATGTCATTGCCGTGCCGCAACTCGTCTCCATCGATGGTCGCCACGCCGTCGCGGCGTTTGTGGCGACGGCCGGGGAACGCTTCGAACTCCTCGCGGTTTCGCTCGAGGTCCTGTGATGCGGCGCCTCACTCGTCGTATCGAGCGAAAGTCGCGTTCTTTCCTCCGAAAGCGACTCGGATTCGGTTGCGGCATAGGCGTTGGGCGCGTACTCGCAAAGGGAGACGTCATCACATGAGACCTGAAACGATATGTCTTCCTTCGAGTCGAATAGCGACGAGAGTTCACCTGTCTTACACGTCGAGATCCTCGGCGGCAATAACGAGTCTGTACGCAGCGGCGACGTTGCTCAATAGCACCCTGGCTTGTGGCTGTGGCTCCGAGAGCCCGTCGCCGCAGGTGGCGGCTCCCCTGACGGCGCCGGATGCGGGGGCTGACGCCTCCGGCGACAGCGGCGACGCGGCTCCAGAGACCGGCGTCGATGCCGCCCCGGACGCCGTCCCTCTCGCCGGTTACCCTGCCGTGCATGCGACCCTGCCTCGCGTGGAGACGTTTGGGGGGCCCGTCTTACGCGCTCCAAACGTCATTCCAGTATTTTTTTCTGACGATTCACTGCAGCCGCAGATCGAACAGTTTCTGAGCCAGCTCGAGGGCTCCTCGTATTGGACCGCCACAACGGGCGAGTACGGCGTGGGCGCCCTTCGCGTCGCATCGTCGGTCGTAGTCACGGACGCGCCGCCGCCGTCGATCGGCAGCGCCGACGTCGCCTCTTGGCTGGCAGGCTATCTCGGCGCCGGCCAGGCCGGGTGGCCGCCAATCGACGACAACAATATTTACGTGGTGTTCTACCCACGGGCCACGAGCATCTCCGTGCCCAATGGCATGACGAGCTGCAAAGATTTCGGTGGCTTCCACTCCGAAGGGTTCGCCGGGCGCGGGACGCAGGGCGCTGCGGACGGCGGCGCTCAGCCCGTCGAAGCAGGCGATGAGACGCAAATGGACGCGAGCGAAGGCGGCGCGTCGGACGCCGATGCGATTTCCGCCGCCGACGGGGCTTACTCCGATGTCACGACTGACGATGCCGAAAGCGCGGTTGCCGTAGCAGTTGGTCCTCGCTTCGTCTTCGCCGTCATTCCGAGGTGCACTTCCTTCAACAGCCTTTCAGGAATCGACGACGTGACTGGCGCGGCCTCGCACGAACTCGTCGAGGCGGCGACCGATCCATTCACCGTGACGGATCCCGCCTACTCTCACGTCGACTACGACCACCTCGCCTGGGACGCCTACCTCGGGGGAAGCGAGCTCGCGGACATGTGCATGAGCGAGACCGTGGATCGGCTCAATCGCCCCTTGGTCGGCGATTTCATGGTCCAGCGTACTTGGTCGAATCGCGCCGCCGAACTCGGTCAAGACCCTTGTGTCCCCGGGATCGCCGACGTGTACATCAACGGCGCGCCCGATTTCGACGACGCCGTGGTAGTCCCGAACCCCGGAAGCAAGAACTTTCCCAACCTGGTCACAATGGGAGCCTACGTCCCCGTGGCCGAGTCTCGAACAATCGACGTCCGCCTCTTCTCGACCGCTCCCACTCCGGACTGGTCGGTCCGCGCCGAAGAGCTGATCGCGCCGGAGGCTTCTGCAACACTTAAGTTCTCGTGGGACAAGCTATCCGGCAACAACGGAGACGTCTTCAAGCTCACGATCACCCGGACGGCGACCGGGCCCGACGGCGGCTCGGCGATCTTCCTTCAATCGTATCGGACGAGCGCAGATAGGCGGACCGTTTCGGGGAACCTTTGGGCAGGATTGATAACGGAATGACTTGCAGTGTGGGGCACGGTTTGCCGAATCGCGGCGGATCGTCGCTGCGCTCGTATCCTGCTGGTCGCCACGCGCCCTCGTGTGGCCGCTTTCACTTGATGGGGAGCGGTGGCGCGCTGGCACTGACGGAGTCCTGGCACCGCGAAACCCGACGTATGCCGCCGCGGACTTTTTCAGCGCTGGTGATCATTCAACACGGGGCCGGCCCACGCAGCGTCTCGAGCTTCCTCAACGAGGCGGCTCGCGAGCGTCTTGCGCGTTTGGAGCTCCGCGGGCTGCCGGACGAGCTCGACGCCAGGTACGGAGCGGGCGCCGGCGGCCGTTCGCGCGGAGATTGCCGCGACGCTCGCCGCATCTTCTGCGCCCGATGAGGCGCGGCCGCCCGCCAACGCGCTCCGCTGCCAATGGTTGCCTGAGAAATCGGATAGTGAACGTTTGCGCTCGTCGGTGGAACCGACGCGGGCGAGGCGATACACGCCGCCAGAAAGCAAGGCAGCCGCGCGCCTCGGCCCAATGCCACGCATGCGGCCGAGCGTGGAACGAGGCTCGATCACTCACGATGATCATTTGGCAATGCACTCCCGCAGGCTCACTCGGCTCGGGGGTCCCACTCTTTGCAGACGCGGATATCGTCGCTGCGCTCGACCGGTGTGAGCGGAGAGCTCGCGCCCGCGGAATCCTCTTCGTGCGCGAACGCCAAGATCCTTCCAGTCATCGAGCTCATGTCTTGGACGAACTCCCGCCGCAGGATATACCGGTGTCCCGCCTTCATCCGCAGCGCGAAAACGAAGCGTGGGACCGTCCCCACCCAGTAGAAGTTGCCGTTGCTTCGAGCCATGTCGCCGTGAAGCTGCACGATATGGCATCCCGGCAATAGATCGAACACGTCTCCTTGGGCAGAGACGTTTTTGCCATCGACCGAGCCGATGGGCCCCACGAGCCGGGCGACGCGGTCGTCAGCGAGGCGAGACTGCGGGTCCGGATACAGCGGATAGCCGGGACCAAGAGGCGCAGGCGCGCAGGAGGTCAAAATGGCGAGGGCCGCCGCTGATCCAGTTGCGACCCAAGAAGAACTTGCGGTGGGAGATGACTTTGGCGGCGTATGGGTTCTCATCGGGTCGTCCTCGAGCTACCGGACCGCTTAGCGTAGGTCGGTCCACTGGCGCGCATCGGGCTGCACCCGCGAAGGCAGCGGACACAGGTCGTTTGGCTCATGGCCGAACGCCTTCAGCAATGGCCGTGCCCTTCGTACGGCGACGGCTTCGAACGAAATGGTCATGGAATTTGCGCGGCCGGCCCGCGGTCGTGACGAACCTTCGTCGTCGGCGTTGACGATCCTTCGTCGGCAGAGCGAGCGTCGGCTTTTGCTGACGGACAAGCTCGGCCAGCCGTTTTTGCCGGACGCACCTTCTATGCAAACACCTCTTCGTAACGGCTGCACGGGACGCGACGGGGAAAGCCCTCGCCTTTCGGAATCGGGCCCCGCACACATCACGAGCGCGTGGGAGCCACCGCTCGACGATGGACAGCATCGTCTCCAACGCAACCGATGGTCTTGGCTCCGTCGCCCGGAGCGAACGTCCCCACATACGGCCGCTTGTATTCGGAAGCTGCCGAGCGCACGCGGCTTGGTCCCGCAGGTCGCAGAAGTACTCACCGATGGGACAGTTCGCCGGGATAGACTGTAGAAGGCCATCGCGCAGTCCGGCGGCGTCGTGGCGCATGCCGCGCGTGACCTGGGGACCGCCCACACGACTCTGTCGAGCACGAGCGACGCGCTCGGCATTCGCGTTGTGCGCCGTCGGGTCCGGCGAAACGAGGGTAGCTCAGTCCGAAGCTTCAAGGACTCGACGAACCACCGTCACTCGACGACGACCGTTCGTCGCGTGCGCGGAACTCTTCGTCGGCTGCGCCGGAATAGATTGGGTTTTTCGCCGGAGATCGGCCCGATTGGGGCTGGCCGCCCGCTTGCTCTAACGGGCCGCACGCGCCGGGAGCTACTCCCGGTTTGCACGAACCCGGAGAGAGTTACGACCATGCACGCAACGATGGCTATTGCGGTTCTCGGATCGGTTGGAATCACGGCGTGCGCGACGACCCACCCCCTGGGCGGTACAAGAACGGACGGCGTCACCATGAAGCAGTTTGATGGCGGCGTGCGGGTCGAACAAACTCAAGTCGTCGACACGCGTGTGCACCCGCTCGTTCCCGTGCGCACGGCGGTGGACGACGACGGGATTTCGATTCACCACGGACGCCCGCGCAAAGAAGGCGTCCTTGCCCGCCTACGCTTCGACTCGCTGTCGCCCATATCGCCCGAAGCCCGCGTCGCCAGCGAAGCTCCCAGCCCGCCCTCGACCGACCGAACGCGCGTCGCGTTCGAGGGCGGTCGCTTCGTCGAGTGCTTCCTTTGGGGCAGCCGGGACGAGGGGTTTCAGCTCATGGCCCAAGAGTGGACGGCGTACGGCTCGCGCATGGGATCGGCCGTGCCGATTTCTCCGCCCGACGCAGATGTCATTGCGGTGCCGCAACTTGTGTCCATCGATGGCCGCCACGCCATCGCGGCGTTCGTGGCGACGTCCGGCGAACGCTTCGAACTCTTTGCGGTTTCGCTCGAGGTCCTATGACCCCGCACCCCCGCGCGTCCCGGTTCGCAAGCCGTGTGATGCACGCGGTCGGCAGGGCGGTTGGGGTCGACGGTGGCCGACGCTCCCAAGCTTTCGATTCTTCGAGGTAGGACCGCAGGAAACTTTGGAAACCTCGGCAGGCACCATGCCTGCTATTGTACGGCCTTTGGTCCGCAGTTGACCACTGAGCGCAGGAGGATACTAATGAGGCGATGGAACGGTGTGACGCTCTGGTCCGCGGCGACGGCGTGGTGCACATGGGCATGGCTCGGCGGGTGCACGGGGGACCTTCCGCCGCAGCGGCATGCGATCCCGGACGGTGGCGGGGCGGCCGATGAGAGCGCAGCGCCCAATGGGACCTCCGGGACCGACGGCGGCGCGCAAGTCGATGGCACCACGGGCGAAGGTGGCGACGCCTCCAGTGGCACACGCGACGGAGCGAGCGGCAGCTCCGGCGGCGGCAGCGGGGCGGGCGGCGGCTCGAGCTCCAGCGGGGGCGGCTCCGGCGGCGGGAGCAGGGGCGGTACCGGTGGGACTGCATCGCCTCTCGACGCGGCCGTTAACGACGCGGGGTCCGACGGCGATGCCGCAGATGGGGGGGCTGCTCTGGTTGTGCTGGTTCCCTTCCAAAACGGCCGCGAGATCGGCGGAATTGCCGTCGATAGCACGTATGTGTATTGGACGGCGAGCGGCAAAGCGGACGAAAATATTGCCGACGCGGGAACGTTCGTGGGGATCATGCGTGTACCGAAAAACGGAGGGACGCCGTCGGTCGTGTACAATGTGGCGACGGGCGACATCGGGAATACGCTCTACGTGGACAATACGAGCGTCTATTTCGAATTGTACACATGCTGCGGCATCGCCCATTCTTTTCTGAAAGTGGCAAAGGATGGAAGCACGGATGCGGGCGCTGCCGAGGTGCTTGGCCAACAGAGCGACCCCGGTGGGACCGTAGACTTTGCGAAGGACGGCGTGAATGTATATTTCGCAAGTGGGGGGGGCATATACAGCGCGCCAGTTGGTGGTGGCTCCCAATCGACCGTGGTCAACAACATGGGGGCGAGCCCTGTGGACCCTGTCGGCGGACAGCCCATCGGGTTCCCCCCGCTCTTTTCCCTGACCACGGACGGGACGAATGTCTACTACGCAGCAGGGCTGGGCCCTCGCGCCTGGATCCTGAAGGTCCCCGTGGGAGGCGGAACACCCGCGATCGTGGTTTCCAGCGAAGAAGATGCGGGGCCTGGCGGACCGTACGCTTCAGACTTCGCGATGCATCCAACGGCAAACGGGGGCTTTGTCTATTGGGCGGGCGGAGACGACCCGAGCGGTGGAACCGGCTCGCTCTATAGAGCATCCGCCGATGGCGGCTCGCCAACTCTTTTGGCACCGTATACTAGCGATCCGAATCCAGTCACGGACGGGACGAACGTCTACTACCTCACCGGAACCGGAGGGGGAGGAAATGGGGCCCTCATGAAAGTCCCTCTCGCCGGCGGAGCGCCCGTCGTGGTCGTGCACGAGAGGGGTCGCTACGACTTCGGCGGGATTGACCTCGGCGGCATCTCGACGCCGGTCGCGGTCGACGACACAAGCGTCTACCTGATGTCCAATTCCGACCAGGGAATCGTCAAAGCTCCAAAGTGACCGCTCGATGGGCTGGACGCAATCACAATAAAACGCCTCGACAGGCGAATTTGTGGGTGAGCCAATCGGGTTTGGGTAGGCTCTCGTGGAGCCGATCTTGTCCGGTCTTACTTCAAGCCGCTTCGCAAGGATGGCGAGCGTGTCGCCGTGTGGCTCTTCGACATCGCCGCGCTCAAAGAGCGTAGCTCGGATTACGACTTCGCCTCGCGAGGGGTCTCAGTCGTGAGCACATAGGAGATTCAAGCGAGGGTGCTGTCCTACTGTAAAGGCGCCCGTTATGGACAAACTCGCAGCCCGCGACGGCGTGGAGCTAGAATCTGCCGTCCATGTCCGACCCAGTCGACACGCTCGCTGCGCAGCCAACGCTCGACCACGAGACCATGTGGCGGTACATGCGGCGCCTTCTCGAACGCCTGTTCGGAGTCCTCGAAAGTGAAGCGGTCATGGACGACTGCCTCGACATTCTCGTGGACCTGATCGGCGCCGATCGCGGCCTGATTCTGCTGACCGACTCGACGGGACGACGCGGGCGGTCAATGCACGCGGGCACAGAAAGTCTCTCTCGGCGGAGGAGCGCGAGGAGATCAGCAAGACGGTGATCCGCGAAGCGCTCGACTCCGGACGCTGCATCCGCTGGGATCCGACGACGCAGCGAAAGGCCTCCTCGAGCGTCATGTTCCTCGGCATTGTCGTGGCGCTGGCCGCACCCTTTCAATCGGCGAGCTCGCGTGATCGTGCTCGGGGCGTGCTCTACCTCGACGTTCGTGATCGAAGGAAGTTCGTCGGAGAGCATCACGTAGAGTTTTTCATGTCGGCGGCTGTCCTTATCGGGGCGGTCCTCGAACAGCACGGGCGGGCGCAGACCGAACGCACACTCTTGCGCGAGGCGCGCGCGCACTGCATGGACGTCCGCCACACTCCGCCCCTGGCCGACCTACTCGTCTCGCCCAGCATGCGGGCGATAGGGCTGGAGCTGGAATCCGCTCTCCATGGGGACGCGCCCATCCTCATCTTGGGCGAGTCGGGGACTGGAAAGACGGTCGTTGCGCAGGCCATCGCAGAGGCCAGCGGACGCAAACCGGTCGTGCGTGCTGTGCTGGGCGGAAGTCACGATCTGAACACGATTACGTCCGAGCTCTTCGGACACGAGAAGGGCGCATTCTCGGGCGCAATCTCCCGGCGGGTCGGACTCGTCGAGTTCGCGGACGGGGGGACGCTCATTCTCGACGAGCTCCTCAACCTGCCTCCCCATGCGCAGCAGCTCTTGCTCGACTTCACCCAATTCGGGACGTACCGGCCCCTCGGCTACGATCGCGCCGAGCCGAAGCGCGCGCGTGTGCGGGTCATCGCCGCGACCAACGGCGACTTGCGGGCAGCCATCCGCGAGCGCCGTTTCAGGGAAGACCTTTACTACCGCCTCGCGGCCGTGACTGTCGACCTGCCTCCGCTGCGCGAGAGGCGTGGTGATATCCCAGCGCTCGCGGAGGCGACGCTTCGGCGCGTGGACGCCAGCCGGACGTGGACGCTATCGGTCCCGCTTCGTAGGCTGTTGGTCTCAAGGGAGCTCGAGTGGTCGGGCAACGTGCGCCAGCTCGAGAGGACAATCGAGCGCGCGCGCGAACGCGCCGTCGCTCGGGATCCCGAAGCCACGCTGCTCACGCCGGAACACCTCGAGGCCCGTGACCTCGGCCAGGAACCACCTCCGTTGCTCGCCAGCGTCGACGAGGAACCATCCCCTCCGCTTGGCATCGAGTGGCAGCATCTGCAAGCGGAGCGCGCAAGGCTCGACGAGCGCGAACAGAGCGTTCTGCGCCGAGCCTTAGCGCAGTCGGGGGGTGTCGTCGCCCAAGCAGCACGCGATCTGGGCATTGCGCGTACGACCCTGTCCAGTCGGCTCGATGCCCTCGGAATCCGAGGGCAGCGTCCGTCCGAACCGGTGAAGTGACCGAATGACGAGCTCTCGTCATCTGGCGATGAGGCGTCGTCAGTATTTGCCGCGAAAGCGTGCTTTGTCAGCTTTTCTTGTGTCTTGCGGACGGCCAGCTCTTGGCGTCCAGGTTGCTTTAGGTCCACACGGCCAGAGGGCCGAGGAGAAGACGTTATGCGATCGCCTTCGGTTGGTGACGGACAGCAATGTGCGTGGTCCTTGCACCGTCAGACGCGGACGCCCTCGGCTGCGCGCGGGACTGGCGGGCCGTCCACGGTTTCGCAAGATGCGGAAGGGGGCTAGAGTCCGGGGCAGCGAGCAAAACGCGATGTCGATGACACCCCCCTCCGCGCGCACGGGGCACGATCGGGACCGCGGTCTTTCCCAGGGCGCACATTAGCCCATGGGCGACATCGAGCACACGGCCCGGAGCCCGGCGGCCGGTAGCGATCCCGACGATCCCCGAATCGGCTCGGTCGTGGGTAAGTACGTCATCGTCAAACTGCTTGGCAAGGGCGGAATGGGTGCCGTCTACGAGGCCCGTCACGCGCAGTTGAGCCGTCGCTTCGCTGTGAAATTTCTGCTCCCCGAGTTTGCGGCCCACCGCGAGGTGCTCGCGCGCTTCGAAAGCGAGGCGAAGACGGCCGGAGGGCTCGAGCACCCGAACCTGATCGCCGTGACCGACGCTGGGCGCTCGGCGGATGGCGCTCCATACCTCGTGATGGAGTTTCTTCCGGGGGAAGACTGTTCGCAGCTCCTGCGGCGGCTCGGGCCGCTTCCTGTGATGCGCGCCGCCGATTTGGTCCTCCAAGCCTGCCGCGGGCTCGCGGTCGCGCACAAGGCGGGGATCGTGCATCGCGACCTTAAGCCCGAGAATCTCTTCGTGACGGACGCGGGCGACGGGAGCGATCGCGTCAAAGTTCTCGACTTCGGGATTGCCCAGATTCGTACCCCCGACCGGAGCCGAGTGACTCGAACCGGCGCGACGCTCGGAACGGCGCACTACATGTCCCCCGAGCAAGCGCGCGCGGCCTCCGAAGTCGATTCGCGAACGGATGTTTGGTCGCTCGGAGTCGTTCTCTACGAGCTCCTGAGCGGCCATAAGCCGTTCGAGGGTGAGCGCTTCCTGCACGTCATTCATCAAATCCTGACCGCCGAGGCGCCGCCGCTCGGGACGCTCCGCACGGGTCTTCCCCCAGCACTCGTCGCGCTCGTGGAACGGGCGATGACCAAGGACGTGGACGCGCGGTTGGCCACGGTGGCGGCCTTGGCCGACGCGCTCATCCCGTTCGCGCGGCGAACATCCGTTCCGCCCGATCGCGACTCGCTGGGCCACGCGCCTACGCAGCCCATGTCGGCGACGGCGGCGTGGGGCGCCGCGTCTGTGGCGGCCGAAAGAACAGGCATGACCGCCTCAAAGAGCAAGCCGTTGGCTAACGGCGTCGCGAGGCGATCGCCCAAGAAGTGGGTGTTCGCGGGCGTCCTCGTGGTGGCCTCCGCGGCCGCAGTGACAGTGTTCGGGCTGCGTCCCAGCGCTCGCATGCGCGACAGCTCGGCCGCCGCCTCGGGGACGACCGCGGCGTCTGGGGTCCCGTCCCCGACGCAGGTGCGGGTCTCGCGCTCGGACACGCCAGCACCCTCCGGATGGTACGAGCCGCCGGACGGGGGAGCGCGGGCGACGTCTGAACCGTCCGAGAGCACTTCGAGCAAGCCTCGGGGCCCGGCGCCCGGTGGAAGATTGTCGACCCTGTCTCCCAGTCCCGTGCTCCCTCCCGTGCGGCAGTCCCCCCCGCCGGCCCCCGCGCTTTCCGCGCAACCCGAGACGAGCAGCACCGCGGCGCCGCCCGCGCCGACTCACCGCACCAAGATCGACCGGTCCAACCCTTACTGAAATCCGCGTGGGCACAAGACTGCTCAGAGGGCTGATGAATACACGCACCATGACCCGTTGCTTCCTCGTGATTCTTTTCCTGTGCTCGCCCCTGCAAGCCTCCCTGGCGTGGGCGCAGAACAATCCGAGAGCGGTCGCACACGAGCACTATGAAAAGGGACTCGCTGCGTTTGACGATGAACGGTTTCAGGAGGCAGCCGACGAGTTCGAGGCGGCTTACCGCAGCTCGCCCGCGTTTGCTGTGCTCTACAACATCGGCCGGGTGAATGTGGCCCTCGGGCGCTCGGTCGAAGCCGTTCAGGCGTTCGAGATGTACCTCGCGCAGGGCGCGGCGGCCGTGCCGCCGGACCGACGAAAGGAAGTCGCCGCAGAAATCGAGCGACAACGAGCACGAATCGGTGCCGTCAATATTCGAACGGTGCCCGCCTTCGCAGAGGTGCGCGTTGACGGGAAACTGGTCGGCAAGACGCCACTTGCCGAGCCCGTCCTGGTCACGGCCGGCACGCACACGATTGAGGCACTGGTCTCTGGATATACGCCTCAGGTCCGCGAACTCAAGGTCGAGGGACTGGCCCGAATCGAGCTTGACCTTCGGCTCGATCCGGTGAGCGGTCCCGATGCAGTGGCCAAACCGGAGAAACCAACGGCCCCGGCAACCGCGCCGTCCGCACCGCCCCCGGTGACGCCGGTCCCCACTTCGGACCGTGAGGTCTCGTCTAACCCGATGCGGACGTGGGGCTACGTCGTGGCCGTCGCCGGCCTCGTGGGCGGCGCTGCGGGAGGCGTCGTTGCGGCCACCGGAGTGAACGCAGCGAATGACGCCAAAAATCGCGCGGCAAATGCCGCTGCACCCTCAGACTCATCGGCGTATGCCCAGGCCAGCAGCGACTTCAATAACGCCAAGGACCAGGTCCAGCTCGGTTGGACGATCGCCGGAATTGGCGGTGGGGTGCTCCTCGCGGGAGCGCTCCTCGTCGTCATCTCGCCTGATCACAAGACCGGGGCGGGTCTCAGCTCGATCGTGCCGTGGGTCGCTGCGAATAGCGGCGGCGTCGGAGTTTCGGGTGTGTGGTGAGAAACGCAGAGGAAAAGAGAACGAACTTGCGATTACCGGCGCGAGGCTGCATGACCGTCGGTGACGGCTTTTCGGACAGTACGGGATGGCCAAAAGGGTAGGGTTGTGACACGCCGGGCCCTTGGCCGCGGCACGGCCCATTGGGCATCCTATCGCGTCTACGGTCAGTCTCCGCCGCTCGCCGCGTCGAGGGGACCGTTTGCATCGAGGCCCATCATCGCAGCATCTGCGTCCGCCACGTCCGAATCATCGCTCGTGGAGGCGTCGCTTGAGGCCGTACGGTCCGCGACGAACGCCGTGTCCGCTGGACCCCCATCGTCCGATGTCCCATCGACCTCGCCAGCGTCCGGGATCGTCCCGGCCTCGGCCCCGCCCTCCGTGATCGCCGCGGTCGCGTCACCCGAATCGCCCGCGTCCCCCGGCGCGACAGCGACCGAGTTGCCGGCGCCGACGCACGTCGGCGAGCCACCGTTCACCTTCGCGCACGTGAGCCCGTCGGCGCATGCATCTAAACTGTTGCACGGCTCGCCCTCACCCCCGGCGGCCACACACACGGAGGACCCGCTGCCGTCACCCAGGCAGGCGCCATTCAACCCGCATGCCCCGAGCTCGATGCACGTCGCACCGATCGGGAGCGGCGCCATGCAAGTGAGCTGGTAGGCCGCCTCGCACCAGAGGCCAACCTGGCAGTTTATGAGTCCGTCGCAGGGGCCTCCGACGCCGTTCGTGTTGGGCGGTTGGCAGACCGCGGTCGGCTTCATGCCCAAGTTGCAGACGAGACCAGAGTTGCACGTCAGTGGCCCGAGCAGGCTTCCAGGCGTGTTGGTGCAGGGCTGGCCGTTTCCCCCGGTTGATCCCGATCCCCGACAGCCGGTTCCCACGAGCGTGCTCAGCAGCACGCCGACGAACGTGCTCACCTGAATCGCGATTCCGCGCATGAAAACCCCTCGGAGGGTCCAGTTACCTCGCCGCGGTGAGAATGGCAATCCACGTCCGCACGGTGCGCCCGCCGCCACGATATGCGGCCGGTAGACGCGGTGGCTTCGACCCGCAGCAGATGTCCGGGGTGGCGGGCTCCGGCGTCAATACGACCGCGGTGATGTCCTGCGGCACGTAGGCGTCCTTGTCGCGGTACTGCTCGGTGTACGTGTGCTGGTGCTTCTGGTCCTCGTCCTCAGCCCAGTCGATGTCGCCCTCGGTGCGCTTGGTCGCATCGGCGAGCAGGGCGTCCAACTCGAGCTGCGCGAAAGACACGACGCTACCTGCGCCGGCTACGCCGCCCAGTCTCCACTCGGAGTACGGACATGGCGCGCAGCGCAGGAAGAGCGCTGGCGTCGAGCCGGCAGTCACCCGCTGACCCGGCTGAGGTAGTCCCGCGCGTGGATCCGACGGGTGGCGCTTGTCACGGCGCCGTCGGAGGTGACGTTCAGGCCACGCCGACTGTGGCAAGGCTCGGAAAGCTCGAGCGCGGTCAAGCTCCGGAGCGAGGGAGCGTCGAAGTCGGCACGTGCCTACCCTGACCTAGCGTCGGCGCTATCCTAACCTCCGTGAGCGAGATCATCTTCGTGGTTGAGGAGGCCGCCGATGGCGGCTACACGGCACGGGCATTGGGGACGTCCATCTTAAGCGATGCCGACACGTTACCCGCGTCGTCTTCATCGTGACCGACACGGCCGAGGAGTACGAGGGGCTGACGAGGGTCAGGAGCGAATGGGCTGAACGGTCGCGGGGGTCATGAAATCGCGTTGCCCAGGTTGCGCCGTCGAGCTTGACGGTATCGACGGGCCCACCGACCCCTACGGCGGCTCCTCCCCGGCCTGCTGGGCGGCGTACGGCATCGTGATGGCCCGGGCGTTCTCGGACGAAGGCCACTTAACGGCGCGACGCCTCAGCGTGGACGCGTACATGGCCCAGCACCCTTCGAGGGGGTCGCGCGCGGCGGTGCAGTCCGTTTGGGTCCACCTCGTGGGCCTCTGTCTGGTGATCGAGCGCGGCGTGGCCCCGACGCACGTCGCGCGCGTCATGGCGCAACTCACTCGATTCAAGCGTGCATCTGACTGGCTCGAGCCACCGCTCCTCGAGGGCATCACGGCAAAGGATGTCGCGTCCGCGACGGGCCCCGAGGAGCACGCGCAAGCCACGCGTCGCTGGGCGGAGTTTGTCTGGGGCGCGTGGCGACCTCACTACGCGGCGATTCGAGCCCTCACGGATTGCGCCGTGCGGTGACCGCACCACGGTTCCGACGGACGCCACGCGCGTGACGGCCGACAAGGTGGCGGCAGTGCACAGCAACGACCCGAAGTCCGGGCGCGTGCCGTCATCGCCCGAAGAACGAAGCCTGCTGAAATCGCAGGCCCGCCAGAATCTGGTCCACCCGTGCGCCGGACAGTGACCCGATCCGTTCGCCCAGGCGGCTCTTGTCGACCGACGAGATTTGCGACACGACCACCACGCTCTGCTCGGGAAGGTTCCCCTCGCCGACCTCCAGCAGGACGTTGCCCGGCTCGCCGGCGCGGTGCAGGTTCGACGTCAGGGCGCATACGACCACCGTCGTGATGCGCGAGCGGTTGAAAACGTCGTCTTGCACGACCACGTGGGGATGGGAGTAGCTCGGGGCGGGCCCTCGCGAGCCGTCCGGGGCGATCCAGAAGAGGTCGCCGCGCTGGACCTCTGGGCGCGCACCCATTGGCGGTCCGTCGATAGGACTCATGAGCGCCAATCCCTTTGGTCCAAGTCGATGCCGAAGGTCAACCGGTTGCCGACCGCAGGCTGATCGACGACCAAGCAGCCGGGCCGCACCAGCGGAGTCGTGCTATCTTTTAGGCCCATGGCGCGCACAAAGGACGAGGCAGTACGCGAGCTCGCCGAATGGCATTTCGGCGTGGAGTCCGACCTCACGCAGGTCATCCGCATCGTTTCTGACGACGAGGACGCGCTGGATGAGCCCATCAAGCTTCTCGAAGTGAACGCGGCCACTGTCTCCACGGGCAGCATCGAGCCTTACGCCTTCGCTGCGTCGGCGTCGCTGCCTTTTCCGACGGTGATCGCCGAGATTACGCCGGAAGAGTACGAGCGAATCCGGCGCGACGAGATCAAGCTCCCGACGGGTTGGTCGTTGACCAAGACGCAGCTTTTTAAGCGCCCGCAAGCGGCATGACGGAAGACGAACGGCGACGAGCATTCGCCGAAGCTTCATCGCGCAGGCCCGCTACCGAGGTAAGGATGCCCAGTTACGCGGCCTCATCACGCGTGCCCGTACCCTCGCGCGTGAGATCGAGAAGCTCGCGCCGGCCATCGATCCCGGGCCGCGGTTGCAAGGAAGGGCCCAACGCCCATGGGCGGCGCCTGCATTGGAGCGGAGGGAGCGACGATGGTCGCCCGGACCCCTGGTGGTCTTGCCCGGGCGGGGTCTTCGTGCGCGGGTGACACGGCAGATTCCGCATCGAAAGCCGGTGGCGCCGGCTCGGCGACACGCGCTTCGGCGCTCGGATCGATTGCGAATGCGACGATCACGGCATAGGCGTCTGCAAGTGTCGCGCAGCTTGCCGCCGCGATGGTCTTCGCTTCGGAGACTCCGTCTCTCTCCACACGCACTTGCAGCGTGAAACCCCGGAGATCTGCAGTGACGATGCCCTCGGCGGTGACATCCGAGCCGCTTTCCATCAGTGATTGCGCTCCGACCATCGTCTCCACGGCGGCGCGCACGGTGGCCTCGGTCGGGCAGTCCTGCGGCGCGGTCCACGAGACGTGTCGCCCGTTCGACGGCGCCGACGTTGCACCGCGGGCGATGGATGCTGAAAGGAGGCCGGCCGCGATCCACGCCACGAGCACTCCTGTGTTGCGGGTAGAGGTAGCGTGCGGCATTCTAAAACCGTAAAATCATGGAGCTTGCCTCGGCGTTCGCGTCGGCGAAGCCAGTTCATTTGCTGGGGGAACTACTTGGCGTCATCGCATTGTGTCGAAACACGATGAATTCTTCTTTCTCCGACTCCATCGACTCGACAGGCGCATTTCATGAGCAGGGGCAGGCGGACAGCCCGGCCGTGACGTGCCCGAGCGTGGAAGGGGACGCGGGCGCATGAAGGGCCGCCCCTGCGCTTCGGCCGTGGCCGCCCTCGTTCTTCTTGGTTGCGGTGCCGTCGCCGAAGAACCGGCCTTGCTCCCCGTCGACGCCTCGCGGGCCTCCATCCCGCAAGGAAACAGGCTCCGGCGAGCGTGCCCCGGACTCGACCGATTCGAGCGCAGATGGGGCGCCGACCGACGGTACCGTCGTGCAGGTCGCTACCGACGACGGCTCCGCCGCGGATGCCACCAGCGCAGACGGCGCGAGCGACGGCTCGAAGGGCTGCACACTCGGCGCGGTCCAGTGTTCGGACGCGGGTGTGCAGACCTGCAACGCGAATGGCCAGTGGGGCGGCACGGGCGCGTGCCCCGTGAGTTTGCCGTTTTGCAATGGAGCAGGCGGCTGCGGTGTCTGTTCGAGCGGCACCACCAAGTGCTCCTCAGGCAACAGCGTCCAGACCTGCGGTCCAGACGGGACGTGGGGCCCCCCCTGGTCGTGCTCCACGGGGAGTTGCACGGCGGGCGCTTGCGCTAGCTCGACGACGTCCGGCACGAGCTGCCTGCCGGGCGGTCCGGGAATGGACAACTGTGGTCCGGGAGGCTTTGGGACCGAGAGCTGCTGCACGAGCTTGGAGGTGACGGGCGGGACCTACTACCGGACGTACGATCCACTCGATGCCGGCGTCCCCGTGCTTGCCGCTGACGGCGGCGCTGCGCACGAGGTCGACCCAGCGACGGTGAGCAGCTTCCGCCTGGACAAGTACTTGGTGACGGTCGGGCGCTTTCGCCAGTACATCCAATATCTGACGGGCAGCACGGGCGCGCCGCCCGTCCCCGGAAGCGGCATCCACACGCACCTCAATGGGGGTCTGGGATTGGCCAACGTGATCCCAGGGACCTACGAGACCGGCTGGGACGCAACGGCCTGGAGCCCATACATCGCGACCGGGTCAGGCGCGGCGGACGTGTGGAACGCGAGCTTGAGCTCGTGCAATATCTTGAGCCATGACGACGCCGGCAATCCGTACGTCGCCGAGACGTTGAGCACGTGGACGACGACGCCGGGCGCCCGGGAGAATCTGCCCATCGGTTGCGTCAACTGGTACGAGGCGTGCGCGTTCTGCATCTGGGACGGCGGGTTTCTGCCAAGCGAGGCAGAGTGGGGATATGCGGCGGCTGGGGGGAGCCAGCAGCGCGAGTACCCCTGGGGATCGACCGACCCCGGGACGGCCAGCCAGTATGCGATCTACGGCGACAACGTCGACAATTGTTATTACCCGACCGGTACGTTGCAGCCCTGCACGGTGGCGAGCATTGCGCCGGTGGGTACGCCGAGCCTCGGAGCCGGATACTGGGGGCAACTCGACATGGCTGGCGAGATGTCCGAGTGGGTCCTGGACTGGTATGCCGCGTACGTCGATACGTACGTTGTGCCGTGCATCGATTGCGCGAATCTCTCTCCGGGCCAGCGTTCGAAAGTGATTCGGACGGGCAGCGGCCCGAAATGGGAATTGCTTGCTCCGCAGCGAGGCAGCCTCTACCTGCAGAATCACGACCAGTTCATGGGCTTTCGGTGTGCCAGGGCTCCGTGAAGATTCGCGAATGGATCGAAGCTCTCTCTCCAGAAAGGGCCCTCGAAGCTTTCGTCGTCGGCTTCCCGATTGGCATCGGCTCACCCGGCTCGTAAAGTAATGCCCTGGTCGGAGGGTCCCCGATGAAGTCGTTTATGCTGCTGTTCTGGGCGCCGAAGAATCTCCTGGCGAAACCCCGCTCGCCGGATCAAGCGCGAGAGAGCGGCGAAAAGTGGCACTCGTGGGCTCAGGCGCTGAACGCAGCGGGGTGCTCCGTGACAGGCGCCCAGCTCGAAACTGGCGGAGTGTGCGTCACTGCGGACAAGACAACGGTCGAAGGCACCTTCGGTAACGATCACGTGACGGGGGGCTACTTCATGGTGAGCGCGTCGAGCCTGGACGAGGCGACAGACCTGGCCAAGGGGTGCCCCGTCCTGCAAAGCGGCGGCACGGTGGAGGTGCGCCCCGTCATCGACGTCGACTGATTCCGAGATCCCGCCGTGCGGGAACATCCATTGCAACCGGTCCGCGCTTATTTCTCCGCCACTACGTCCCCGTTTTCTTCCACCTGCTCGATCGGCGGGGGCGGTCGCGGTGGGGGCGGTGCGATCCGGGGCCCGAACCCGGCGCCCCACCCGATGGCGAGCGCGCCCAACGTACGCCAAAGAAGGCGCCAAACTCTTGACCCAATCCAGCGACGTAACCACGCGACGACGCCGTTACGTCGAGCTTGTCTCGACATGTTCTCTCTCCTTTGCTGTTCGGCGGGCGACGAACGTGCGTCGTGCTTCTCAGCAGAGGAGCGCGCAGTGGCGAAGATACTTCCGGGCGATGCGTGCGCGCGGCGACGGCAGCTTCGCGGCGCGTAAATCGTCAGGCGAGAGGTCGTGAGCCGCCGGGGTTCGTCGCGATGGGACTCGCGACGGACTCGACGAGGTCTCTTCCGTGGCAGACGGCACCTCGGCAGCGAAGCGCGTGCCGGCGACCAGCACGATGCCATCGAAGGCGCCCGGTTCGGCCGCGGCGGGACGCGCCAGAACGAATGCCAGACACGTGACGAGCAGTCGCGCCAGACGCATCCAACGGCGTGACGGACGGCTCACGGCAATCAGTATAGTACGGCAGCAGCCCACTGCTTTTGCGGCCATCCCTCGCGCGGCTCCCAAGAGCCGACGGGTTGTCTTGCCCGACAGGGAGCGCCTGCTAGCGTTGGAGGGAGCGAACATGAGGAGCATCGTGTTTCCGCTGGCTTCGACAGCCTTGGTCGGCGCGCTGTCCGCATCTCCGCTGGCGCTGGCCCAAGTGTCTGCGTCGACTGCGCCGGTTGCGATTTCGCTTCCGCAGAACCCCTTCGGCGATCGAGCCGGAGGGGCGGGCGATGTCTCAGGGATCCTGCTGTCGGCACCCCTTCGGCTATCGCTGGTCGGGAGCGTCATCCCCAAGGCGAGTGCCTTTCCGAACTGCGTTTCGCGCGAAGACGACGTCGGCAACTCCGTGGCTGGCATTCCCGTCCAGCACTATTCGGAATTGCGTCTGACGCCGAGGCTCGTGCTGAGCGGATTCACGCAGCTCGGTTGCCCTATCGACGCGGGCATCGGAGCCGCGTTTACGTACGCTCTTCCGCTTCGCCCTTCATTGCATCTCGTTTTCGGGGCAGGCCTCTACGTCGCTCCCGGGCAGATCGGGCTCTTCAGAAGTCCGCAGGCATCGGTGCTCCAGTACCTGGGAAGTCTCCAAGCCTTGGCGGTTCAGGGGCCACGATTTGACTCGCCGGTCAATGGGGCGGCGAGGGTTGATCTCGTCTGGAATGCCAAGGACGGTCACCCGTACAATGTCGGCGTGGAGACCGTGGCCGGGAGGCAGACCATCAAGTTCGGCGGCGGATTTTAGCCAGGTGGCACGCCATGCCCCGTGACCTTCCATCGGGTTCGGCAGATTCGGTCTGCATCAGGTCTGCACAACCACGGAATCGGCCTCGGCCGGCCATTGTCTCGTAGGATCCGGGCCGCACTGCGGCCGACGCCGAGTGGTATCCTTGGTTCGCCGGACCGCGATCACGCCGTCGCTGTGCGGCGCAAGTTGGCACATGTCATCGGGGGCAAGTCGTCGTTTTGACGCGAGGCACACTAGATGCTCCCAATCGCTGAGGGGTAGCCAGATGAAGAGCATCAAGAACGGATTGCAGATCGCTTCTCCGTGGGCGGTCGCGGCGTGGGCCGTCGGTACATCGATCGCGAGTGGGTGCACCTCCGCGTCGGTCGGCAACGCGTCCCCATCCCCCTCCGCTATGGAACCGGGCCCGTTCCCGGGGCCCTCCGCGTGCGGTCCCGGCCCGTGCGGGGGAGGTGTTACCGGAGTTGCCGTCGCCCCGATTGCCGCGCCGTCTTTCGGCGCCCTCGTGACGGCGACCACGCCCCCTCCGCCCATTTCCGGTGGCACGCTCCTCCTCTCCCACGACGGGCACACCGCAATAGCGGCTGACCCGGACCGCGACGCGGTGTATGTCGCCGATACCACTGCTCGGTCGTTGAAGTACACGATAGCGCTTCAACCCGGCGACGAGCCGGGCCGATTGGCCGAAGACGGAGCCGGGCGCGTGCACGTCGCGCTCCGAAGCGGCGGAGCGCTCGTGACCATCGACCCGAACGCCGGAACAATCGTGTCGCGAAGGGCGGTCTGTCCCGCGCCGCGGGGCGTCGCGTTCGACGCCGCGAAGGACTTCGTGTGGGTCGCTTGTGCCACGGGCGAGCTCGTGGCGTTTCCGGCAGCAGGGGGGCCTGCCGCGCGCTCGTTCGTCGTCGAGCGGGACATGCGCGATGTCCTCGTGCAGAGCGATGGGTCGCTGACGGTCTCGCTTTTTCGATCGGCGACGCTCCTCCATATCGCGAGCGACGGAACGATATCGGGCCGCGACATTCTCAGCTCTGCACATGGCCCGTGGCCAAACTTCGGCGTCGCCGCCCATGTCGCTTGGCGCACCATCGCTGGCGCGGCCGGCGGGACGATCACGTCGTACCAACTGGAATCCCTTGCGAACATCGACACCCAGGCTCCCGGGGGATACACCGGCTTCGGAGGGGGAGTCGGGTTTGCCGAAGTCTCGTCGGACGGAGGAGCATCGGACGACGACGCGTCGACGCCGCCTCCGCCTTTGCTGCCTCCCTTGCCGGGGCCCATCGTGGAAAGCGTCATTGGGTCGACGAGCAGCAGCGGGACCACCACCACCGCCACGATCCCTGCAGCCGTTCTTCCTGTGGACGTGGCGCTCTCGCCCGATGGAACGACAGTCGCTCTCGCGGCGGCCGGAGATGGATTCTCGGTGCTCGGCACCGTCTATACCATCGTGCAAGGCGCGGTGGAGAATTCTACCGCCGTGGGCAACTCCGTCATCGCGGTCGCGTACGACGGGAGCGGTGACCTTATCGCCCAGACGCGCGAGCCGGCGACGCTGGTTTTCGCTACGGCGCCAAACGAGGCGCCCATCGTCCTCTCCAACACAACGCGCGCCGATTCCGGCTTCGATATCTTCCACACCCAGGCGGGCGGTCTTTTGGCGTGCGCGTCGTGCCACCCCGAGGGCGGCGACGACGGCCACGTATGGCTACTGGACGGAATGCCTCGCCGCACCCCGTCGCTTCGGGGGACGATCGCCGGAACCGCGCCGTATCACTGGCTGGGCGACGAGACGACGATGGGAGTGCTCATCGACGACGTGTACACCCATCGGATGAGCGGCGTGCCGCTCGCGGCGACGCAGAAAGAGGTCCTCAGCTCCTGGGTTCAGTCGATTCCGGCTCCCCGCGCTCCGAGCTGGGTGGACGAGAACGCGGCCTCGCGGGGTCGCGTCCTCTTTCAGGGCTCGGCCGGCTGTACCCAGTGTCATTCGGGAGCCAGTTTCACCAACAATCAGACAGTCGACGTCGGTACGGCGGATCAAGGCTTACTGGCCGACGGCGGAATCTCGAATGCATTTCAAGTCCCGCCGCTCGTCGGGGTGGGCTGGCGGACGCCTTTGATGCACAACGGGTGCGCAGCGACCATCGCCGACCGATTCGGCGCGTGCTCGACCTCCGGTCACGGCACGACCGCGCAGCTCAGCTCTGCGAACCTTTCGGATCTGACGGCATATCTCGAAAGCTTGTAGCCGCGTTTTCCGCGGGTATCGCTTTCGATTGCTGGCGGCTGATCGACCACCCTTGATGGTTGACCGGTGCGCACACTTCGGTCGCCGTGTCTCGGTTTGGTGTGGTGGTAAGGCCACTTGACAGCCTGACCCCGCGACGCTACGAAAACAAGAGGGCAGCCATGAGCGATCCGCGACGCCGAGCACTCTTGACGGGCTTTCTCACGCTCGCCGCCCTTTCGGCCGCGACTGCGGCCGCCGCGGTGAGTTGCGCGAGCAACGCGACCCGAAGTGGATTCGACGTGGACGCAGGAGGAGGCGGCCCCCCGGGGGAACCGGGGCCCGCTGCCTCCGGCGCCGCGGGAAGCGGCGGATTTTCAGGGCTCGGCAGCCCGGGCGCGATCGGCGACGGCGGAGCACCGGCGCCCGGGCTGGACGGCGCGTGCGCCTCGACGGTTTCGCAGGCGAAGCAGGTCCCCGTCGTGCTGGTGTTCATGTTCGATCGCTCCGGCAGCATGGGCGATTCCATCGGCGGCGGACAGACCAAATGGAGCGCCCTGGTTCCGGCGCTCGAGGCCTTCTTCGCCGACCCGAAATCGGCGGGCATTTCGGCGTCACTGCAGTTTTTCATGCAGCCGGATGAGTGCAACGTGGCCGCGTATTTCGCTCCGCTCGTGCCGGTGACGGCCCTCCCGAACTCGACCGCATTCGCGACCGCGATCAACGCCATATCGCCGAGCGGTGAGACTCCGACCCAGCCCGCGTTGCAGGGCGCGCTCCAGTACGCGGCGCAGCAGGTTGCGCAAACGCCGGGAGCCAAAGTGGCGGTCGTCCTCGTCACGGACGGGGAGCCCAACGGATGCGGCAGCTCGGTACCGAATGTCGCCGGCACGGCGCAAGATGCCGCGCCGGGCATTCCGACCTACGTCATCGGAATCGGGAAGGCCTCCGATCTCAAGAAGCTCGCCACGATCGCCGAAGCGGGTGCTACGGGCCAACCGTTCTTCGTGTCCGCCGACGCGGGGGCGACAGGCGGCAGCTGCGGGGACGCCGGCTGCGCCGCGCAGCAGATCGAGGCCGATTTCGAGGCTGCTCTTGGTGTGATTCGAGGGGCGACGATCTCGTGCGATCTGCAACTTCCCACCTCTCCGACGAATCAAAAGTTGGACTTTGGCAAAGTGAACGTGGTGTATACGGGATCAGGCGGTCAGACCACGACACTGCCCTACAATCGCGACTGCAGCGGCGGCGGGGCAGGCTGGAATTACGACAATCCGCAGGCACCCACGAGAATCCAAGTCTGCCCCTCGAGCTGCGCGACGATCCAAGGCGATACGCTGGGCGCCTCGCTCGGCATCGCGCTCGGATGCGCGACCCAATCCGCACAATGAGCACGCGCCCGAGAGTCTTTTCGCGAGGCACGGTCGCTCGGTGTCCTCCGGTCGTGCCGCTCGGACCGTGAGGGCCGGGCGCCCCCGCCGCCCTCGAGGATCGCTGGCGTGCACCTCCTTTTTCTGATTCGGCGGCGCCGCCGATGCTCGTTCTGTCGGTGGCCTTCGCGACCGGTCTCGTCGCTTCGCCCGCTCGTCAGCTGGAACCGATCGAGGCGGGCGGTTGCCCGATGGCGTAGTACGACGTGCCCTTCTCGGCTCAGGATGGCTCTGCTACGTCATCCGCGGTGGCTATCGCGAACTCCCTTCGAACGCCTCGCCTGTCGTTGAGTGCCCTTTCCGGCGCTGTCGTGTTTATTGGCCTCGGATGGCCAGGAGTTTCGTGCGCGGCGCACGGGACCAACTCGCCCCCGTCGGCGCCCGCCGCGCCTACGCTTGCGGCATGGCTGGACCGCTCGCTCTCCCCCGACGAGCGCGCCGATCGCCTGATCGCGGCCATGACCCAAGAGGAGAAGCTCACTCTCGTCACCGGCTACTTCGGGGTCCAAAAGAACTGGAATCAGTACCGCTTTCCCGAGGCGAGGCCGCAGTCTGCGGGCGTCGTGCGTGGTGTGCCTCGGCTCGGCCTCACGCCGCAATGGCAATCGGACGCGGGCAGCGGTGTCGCGACCCAGGGCGAGGCGCCCCCCGCGCTCGAGCGCACGATCCTTCCCTCCGGGATTCTCGCTGCCTCGACATGGAACGCGCCGCTAGTCGAGCAAGGCGGGGCGATGATCGGCAGCGAGGCGCGCGCCACGGGGTTCAACGTCATGCTCGCGGGCGGCGTGGATCTGGTGCGCGAGCCTGGCAACGGCCGCAACTTCGAATACGGCGGCGAGGATCCGCTGCTCGCCGGCACCATGGTCGGTGCGCTCGTGCGCGGTATTCAATCGAACCGAATCGTCTCGACCGTCAAACACTACGCGTTCAACGACCAGGAAACGG